>JAEEZH010000161.1 GCA_016288495.1 Lachnospiraceae bacterium
GGAGGATGTGCTCCTCCATCATAACTATCATGATCTGCGGGGTATGGTGTGCATAGTTCCGCTGCTCTCCGTCCCCGATATGTTCAACGAGCGCATCCGCGTGATCAAGGCCGGCCGAAATCCTTACATCGATTCCCAGGGCGTCAAGCGCAGCGAAGTCATCATGGAGCTGTCTCTGCCTTCACCCCTTCCCGTACAGATATCCTATGGTTTCTCCGACTGCTATTTCACAGGAGAAGGCACCAGGGCCAAGCTCAGGGTAGCCATCTACGAAGGCGAAGCGAAGTATTTCTACCCCAATTACAAAGAATACTATTACATACCCGATGAGGATATAGCCGTGCATAAAAGTGTAGCCACCTACGTGGATTCCTCACGCAGGGAAAGCGCAAAGGCCTCCAACTGCTACACCAAAAAGACAGGGGTATTCCTCCCCATGTTCTCCCCCATCTTCAGCCCCGAATATAAGCTCTCCTACTCGGACAAGACCACCTATGTGGAGCTGGAGGACGCATTTAAGAGAGATCCCAGAAAGTTTACCAGATATGCGGAGCATCTGCTTCAGACCCTGGCCACGGCTTAGGAAAGGATGCCGGTAAAAGATTCTTCGCTTCGCTCAGAATGACAATGGTTGGATGTGGTGCTCAGAATGAAAATGGATAGGTGGGCGCTCAGAATGAAAAAACTCGATAAAAATACCCCGGGAATCAAATTCCCGGGGTTGTTTGTTTAAGTTATTAAATACTACTGTCCGATCCGTGTAAAAACTCTACATCAGGCTTTCTCATAGTAGAAGGAGCTCTTCCTGATATATCCCATCTCCTTGTAGCCCATGATCTGCTCCGTGGATCCTATGAAAAGATATCCGCCCTTTTTGAGGGAGCCTGCGAACTTTCTGAAAACTTCATCCTTTGCCTCCTCAGTGAAATAGATGAGCACGTTGCGGCAGACTATGAAATCGTAATTCGTAGGATAGGGATCCTTTAACAGGTTTGCCTGCTTGAACTCCACTCTGGCCTTTATCTCATCGGCTATCTTGTATGAAGGGCCCACCTTTTCAAAATATTTCTGCTTGAACTCCTTGGGTACCCCCGCAAGTGATTTCTCACTGTAAAGACCTACCTTGGCCTTTTCCATCACCTGCTTGTCTATGTCGGTAGCCAGTATCCTGATCCTGTTCAGCGGTATATGCTTTGACAGGGCCATGACCAGAGAATAGGGCTCATCACCTGTGGAACAGGCTGCAGACCAGATCTTAAGGTTCGTGCCGAACCGCTGGATCAGCTCGGGGATATAAGTCTTGTCCATGAGTTCCCACTGATCGGGATTACGGTAAAACTCGGAAACATTAATGGTCAGATAATTTACAAATTCCTCAAACCTTTCGTTGTCTGTCTTTAATGCCTTTACATAGTTTTCATAACCTGTAATCTTATTCTTGGAGATGAGCGTGTCGATACGACGTTTCATCTGCTTTTCTTTATAGGCATTCAGATCGATCTTTGTAAGATCAAAAACGGCCTTTTTGAAGTATTCGTAATCGTATGCCATATTACTCCTCTGTCTTTTCCTCTGCAGCCTCCTCTGCTGCGGGAGCTTCTTCGGCAGCTGCCTCAGGAGCTTCTTCCTCGTCCTGAGCCTCGATAACAGCATCTATGTCAACAGATTTAACATCCTCATCCTCTTCTTCAGGTGAAAGGGGAGGAAGCAGAGCCTTCATGGAAAGGCTGATCTTCTTCTCGGCTTCGTTAAAGTCAACTACCTTGGCGGTAACTTCCTGGCCTACCTTCAGTACGCTGTCAGGCTTGTCGATGTGCTCTCTGGATATCTGTGATACGTGGAGCAGTGCATCTATGCCTTCCTGCAGTTCAATAAATGCACCGAAGTCGGTCATGCGGGCAACCTTGCCGGTAACTTCATTTCCAATGGCGTATTTCTCAGCTGCATCCTTCCAGGGGTTCTTGTCTTCAAACTTTCTGGAAAGGGCCACCTTGTTGCCGGAGATCTCCTTGATCAGAACCTGAAGGGTATCACCTACCTTAAAGGCCTTCTTGGGATTCTCGATCCTGCCCCAGCTCATCTCGGAGATATGAAGCAGACCGTCTACTCCGCCCAGATCTACGAAAGCTCCGAACTCGGTGAGGTTCTTGACAGTACCCTCAACCACATCGCCTACCTTTATCTTCTCGAAGAGTGCCTTGCGCAGCTCCTCTTTTCTCTCCATAAGGAGGACCTTGCGGTCACCTATTATGCGGCGACGGCGGGGATTAAACTCTGTGATAACGAACTCGATCTCCTGACCTGCATATTTGTTCAGGTCTCTCTCATATGAATCGGAAACCAGGGAAGCGGGGATAAATACTCTCGCCTCGTCTACTACTACGGAAAGTCCGCCTTCCAGTACCTTGACTACCTTGGCGGTGAGAACCTCCCGGTTGTTGAATGCATCCTCAAGACGCTTATTGCCCTTATCTGCGGCCAGTCTCTTGTATGTCAGGAGAACCTGTCCTTCGTTGTCATTTACCTTAAGGACCTTGGCCTCCATCTCGTCGCCTACGGAAACTGCCTCGGTAAGGTCTACATTGTTGTCATTCGTGTATTCAAATTTCTTGATGACACCATCCGATCCGTATCCGTGGAGGGAAAGTATGATCTCATCGGGCTTGACTGAAATGACTTCGCCGCTTACCACATCTCCATTGTGTATGCTTTTGGGATTTTGTTCTTCCAATAATTGTTCAAAAGACTGTTCTGACATATTTTTGAACCTCCTCTATAATATTTTCCGGGGTGGAAGCCCCCGCAGTAATACCTACACATGGAATCGTTTCAGGTAAATCTAAAACCAAGTCATCAAGTGTCTGTATAAAGTGAGTATCGCTGCAGACCTCACTGCAGATCTCGTAAAGTTTACGGCTGTTGGAGGAGCTCTTCGATCCGATGACTATCATGACATCCGACTGTGAAGCTATCTCTCTGGCCTCGCTCTGACGCTCCTGCGTGGCGTTGCAGATCGTATTCACAACATTTACATTATACCCTTTTTTTGATAGGATTTCAACAATATCTTTAAATTTATTGACATTAAAAGTGGTTTGAGCCACAACGCATATGGCGTTTTCACCCAGATCCCTGTCAAACGCCTGTGCTTCTTCCTGGGAACCTATGATAAATGCAGGCGCTTTGGAGAGATCGCACCAGCCTCTGATGCCCTCTACTTCGGGGTGTCCCTCATTTCCGATTATGATCACGGGATGCCCCTCGCTGCTTTCCTTGTCCACTGTCTTATGTATCTTCAAAACAAAGGGGCAGGTGGCATCCTCCACCAGATGCCCCGCCTCTTTTATCTTTTCGTATATATCGCGGCTGACGCCGTGGGATCTGATTATCACGGTGCCTTTTTCAAGGGAGGACAGCTCATCCACGCTATTCACCACAACCACACCTTTTTCTTCAAGATCCCTGACTACCTGTTCGTTATGTATTATGGGTCCGAAGGTATAGATACGGTCGTTGGTGCCGATACCTTCGTAAACCTTTTCCACAGCCCTCTTTACGCCGAAGCAGAAGCCTGCTGTCTTTGCCAGTCTCACTTCCATTTTACGGTACCAGTTTTAAGATCTCATCCGCCACCTGTTCTATGGTCAGGGACGTGGAATCGATGAGGACTGCGTCCTCAGCCTGCACAAGGGGCGAATTTTCCCTGTGCATATCACGGTAATCCCTGTCCGCAATATCCTTCTCAACCTCCGAGAGATCACATTCCTCTCCCTTTGCGATCATCTCATCATAGCGGCGCTTTGCCCTGCACTCTACGGATGCGGTAAGGTAAACCTTCACCTCTGCATCCGGCAGCACCTTTGTGCCGATATCCCTGCCGTCCATCACCACATCGGTGGTTTTGGCCAATTCCTGCTGTATGGATACCAGCTTCTTCCTCACATCTGCGTTTTTGGAGGAAACGCTGGCCATATTGGACACTTCGGGAGTACGGATCAGGGAATTCACATTCTCATCTCCGAGAAAAACAGCCTGGACCCCATCTTCATAACGAAGGGAGATCACAGCGTTTTCACACTCTTTTGAAAACCTGTCCTCATCCGAAGTTCCCAGTCCCTGTCTCATAAGATACAGAGCCATGGCCCTGTACATGGCACCGGTGTCCACATATATGCTGCCCAGCTTCTTTGCCACTATCTTTGCTATCGTCGATTTGCCTGCACCTGCAGGTCCGTCTATGGCTATATTCATTTATCCGTCTCCACTATCTTTAAAAGCTTAACAAACCCCGTAAGGCTGAAGATATCCATCACCTCTTTATTTACGTGGATAATGCTCATCTTATCCCCCAGCTTTTTCTGGAAGATCAGGAAGATCCGAAGGCCGGCGGAGGAGACGTAATTAAGGTTTTTAAGGTCGACAACGACATGTATTCCTTCTGCAGCGGCATCGGTCATGGCGAGTTCAAACTGGCTCACGTTGGAGCCGTCCACTTCCCCGTTGAGGGCCACGGTCACTGTATTGTTTTCTATGGTCTTATCTATTTGCATCGCAGTATGCTCCTTTCATCATATATCCAGTGTTTTTTCCATTGTCAGTACATTTTGAGCATTTATGTAATCGTATTGGACCACGTCCATTGTCTTTTTCACCAGATATATGCCCAAGCCTCCGACCTTTCGGTTCTGCACATCACTTTCCAGATCAGGCTCATCTACAGACAACGGATTGAACGGTTTGCCATTGTCATAGAAGACCAGCTTGAACAAAAGTTTATGCGGCTTTGCCTCAGTATCAAGTCTCAAAGTGACCTTTCCGGTATCAGGATGATAAGCGTAGCTGGAAATATTCATGAAGACCTCTTCGGCGCAGAGCTTGCACTGCCTGATCACACTTTGCCGGACGCCGCATCTGCTCAGCTCCGAAACAATAAAGTCAAACATGCGCGGCAGATTTTCAATCTTAGCATCCATAGTAACTTCCTGCATACGATCCACCTCCTTTCCCCTGGCAGCTGTAATACACGGTTACCAGATCATAGTATTATCGGAATGTTCATCGACTATTCCGTTTTTAACATATACATTGTGGAGTTCCATCAAAGACACAATGAACTCATCCAGAGCCGCACATGAAAGATCAAACTCCTTTTTTGCCAGCGCTATATCGTTGTCAAATTTTGCCCTGAAGCACCCCAGGATATGCTTATGAAAAACGGTATGGGCATCCACTGCATTCTTAAATCCGTCTGTCTCCGTAATATAAGACTCTGCCTCTTCCCTGCACCAGAGGGCAAATTTGCAACGGTCCACAGTCTCCACATTTTTTGTCAGAAGGACTTCCAGATCCATCATGTTATTATAGGTACGCCACAACAGCACATTGTGATCCACCTCGAAGATCCTGAGCTTATCATGGATCGGCAGGTCGGAATTCTTCCTGTACATATCATTCCGGGCCCGGTCAAGCGCCCGGGTGACCCTCTGCAGATAACGGCCTGTATTGTAACAGTCCTCAGATATCTCTCCGGTACTCTTATGTACCCGGTCCACGCCGCTTATAAATATGTCCGCCTGACTGTTCTGCTGGTCGATCAGCTTTTTGGCACTGATCACATCGTCTATGACAGCCTCCACCCTGCCGTGGATCCCCTCTATGCTCTGTGCCACATCAAATATGATGGTGGAACGATTCTCAAGGGCCTGGGTACACATGTTCATCATGGCCAGAAATCTGTCCAGGAGCACATAAGTCTCGTCAGGCAAGGGTACTTCCATGGAAAGAAGCCCGAAGCTGATCTCCTGCACGGTCTCCTTTATGTCTGCCACCAGTGTCTCCACTTCCTTACTGGAAATGTTCATGTCATCCACACAGGGATCACAGGTATTTCTGATCTGTTTGGAAAGCGCCAGCATCTCAAGATTGTATTCGTCCAGTCTTTCCACCGCATATCTGAGCTTTCCCCTCAGATCCAGCAGATCCATGACCGCACCGTTCTGGCCTTCCACGGAATCTATCATGTTCTTGATATGTGTATTGTCGCCAATTCCCCGGACCGCGTCGTTAAGCCGGACAAGAAAATCATTATTCCTGTCCTTAACGCTTTCAAGCATGTCATTGAAATGATCTCCCAGCTCCTTGTCACTGAAGAAGGTGGTATCAAGCGGAGTAAAATCTCCGTGCTTTAGTCTTTTCATGGCTGCCAAAAGCAGTTCTCTGTCATTATTGTCCATGGAAAAGTAAGCCAAAACAACCTCCCGCTATGCCCCGCCGGCCAGTCTTCCCGTACTGAATGCGATCTGCAGGTTATAGCCTCCGGTAAAGGCATCAACATCAAGTACTTCTCCGCAAAAATACAAGCCTTTAATCTTGTTTGATTCCATGGTGGAGGGATTCACATCCCTGACACTCACACCTCCGCCGGTGATTATGGCTTCATTATACCCTCTAAGTGAGGAAAAATGAAGCGGCATATGTTTAAATACATCAAGCAGCCGTTCCCTTTCGCTGCGGCTCACCTGTCCCGCCTTCTTTTCTCCCGAAACAGAGGAAAGAGCGAGTATCACAGGTATCATAGACTTTGGCAAAAGCTCCTTCAAAACATTTGAAAGACTCTTTTGCGCTCCGTTTTCAAATTCACGGAGAAATCTTTTATCAAGCACCTCCTGCGAAAGTGCAGGTTTCAGGTCCAGATATATCTCAAAATCTCCGCGTCCCCCCTTCATAAGGGAAGATGCCGTAAGGATGAGGGGTCCGCTGACGCCGAAATGCGTAAACAAAACCTCTCCCTGACCTGAAAAAACGGTCTTTTTATCTTTGAGGACCACAAGTCCTGTATTCTTAAGGGTAAGACCCTGAAGCTCCTTTACAAATTCATCCTTCAGATTAAAGGGGACAAGGGCGGGATAAGTATCCCTGATCTCATGTCCCGTGGCCTTTGCCCATCTGTAGCCGTCTCCCGTGGAACCGGTGGACGGATAGGACAGACCGCCCGTAGCCACTATCACCCGGTCCGCCTCCTCAAAACCTCCGGCGTATCTGATGCCGGTCACCCGGCCGTTTTCCGTGATAAGCTCCCTGACTTCGGTATTCAGGCTGACGGAAACACCCAGATCCTTCAATTGTACCTCAAGCGCCCTGATGATGTCGGAGGAGTGATCCGACACGGGAAAGACCCTGTTCCCTCTTTCTGTCTTGAGCGGGACCTTCCTCTCTTCAAAAAATGCCATCAGGCTGCTGTTGTCAAAACCGTAGACCGCGCTGTACAAAAATTTGGGATTCGAGCATACGCTGTCGAAAAAATCGCATATATCACAGGCATTTGTGACATTACACCTGCCCTTTCCCGTGATGAACAGCTTTTTGCCCAGCTTTTCGTTTTTTTCTATGAGACGGGTCTCATCCCCTGCCATGGCAGCGGATATGGCCGCCATCATACCGGCAGGACCGCCCCCTATAACTAAGGTTTTCATGTCTAAAAGGGTTCGTCGTCAAAGGCGTCCAGATTATCCGGTCCGTACACCTGATAATCCTGCCAGATATCTTCCAGTTCTTTCAAGGAATCAAGGAGTGCATCTCCTTTTTTTATGCTGATGGCAACCACCAGCGCATTTATCAGACAAAAGGGTGCAGTCATGGACTGAAGTATGGAATGAGTCCTGCTCCTGGCCGGAAGATTTACCGAAGAATACATACCCACAGGTGAATTCGCATCATCTGTAAGAGTGATGATACCGGCCTTTTTCGTACTGGCAAATTCCAGCGCCCTGAGTACTCTCACGGAATATCTGGGAAAACTGATGCCCACAAGGACATCGTTTTCATCAATGTTTATCAGCTGTTCAAAAAGTTCACCCATGTAGCTGGAGCTGATGAGCCTGACATCAAAAAACATAAGGTTCAGATAAAAAGCCAGATGTGCCGCCAGGGCCGATTCCTGTCTGATCCCCAGGACATATATGCGCCTTGCCCTGGTCAGCATATCCACGGCAGCCTCAAACAATGCAGGCTCCGTGGCTGATATGGTATTTGAGATAAGGCTCATATCCGAGGCCATCACCGAAGCGTACAGCTGTTTATTTCCGAGGCCGGTGCTGTCATTAAGCTGTTCCTTAAGGCTCAGCTTATCCCTCAGCATATCCGAAAGCGCGTCCTGAAATTCGGGAAAGCCCTTATATCCCATGGCCACTGCGAACCTCACCACCGTAGACTCGGAAACGCCGGTCTTTTCGGAGAGCTTCGCCGCAGTCAAAAACGCCGCCTCATCGGGATTCTCCTTGACATAGTCCGCTATTTTCTTCTGGCCCTTGCTGAAGGCGGGATACTTTTTATCCAGAGAGATCAAAAGGTTCCTGGCCATTATGCCCCAAAGCTCCTTAATGCTTCGTATGCTTCGGCCAGATTCGCCCTTATCTCTTCTTCATTCATATCCAGATCGCCGTTCAGGCTCATGGCAGCCAGACCGTTTACAAAGGTCCAGAACAACGAGAATATCTGTCCTGCTCTCTGGGGCGGAACTCCTTCCACCTTCTTAAGCTCCTTAAGAACATACATCTTATCGGAGCCGTTGATGAATTCATAAGTCGAAACCGTCCTCTTATATCTGCTGACAAAAAGGATGCGGAAAAGATTCTCATGCTCCCTTGCAAAATTGATATAGGCGATACCGAGATCCACAAAAGGCGTGGGTGAATTCTTGGGTGAATTCTCATAATACTCGGCAAAAAAATCCCCTGCCATCTTTATCACATCGGCCTGAAGATCCTCCATGTTTTCGTAAGCCCTGAAGATAGGCTGCGTAGAGCAGTTGGCACAGGCTGCGACACGGCGGGCGGTAACTGCCTCCAGTCCCTCTTCATGCGCCAGGTCCAAGGCCGCTTTCTGGATCATTTCTTTTGTTATACTCTGTTTTCTGGCCATAATTCCCCCTTAAGGATAAAAAATTTTCTTTTAATAAAATAACATATGTTTTATAAATTGTCAAGATGCAACACCCGGTGCGCTCACCCCGGCAAAAAGATTACGGAAAAACTCTATTATACGTTCGAAAAAGCCGGGAGCAGACTCAGCGGGAGCCGTTGTTTCTTTATTTTCTGTTGTTGCGGACGTTCCGGGCTGATCCAAAGCACTCTTTTCCTCAGTCATATCCGACATCTTTGAACTGTCCGTTTCTTTTGTCGTTTCCATTTCTTCTGTCGTTTCCGTTTTTTCAGCCGTATCATCCTGTTCGGATGAAGCCTCTCTCCGATATGTATTAAAAAGCCAGACACCTGTGGGAGCCAGATCCTCCTGTTTCCAGCCGCTGGTCCTTACGCAGTCGGTCTTAAAATATGATGCGCTCTCGTCTTTTTTAGAGATGGCCCAGCAGGCATGGCTGATATTGTATTTTTCACAAAACTCCATCCACAGATCCGCCTCACCGGTCTGGATATTTCCGTTGCCGCTGGCATCGCAGATACCGAACTCGGTTATGAATACAGGGGTGCCCGAATCCAATGCATTCTTAACCCTGTCCCTGAATTCGCCCTTGTGGGATCCGGAATAAAAATGGAAGGCGTACATGATATTATCGTAACCCTCAATGGGTTTATTATGTACATCATCCACATCCTGGGACCAGGTGTTTGTGCCCACCACGATAAGGGCATCGGGATCCTTCTCCCTGATGATGGGGATCAGCTCATTGGCGTAACTGTACAGGTCTCTGCCGGTGCCGTCATACCAGGGGGTACCGGTAGGTTCATTACAGATCTCATATATCACATTGTCATAACCGGAATACATTCCGGCGTATTTTTCAAAAAACTTCTTTGCTTCTTCCTTATCTTCATGAGGATTGTAGGCCAAAACGTGCCAGTCGATGATGGCATAAAGTCCCAGTTCCTTTGTATAGGGCATTCCCTTCGTTATCATATCGTCGATGACATCCCTGCCTCCGTTCAGATAACCGTTATCATCCCTCACATAACCGGCAAAACGGATAAGGTTCACTCCCCATTCATCACGGAAGGACTGAAAGGCCTCTTTATTGATGTACGGAATGCAGACATCCCACTGCAGGCCATGGGTACTGGCACCTCGAAGCATCAGCGGTTCTCCTTTTTCATCCACGATCACCGGTGCATTTCCGTAGCCCTCCACCTTTGCAAGATGCAGTTTTCCGTGCTTTCCTACGGGAGTATCCTTAAATTCCATATCCTTAACTTCTCCTTTTAGTTCATAGTCAGTTTCCAAAACCGGCCCCGTCATATCGTTACCGGCGTTACCGCCGTCAGTCATATCTTTATCCGGAAATGTGTTGTCTTCCGGCGGATCGCCGTATTGATGTACACTGTTCCAGTTTCTTGTCTCATTTACCGCATATACCGAAGGTTTCCCCAGAGTAACGGGATGGGTCTTTGCATCTATCCCCATTTTCTCAAGACTGGCGCTGCCCCCCGCAGCTATGCACACCGGTGCGTACAAAAGTATGCCGCCGGCCGACGCATCGTATGAAAGCATCTGCCCCGACCAGGTCTCACATTTTTGCATATCGCCGTCTGCAGGGATCAGGATTATCACACCGGTCACAGGTTGTGACGAATCGTTTTTTACCGTGTAATAATATTCAGTCCAGTAATCATTCACCTTATCCTCAGTGTATGTCACCTGAAGGTCCGAGGCCCTGACCGTATCCGCATGGACGATAACGGCAGCCTGACACAGGATAAAGATCATGGTCAAAAGCAGAGCTGTTATTTTTTTATATTCAAATATCCATCTCATATCATACTGTAAAAATTTTTTCCTGTAAAAATATTTTCCTGTAAACTAATCAAACATGCCCCTGATACGGGACATGTTTGAGTTAAGTTTAAGGTCAGGATTCACTTGTCCTAAAAGTCATTCAAAGATTATACGGGATAAGCTTCATTCTTCTTGTCAGCCTTTGTAACGTCTATCTTTTCCTGCTGTGCCTGACGATATTTGAAGAAGTCTGTGGCAACCTGAGGGAAGAGTGCATATGAAAGCACATCCTCTTCCTGCTGCTTGTATTCCTTCATATCTGCCTCGATCTTGTCCATCTCGTTCTCGATGAGATCTGCGGGACGGCAGGTGATCCTCTCCTCGCCGGGGATAACCTTTTCGATAACCTCGGGGTTCATGGGCTTAACGGTCTGTCCATACTTACCGCGGAGCAGATCCTTGGTCTGATCTGTAGCCATCTTGTATCTCTCACCCATCAGCACATTGAATACAGCCTGTGTACCGACGATCTGTGACGAAGGAGTAACAAGAGGAGGCTCGCCCATATCCTTACGCACTCTGGGGATCTCGTTGAGCACGTCATTGTATTTATCCTCTGCATTCTGTTCCTTGAGCTGTGATACCATGTTGGAAAGCATACCGCCGGGAACCTGATACAGCAGGGTCTTGATGTTAACGCCCATAACCTTGGGATTGAGAAGGCCGGTCTTAAGGCACTCTTCTCTGTAGGGAGCAAAGTAATCGGCGATCTCTGCCAGAAGTTCCTGATCCAGACCGGTGTCATACTCCGTGCCCTTAAAGGTTTCTACCATAACCTCCGTAGCGGGCTGTGAAGTACCCATGGAAAGAGGTGACATAGCGGTATCGATGATATCGCAGCCTGCCTCAACAGCCTTGAGATAAGTCATGCCTGCCACACCTGAGGTGTAATGTGAATGTAGATCGATGGGAAGGTTGGTGGCACTCTTCATAGCTGTGATCAGCTCCTGTGCCTTATAAGGAAGGAGAAGTCCTGCCATATCCTTTATACAGATGGAATCAGCTCCCATCTCCTCGATCTCCTTAGCCATGTTCATCCAGTAGTCAAGGGTATATGCATCGCCCAGTGTATAGGAAAGAGCGATCTGGGCATGTCCTCTGCCCTCCCTTGCCTTGATCTTGATGGTGGCGTCTACAGCTGCCTTAAGGTTACGAAGATCGTTAAGGCAGTCAAAGATACGGATTATATCGATTCCGTTTGCGATGGACTTCTCTACGAAGTTTTCCACCACATCGTCAGCGTAGTGACGATAGCCCAGGATGTTCTGTCCTCTGAAGAGCATCTGAAGCTTCGTGTTGGGCATACCCTTTCTGATGAGTCTGAGTCGCTCCCAGGGATCTTCCTTAAGGAATCTTAAGGATGCGTCAAAGGTGGCGCCGCCCCAGCACTCTACTGAGTGATAGCCGACCTTATCCATCTTATCGAGGATGGGGAGCATGAGCTCGGTGGGCATTCTGGTGGCGATCAGTGACTGATGCGCGTCACGCAGGATCGTTTCACATATTTTAACCGGTTTTTTCTCTGCCATGATTTTTCCTTTCCTTTATAATCTTCAAAACTATGTCATTCTGAGCGAATTTCGTCCTAAGGGGTACCACGAAGTGGTGGATGCCTTAGGACATTAGCGAAGAATCTTGATAGATTCTATCCTGAATAAAAACTAAACTCAAAGATGCTCCGCATCTTTTTCGTCGCGCTGCTCGTCTTATACCTCCATACGTATGAAACCACATCCCGATCAAGATCGGGATTACTCACGATGCAAATATCGTCTGTTGCAAGCAAGCTTGCACATCCGATATTTTCTTCGTGAGACATCCGCTAAAGCGGATGTGTTTCATACTCGGGGTGCAATCCTCGTCAGATGCCGAAGATCGCCATAAAGGTACCGGCTGCGACTGCGGTACCGATAACGCCTGCTACGTTCGGGCCCATGGCGTGCATCAGGAGGAAGTTCGTGGGATCATACTCTGCTCCCACCTTCTGGGATACTCTTGCGGCCATGGGTACGGCGGACACTCCGGCGGAGCCGATCAGAGGATTAACCTTGCCCTTGGTGGCTATGCACATGAGCTTTCCGAAGAATACTCCCGCTGCAGTTCCGAACATAAATGCAATAAGTCCGAGAGCAACGATCTTAAGTGTGTTTGCATTCAGGAATGCCTCTGCGGAAGTGGTGGCTCCTACGGATGTTCCGAGGAAGATGACCACGATGTACATCAGGGCATTGGATGCTGTATCTGTCAGCTGTCTTACCACGCCGCTCTCCTTGAAGAGATTACCAAGCATGAGCATACCTACAAGGGGTGCTGTAGTGGGAAGGATCAGACATACCACGATGGTGACTATGATCGGAAAAAGGATCCTCTCCAGCTTTGACACGGGACGAAGCTGTCCCATCTTGATCTTTCTCTCTTTTTCGGTGGTCATCAGCTTCATGATAGGGGGCTGGATAATGGGAACCAGCGACATGTATGAATAAGCTGCCACCGCAATAGGTCCGAGAAGTGAAGTCTGTCCCAGCTTTCCTGCAAGGAAAATGGAAGTAGGGCCGTCAGCTCCTCCGATGATGGATACTGCCGCAGCACCTTTGTCGTTAAACCCGAGAGCAATAGCTCCGAAATATGCTGCGAAAATACCGAACTGAGCCGCCGCTCCCAACAGGAAGCTGGCAGGATTCGCAATGAGGGGTCCGAAATCCGTCATGGCACCTACGCCCATGAAGATGAGGGAAGGCAGGATGGACCACTCATCCAACAGATAAAAATAGTGAAGCAAACCGCCTTCGGCCATGATATCGGGATAGATATTGACCAGAAGCATACCAAAGGCTATGGGGGTCAGAAGAAGCGGCTCGAAGCCGAACTTAATGGCCAGCAGCAGAAAAAACAATGCAACGATGATCATGATCACATTCTTGATGTCAATGGTCATGAAAGCCGTCTGTCCCCAAAGGTTTGCCAATGTTTCAGTAATATAAGACATCGCTTAACCTCCGTAATCTCCTTTAGTTCATTGTTGCAAGAACTGCGCCTGCTTCAACGGCATCACCGACTGCCACGTCTATGCTGGCAATGGTACCGTCCTGAGGTGCTACCACAGGGATCTCCATCTTCATAGCCTCTACTATGACTACGGTATCACCGGTCTTAACGCTCTGTCCAACGGAAGCCTCGATCTTGAATACTTTACCGGCCGCACCGGCTTCGATCTTAACTGCTCCGCCGCCTACTGCCGCAGGTGCTGCTGCAGGTGCAGGTGCTGCTGCAGGCGCTGCTGCCACGGGTGCGGGTGCTGCAGCTACAGGTGCTGCTCCGCCTTTGCCCTCATCAACAGTCACATCATATACATTTCCGTTTACGGTAATAGTGTAATTTTTCATTTTATCTCTCCTTATCTTTTCTTAATAGATCTGACTACATATCCGCCCGCAGGTACACTGCCGCCGCTCTGTGCCTCATATGCGGCAATAGCTGCGGAAATGACTGCGATGAGTTCATTATCGTCACCCCGCGTCTCTGTCTCCACTATCCTTGCAAGGGCATTATCAATAGCCTGCTTCTTCTCGGCAGGTACTTTCTTTTTGTTTTCAAAGTGCTTTTCAATGATCGAGATATACTTAAAGCTGTCGATCAGCAGAGCGATCAGGATAAGCACTGCGAACACGGTTCCCATTCCCAGCAGGGTGTTGAGTGCCGCATTCTTCATGTTCTCGTTAAAGGACCTGTTGATGTTGGTTACGCCGGAGGTGAGTTTCAATCTCTTATCAAAGATGTATTCCACCTGAGCGCTTCTGTCGTTACCTTTATCGTCCTTACCGTCGCCCTTAACCGTAATCTTTACGATGACCTCGTCCGTATCCGGCTCGATGACCACATCCTGTTCGCTGACAGCTTCCAGATTCACATTACCCAGCTCTTCCTTGGCGGTAAGCCAGGAATCGACAGCTGAATAAAAAGCTGCACCGTCAGCCTTGATACCCAGTCTTTCGGACTTGAGCTGTTCTTCTATCTCTTCTTCGGAAAGCTCGCTCTCGAGCTTATTCAGATAATCCCTGTCAACGGAATCCACCAGAAGGGTGATCTTGAAGGCAATCTGCTTAAGAGCAGCCTCATCATACTGAACCAGCTCCTTTTCCTTACCACAGGATGTCAGTACAAAAACCATAGCCAGCAGGACGCTTGTCAACAATAAAATTTTCTTAATACTTTTTTTCACTGTAAACATCCTCTCTGTAAACTATTTTGTACCGTGCTTTTTATCAGGACGGCTCTCGCCCTTGGTGTAGAGCATCTCAAATGCGCCGATCACATATTTCCTGGTATCCAAAGGATTGATGATAGCATCCACATAACCTCTCTTTGCAGCTGAAAGAGCACTTCCGGAAAGCTCCTCATACTCTTTTGCCTTCTCAGAGATTACATCGGCGCCCTGTCCTTCGTACATGATCTTGGCTGCCAGCTTTGAATCCATCACACCGATCTTTGCGCCGTCCCAGGCGAAGGTGATGTCAGCGCCCAGAGCCTTTGAATTCATCACTACAAAAGCGCTGCCCCAGGCTTTTTCCGTGATCACGTTAACCTTGGGCACCGTAGCCTCTGCAAAAGCATACTCCAATGAAGCTGCAGCCTTGGCCATCTGCTTTTCGGAGCACTCGCATGCGCAGAAACCGTTTACATTCGTGATGGTAAGGACGGGGATGTCAAAGCTGTCGCAGAAACGTACAAAATCGGTAGCTTTGCGCACGCCCTTAAGGGTAAGGGATGAATCGAAGGTCTCCTCCTTCTCTCCGTCGCTGTTGTAAACCACACTGCGGTTCGCAATAGCTCCTACGGTGATACCGTCCAGCTTGATAAGGGCGGTCACCATATCCCTTGCATATTTATCCTTGAGCTCCAGATATGAGCCCTTGTCTGCCAGATTATACAGCATGATCGATGTATCCTCTGCCATATTCTTGATATCGGGGATGAGTCTGTTCAGATCATCCACGCAGTTTGCATCGGCGATATCGGTATTGTTTGAAGGAAGCATGGAAACCAGAGCTCTCATCTTGGCTATGATGGAAGCCTCGTCTCCGGATCCGTCTACCATATCGGACTCCTTTGCCTTAAATTCACAGGAGGCTGTATCCTTTTTGTTTTCGTTGTTTCCGGGGATAGCATTGGGTGAATTCACATAGAGCTTTCCGTTCTCTTCCATGAATACAAAATCGGAAAGGCCGCAGGTAATGGCCATACCTCCGCCGCACTCACCGAATACGGCTGTGATCTGGGGAATGACACCTGATGCAAGAGCCATATTCCTGTGGATGCTGCCCATGGACATAAGAGAATCCATAGCCTCGCGAAGTCTCACACCCGATGAATCGATGAGTCCGATGACAGGTGCTCCTACTTTCATGGCCAGCTTATAGATATGACTGATCTTCTTGGCGTGCATTTCGCCAATGGATCCGTTAAGCACCGATGCGTCCTGGCTGTAAATGTAGACAGCTTTTCCGTCTATCACTCCGTAGCCCGTGATGACACCGTCTGAAGGTGTCTCGGCGCTGCCTTCGTTAAAATCGGTGATCCTGGCCGTAACGTCGCCGCCGATCTCAACGAAACTGTTCTCATCGAGCAGTGCTGCTATACGTCTGCCCGCTGAGCTTTCGGGATAATTGCTCATATTTCGCCTCCACTAAAACATATGTATGATTTCAAAACAGATGCATTATAGCATAAGAGAAAAATTATTTCTACATATATTTAATAAATTTTTAACATTCTATCTTTAAACTTTAATTTCTTCGATCTCGGCATCTGTCTGTGCGCCGAAATTCTCGATTTCAACGGGGGATGCCACAGGCAGTTCATCGATGGACGATACGGCAAAACTCTTCAGAAACTGCTCGGTGGTCCCAAACAAAAGAGGCTTGCCGGGCACGTCCAGTCGGCCCAGTTCCTTGATGAGGTCATATTCCAGCAGTTTGTTTATCTGATGTCCGCAGGATACGCCTCTTATGCTTTCTATCTCCACTCTGGTCACGGGCTGTTTATAGGCCACAATTGCCAGGGTTTCCAGCACCGTCTCACTGAGGGTGGCTCGTCTGGGGGCTCCCAGCAGCTTTCTCATCACGGGGTAGCAGGATTTCTTCGTGCACAGCTGTAATGAGTTCTCCAGACGGAGAAGTTCCAGTCCGCAGCGTTTGTTCTTATATCTGTTGGTCAGCGTGTCTGCCGCCTTTGTCACTTCCTCGGGAGTCTTGTTCATGTAGCCGGCCAGGGCGTTAATGTCCATGGAGGCGCCTGTGGAAAACAGGAGGGCTTCGAGAGCGGCCACGGTTTCCTCTTCATCGAGGTTTATTTCTTCTTCGACTTCGGTCAGGCCTTCTTCCTTTTCCTCGACCTCTTCATTTTCGATATTGTTTTCTTCTTTTTTCATTGTTATTCACCAAAATGATTATTTGTAATTTTTTTGATTATTAAGTTCCGCTCAGTCTCCTCCGTCCAGTACGATCCCGTCCTCGGAATATGGATCCATCGCATCCTCATGAAGCTCGATCTCGATCTCTCCGAACTGCTCCTCCTGAACGGCGGTAAACCGTCCGGACTTGATGTATTCGAGGACGACCAGGAACGTGACTATGAGTTCGGCACGGCTTTCCTGCTTTTCCAGAAGCTGTCTGAAGGAGAAGCGCTTGTGTTCCATAGCGTAGTTTCTGATAAAAGAGACCCTTTTGGTCAGATCAACCTCTTCCTTTTCGATATTGCCGAACTTGCTGCGGATGGGGTCCACCTTGTCGGCCTGTCTCTTTAACAGCTCCTGAAAGATCTCATTAAGCTTTTTCAGGGTGATATCGCCCACCAGTTCTTCATAGTTGACCGGCGCTTCGTACTCGGCTATCTCCTTGGGAATGGTTGCCTTCTTGGCTATATTATAGCCGTCGTTTTCCATCTGCCTGTCCTTGAGCAACAGGGACATATATTTATACATCTTATACTCAAGGAGCTGGCGGACCATCTCGGCTCGGGGATCGATCTCCTCGCCTTCCTCATCCACTTCCTTGGGGAGGAGCATCCTGCATTTGATATCCAGGAGGGTAGCCGCCATAACCAGGAACTCGCTCATGATGGACAGGTCCCGGCTTTTCGCCTCATCTATGTACTCCATATACTGATCCGTGATCATGGCTATGGGGATATCATAGATGTCCACTTTATTCTTTTCTATCAGATGAAGCAGCAGATCCAGAGGACCTTCAAACGCTTCCAGTTTTACTTCTATCGCCATATTATTCAGTCTTTAACGCTTTTCCCCTTTTAATGACATAATCAATTGTCATCCCGAGGCTTCAGCCGAAGGATCTTTTCTTTGCTCCTTATGATAACATTGGAGATATAATTCATTCCTCCGGAACGAGTTCAAGCCGTATCAGCTCGGCCGGGTTAAACAGTCTCACATGTACGGAATGATTTCCCAGACCGGCACTCAGCACCATGGTCGTTCCGCCTTTTTTGTAAATACCCCTGTAATATCTGGGAAGGGGCGTAAACATGGGCGAGATCAGCCCTCTGTGCCAGGGAGTGGCCACCATCCCTCCGTGTATATGACCGGAAAGCACCAGATCGGCCCCCCACTTTGCATAGGCCTCCATCTGATCCGGATTATGTCCCATCAATATGTTAAGATGATCCTCCGACGGTTTTCCCACCAGCTCAGTGATATGAGTTTCGTCGGTCTTATTAAGTACCACCTTCCTGAAATAATCACATTCCAGATTCAGGCCGTATATCCTGATGCCGTATTCATCAAAATCCCTGCAGGTATTATCCATGATCCCCAGTCTCTTAAGGGGTTCGTTTCTCTTTTCATCATAACGCCTCAGGCGCTTATCCTCGTGATTTCCGCAGCCGTATACAAAAGTATATTTTTCACTGAGCCGCGTCAGAAGATCAAAGGTCTTCACATCCCGCCCGTCATGGCAGGAAGCGGTGATCATATCTCCGGCGCTCACCACCAGATCAGGCTTTTGCTCATCAATAGCCCGCATCAGATCCTCGTTGTTTTCGCCGTAACTGTAATCATGCAGGTCCGCCAGAATGGCCATGGTCACCTTTTTCTTAAGCTTCGGACACTTCAAAGTATAAGAAGTCACTTTGAAATGTCTGTTCTCATACAAGATCTTTAACACACAAAACAGGACAAGCAAAAAGACGATAACGGCGGATATATAAATCATCACATCCGGCATAACTACTCCTCACTGATCTCTCTGTAAAAGCTCCTCACCAGGCCCTCCAGAAAATTCACCAGAACCTCATGCTTTTCCTTATAACCCGGGGGCATCATTACCATGCCGTGGGCCTTCAGGCTCTGGTTATCAAAATCCGCTTTCAGATCAAAGCTGTGACCTGTGGCGATCACCGAATTATTCTTATTGAAACCGTCCCAGAGAAAGATCTCCTCAGACATGATAAGTGCCTTGAGCTTGTTCATCATATTAAGAGGGATCAAAAAGGTACTGCCCACCTCTCTGCCGTCCTCCATGGATACATTCCTGTAGGTCATGGACGCGAATTCCCCCTGTTCGGCTATGACAAAGACCTTCATGCCGTCCCCCATACTGCCAAAGCTGTACGAAAAATATCTCAGTATACCGGACTTCTTAAACTTCTCGGTCTTTTTTGATCTGATATGGTTTTTAATCCTGTCTATTATGATCATATACAAGTGAAACGCCCTTGACATGACTGCCAAGGGCGTGTGAACATCAGTTGAATTTACGCTTGCGAGCGACTTCAGACTTTTTCTTACGACGCACGCTGGGCTTTTCATAGTGCTCTCTCTTACGGATCTCCTGCTGAATACCCGCCTTAGCACAGTTTCTCTTGAATCTGCGCAGTGCGCTGTCAAGAGATTCGCCTTCTTTAACTATGACATTTGACATCTTTACCTACCCTCCCTTCAAATGGGAATAGTATACGAGACCGCATACAAGTAGGTATTATACATATTTGTCTATTTTCTGTCAAGAACTTTTTTCTCCCCCATCATCCAGCTTATCCTGTATAAATTACTTTACACTATGACTGATCCAAAGCTGTTTCACAATGCTGCTCTGATATCCTCAATCATCTTTGCATATTCGTCATCACTTAAGAATACCTTACCGGGATTCATGGTAAAGGTGGAACCCCACTCATCTCCATCCTTGTATTTAGGGCAAAGATGTACATGAAGATGACATCCCGTATCACCATACATTCCATAGTTCAGCTTGTCAGGGGAAAACACCTTATGGATAGCCTTAGCGGCCCTGTTAACATCTGCGAAAAAAGCGTTCCTCTCCTCATCACTGATGTCAACCATCTCGCTCACATGATCCTTGTAAGCGACTATACAACGCCCTCTTTTGCTTTGCTCCTTAAAAAGTATGAGCTGGCTCACATCAAGGTCGCATATCTTGATACCGAATTTAGCCAGGGGCTCTCCGCCCACACAATATCCACAGTTCTGATCTTTATTCATTTTTATTTCCTCCTTTTGAAATTTTTTCTATATACACTGTCATTCAGAACAACTACACCAATTGTCATTCTGAGGCCTTCAGGCCGAAGAATCTTTTTCATAAATCACTTTACTCTATCAAGATTCTTCGCTCCGCTCAGAATGACATTAGGTGTGCTGCGCTCAGAATGACATTAGGTGTGCTGCGCTCAGAATGACAGCGGGTGTGCTGCGCTCAGAATGACACTACTGGCGCACTTCCTGCCGGTTCTTAAAATTTCCCTGTCCCACGATATAGGCTTTACCATCGACAAACTCCGCCGAATAGTCCTTTTTCGACAGTTTCATGGTGATGTCGTTTATGGTGGCGATGACCTTGGTGATCTTCTGCTTTTCGGGATCCACCTTTGCTGTGACCGCTGCCTTTGACAGATCGGCGGGTTCTATTCCGAAATACACCGGCTGGGTCTTCAGTTCTTTATTCAGCAGCTTTATCAGTTTCTTCTGTTCCTTGGTCGCGCCCTTATTTGCCTTGAGGTTAAAGATGAAATACGGCTTCTTCTTATCAGGAATAATATTTCCTGAAGGCGTAGCGTTCTTATTGTTCTTAAACTTGACTGTAGGCGTAGCGTAGGACAGGATAGAATTATTCCCGCTGACACTGTTCACACTGATGCTTACATCCGATGCGGAAGCTTTATTCACCTTGCTGTAATTCGATACATGCTTCTTTCCATTGTAATCCACGTTCTTAACTGTGGTTATTTCCAGGACAATGGGATTCTGGTTCTCATCTTTGGTGCTTATGTTAAATCTGACTGTCCTGGTATTGTCAGGAAACTCCCCTACCTGAGCCTGAATCGGTTCAGGGATCTCTATGGTCATATTGGATCCACCGGTGATCTTCAACAACCAGCTGCCGTCGCTCTGCTGTTCCGCCGTCACAAAGTTCTTATCAAGTCCAGGGATATTCGGGATCATGTAACCTTTTTCAGCTGTAACCAGAAGGGTAGCGGTGCTCGCCTTACCGTCTGTCTCACCGATCCATTCCTGTCCAAACGCACTTATCAGCCCGTTATCATCTCCCGTCGATGTGACTGTAACATTATCGTTATGCACTATATTTACGGAAAAATATTCCGTCCCATTATTTTTTCCTATAGTACCTCCACAGTTAAATACATCTCCATCATTAGTATCAACTATACCACCTTCAAGATTCAGAACAACGCCGCCTTCTTCATTGGTGGCAACGGTGCCTTCATTACCTTCCACAGTTCCGTTGTTATTGTTTATCCTTCCCTTGTTTCCATTTACCGTGCCTTCATTTTTATCCATCAGACCTGACGCTGCATTTAATTTTACCTGAGCGTCTCTGTAATTAAAAAGGATCCTGCCGGAATTAGTCTCGATATTACCAAACTTGCCGGATCTGTCAGGCTTATTATTCTCTACTCTGCCTATATTATTGCCGATATAACCCATGTTAAAATTAACGGTACCCGCGACAGTGTTCTCTCCGATATCCCCATGGTTTTCACGAATTTTTCCATGGTTAGTGTAAATGATCCCGCCTTCTGCATTGGCATCTATCGAACCACCCTGCTTATTCCTTAATATCGTTCCGTAATTAAGATCAACAACTCCGTCCGTCATGTTATCATAAAGTGTGCCGTAATTCTTATTTATCCTGGCGATATCTTTACCAAGATCATATCCTCCGGTTTCACCGTTTGATATGACTGTACCGCTTTTTTCATTCTGTGTGATCTCTCCACCGCGGTCGTTAGCAACAACGGTACCGTGATTATATTTTACGAGTGGTTTCTCATTTCCATCAATCAGCCCGTTATAATAAATCTTTCCATAGTTATACTCCACCTGGCCCAAATTACCGTAAGATCCTTCATAGCTGTTCTGATAACCTTTCCCGATCACCCCTTCTTTCTGATTCTTATAAATCACCCCGTAACTCTTATTTACATTACCATAGTTAGAATTCATCGATTGATCCGACGAGATCACATCCAGGGTCATACCCATGGAATTATCACTTATGGATTGATATGCAAACACCGTCTCGGGGAATGCTATTGTCCCCGCCACAGACGTTAAAAGATTTAGCGCCATCACCCAAGCCATAAGCACTGCTGCCCTTCTTGTCATAGTTCTCACTTTTCCTGATTTGTTCCTCATTTTCTCCTCCTATGTTTCGTCCATGTTTTTTCACCAAATCTATACAGACGATCCTGCATTTTCTCATTCTCGTCCATACACTTCCAAGACACCATACGGACTATTCCACAGTTTCCCAGTTCCGTCCGTACTTTTTTACAAATCACATACAGACGATCCTGCATTTTCTCATTCTCGTCCGTACACTCCTCTGACACCATACGGACTATTCCACTATTTTCCCGTTCCGTCCGTATTATTTTACAAAATTCATACAGACGATCCTGCATTTTCTCATTCTCGTCCGTATACCCTTCGGACATCATACGGACTATTCCACTATTTTCCCATTTCGTCCGTACTTTTTTACAAAATTCATACAGACGATCCTGCATTTTCTCATTCTCGTCCGTATACCCTTCGGACA
>JAEEZH010000162.1 GCA_016288495.1 Lachnospiraceae bacterium
ATGTAGTGGCGATGCTGGATTCACAGATGAAAAACGGTACGGGCCACGTAAATCTTGATTACTCGGACAAGGCCGAGAGCCCTAAGAGCGTAGAAACCATGGGTTGTGCAGACTGTTCCCGCACACCTCTGGCATGCAGTATACCGACCCTGCATCAAGGGTTGGATGACTACCGATAACAGTAATATTTAAAAAGGAGGAAAAGAACTATGGCAGCAAGCGCAGCACAGGTCGATAACCTGGTTAATTTACTTGACGGATATTCAAAGAAGGGCGGACATCATCTCAATGTTAACGTACTTAACAGAGATGTCCTGGTAGATGCTCAGCAGCATCCCGAGAACTATCCTCAGCTTACCATCAGGGTTTCCGGCTATGCCGTTAACTTTGTAAAGCTCACTCCCGAGCAGCAGGCTGATGTTATCTCCCGTACCTTCCATGAGTCTATTTAATCGGTATAATTAATAGCATGTTGTTATCGAGTAGGGGTCTTTGACCCCTATTCGTATCTTAATGAGGAAAAAATATGAAGGCGCATATTCATTCATTGGAGAGCTTCGGCACTGTGGACGGGCCCGGTACCAGATTTGTGGTATTCTTTCAGGGCTGTCCCATGAGATGTAAATATTGTCACAATCCCGATACCTGGAGCCCTTTGGGCGGCACCGAGATGACGGTGGATGAGATCCTGGAGCATTTTGAAAGGAACCGCAGCTTTTATGAAAAGGGCGGTATCACCACCACCGGCGGCGAGCCCATGATGCAGATAGATTTTCTCATTGAGCTTTATGAGGAGTGTAAAAAGAGAGGGATACATACCTGTCTGGACACCTCCGGCATAATCTTTAATTCAGAGAATCCCGATAATGTGGAAAAGACTGCCCGTCTGCTTAGATCCACGGATCTGGTGATGCTGGATATCAAGCATATCGATCCGGCCCATCATATGGATCTGTGCAGACAGCCTAATGACCAGATACTGAAGTTTGCTCAATTTGTTTCGGAAAAAGGCGTGGACCTGTGGATAAGGCATGTGGTAGTGCCCTCCGTGACGGATGATGACAGATATCTGGAAGAACTGGGATATTTTATCGGGTCTTTGAAGACACTGAAGGCATTGGATGTACTTCCGTATCATACAATGGGCGTCAGGAAATATGAAGAGCTGGGGATAGATTATCCGCTGAAAGGTATTCCCGATATGGACAAAGACAAGCTTCTCGATAAAAAACAGCGTATACTGGACGGGATAAAAAAGAGAAGGGCTGAGGGCGAATAGTTTAAACTAACCAAGATTAGCCGGCTCTGCATCTTGTAAAACACAGTTAATGTGGTACAATTAAATCTGAAGTTAAAATTTTCACAATGAAAGGAGATATACCATGGCAAGAGTAATAAGTGATACTTGTGTATCATGCGGCGCATGTGAGGGAGCATGTCCCGTAGGCGCTATTTCAGCAGGCGATGGCAAATTCGAGATCGATAAGGATAAGTGCATCGACTGCGGCGCATGTGAGGGTGGCTGCCCCACAGGTTCCATTTCGGCAGAATAATACATGATGGGAAGAGCCCCCGGGACAGTGGTCCCGGGGGCTTTCTTTTTTGCAGTTTCTTTATAAACCATCAGCGAAGGGAACCAAAGGTTTAATTACTGGATACTTTGTCATAGCAGACACTCAGCAGCTTTCCGTCATCATCGCGTATCATGTCTGCCATGTAGGTGTAGCTGCCTTTTTCGTGAACCTGCATTTTCGCCACTTCTTTAAGCGTGGACGGTCTTCCACACAGGAATACAGGGACATCTTCGCCCACTATGCATCGCAGTTCCCGAAAACAGTCAGCCGTTAAAGCTTTCTTTTTACCCACATACCACCTCCTTGAAAATAAATGATTTGTCATTATCCGTATATATAAAGGAGCGCAAAAGCACCTGTAAGCCGTGATATATTCCCGACGGATAATAACGGATATTTGCGGAGCATAAGAACCTGGCGCGGGTTGCTGTATTGGACATACAGCGTAAATGTGTTTGTCAGTATTGTATAGAATATTTAAAGGTAGTTATCGAACCACTCATGATCAATGATGTACGCGACATAATCGTATAAGTGAATCCGTCCCGTCGAATGCCGGGAAATATCCCTCACAGAAAAAGGGATATGAAACGAAAAACTGCGGATATCATGGTTGCTTTGACCTATGATGATCCAATGTGGCATCATCCTCCTAACTGCGCCGGATTAGTGCCTATTCTCCGCTTACGGCCTGCATATAAAGTAATCCATGCAAAAGACCGATAAAGTTATTATAACAGTAAAAAATATAATTGCAAGTGTTTTTGTTGATTTTATCTGCGCTGTCTGTTAGAATATATTGATAATATGGCTTCATTTTATTGAAGCGGGAATGGAGGTAATCCATGAAAATAGAAAAAGTAAATGATCATCAGATCAGATGTACATTAACTAAATCGGACCTGGCAGACCGCCAGATGAAAATATCGGAGCTTGCTTACGGAACGGATAAGGCAAAGAGCCTTTTCAGGGACATGATGCAGCAGGCTTCTTATGAATTCGGATTTGAAGCTGAAGATATACCTCTTATGATAGAGGCCATACCTCTTTCAGGAGAGTGTATAGTTCTCATTATCACTAAGGTCGAGGATCCCGAAGAACTGGATTCCAGATTTTCAGGGTTTATGGAGGAGCAGGAGGATGCTCCGGAGGATACCGCTCCGGCTGCCGATTCTGTTACCCAGTCGGCTACCATCAGTGCCATAACGGATGATGTTATCGACCTGTTCAAGAAGTTTACAAACGGTTTGGGACGCATTGCCTCCGAAAACAGGGTCATCACTTCCGATGACATAGAGGTTACCGTGGAGGAGGATGTCTGCAGACTTTATTCCTTTGAATCTCTGGATGATGTCATCAGGCTCGCCGGGGTACTTAAGGGCTGCTATGACGGTTCAAACACCCTCTATGAAGAGGAAGACGGCAGTTATACGCTGGTGATCCACCAGTCGTCACACACTCCCGATCTGTTTAACCGTGTATGTAATGTTGCCTCCGAGTACGGCAGCGGACTGCACATGTCGAAGGGCTATGAATCTTATCTTGCAGAGCATGTGAAGCCATTTATTGAGGACCATGCCCTGGCCCGTCTGGCAGAGCTTGGCTGACAGGAGATTTATTTTGAAAACAGAGCCTACCAATACGCGCAGACGGCAGAAAAGGCGTATTTTGAGACGCCTTCTGCCGGCTGCTGTAGCGATGACCCTTATCTTTATAATTGCATTTTTCTGGCTGATCACAGGTTTGTTCCATAAGCTGAGATACACTTCTGCCAGAGCTGATCTCACCGATTATTTCAGTATATCAGACGAAAATGAGATCCCCATCATGCTGAATGACGAATACACAGACAGCTTCGGGACTGCAAAGGGTGACAGATATTACGTTACCATGGATTTTGCCGCCGAAAATCTGTGCGATGGTTTTTATTATGATGAGAGTGATGATCAGATCCTTTATACCACAGCCTCGGACACCATGGTATCCGGGGAGGAAAGCGGTGATTTCTATACGGATGGAGATACCGTTTATCTGGCTGTGGATTATCTGCAGAAGCTGGTCAATCTTTCCGTGAAGGTACATGAGGGGCCGCTCAGGCTTGAGCTTAAAAACAGCTGGGGCGAGATAGAGCAGGCAAAGATAAAAAAGACTGCCAGCGTGCGTGTGCTGGGAGGTCCCAAAAGCGAGATCCTGACGGATGTGCCCAAGGACGGCGTCGTGACCGTGATGGAAAAGATGGACAACTGGAGCAAGGTCAAGACCGAGGACGGATTCATCGGATATGTGGAAAACAAACATCTGAAGGATGAGAAAAAGACAGAAGAGACTCCTGTTACCGATGTGCAGGAGGAAGAGATAGTCCATAATCTGCGCGACCATAAGATATGTATGGGCTGGCACCTGGTGACCAGCGAGACAGCCAATTCCACCTTTGATGACGTGGTTTCATCGGCAAAGTACATCAATGTGATCTCACCTACGTGGATGAGGGTCTCCGGCGTGACCGGTACTGTGTCCAGCATAGGCAGCACGGATTACGTGGCCAAGGCCCATGAACGGGGGCTGGAGGTATGGGCCCTGGTGGATAATTTTGATGCCAATGTGGATATTCATGAGGTTTTGACGGATACTTCATCCAGACGCATACTGGAGCAGAATCTTATAGATGAGTCCCTGAGGCTGGGGATTGATGGTATAAACATTGATTTTGAATCCCTGGATGCGGCGACAGGAAAAGCTTTTGCCCAGTTCATCCGTGAGCTGTCCGTTCTGTGCAGGCAGCAGGATCTGGTACTGAGCGTGGATAATTACGTGCCCCGGGGATATACCAGTTTTTATGACAGAAAGACCCAGGGGAAATTCGCGGACTATGTTGTCATAATGGGATATGATGAGCACTATGCCGGTTCTGAAGAACCGGGATCGGTGGCTTCCTTTAATTTTGTACAGGATGGGATAGAGAAGACTCTTCTGGATGTAAAGAGCGAGCAGGTGATAAACGCCATTCCCTTTTATACCAGGATATGGACCATGGGCAGCAGCCTGTCCAGCGAGGCTGTGAGTATGGGCACCGCAAAGGAATATGTGAACAATCACGGGATTTCCCTGACCTGGGATGAGACCTGCGCCCAGAACTATGGTGAAAAATCAGAGGGCTCCTCTACGCAGATGATCTGGATGGAAGATGCCAGATCCATAGAAGCGAAACTGTCATTGATGGATACCAATTCCCTGGCGGGCGTGGCCTGCTGGAAGCTGGGTATGGAGACCCCCGATGTGTGGGATGTCATAGGGGCTTATCTGAACCGATAGTTATACGTTTATTATCTTTCCGGCGGCCGCTTTGTAAAGCCTGTTCATAAGGGCGTTGCCCAGGCGGCCTCCCGACAGATCCCTGGCGTAAATAAAGCCTACATTCATTTCGTCAAATTCCCTCAGTATGCCGAAAAGTGAATATGCCCTTTCTCCGTCGCTTCCCCCCGCATCTTTTATTACTCCCAGGGGATAGAGGGAAGGGTCTTCGCCGGCTGTTATTATACCGCATCTGATCCCGGCCTTTTCTTTTTCGGCCACCAGACGGTTTATCATCTCCACGACTTTTTTGTCATCTCCCGTAACTATATTGAGCTCTGCTTTCGGTGCATAGTGCCGATATTTCATGCCGGGGGCTTTTGGTCTTATGTTTTCGTCCGGTTTAAGTCCGGAATCCAAGATCTTTATGGCGGGGTCTGTCTGTACTTCGCCGAGTATTTCCGTAAAGTCTTCGGCAAGGTAGTAGCCGGGACGCAGCAGCATGGGTGTATGGGAGGTGAGGTCGATTATTGTGGATTCCACACCTATTCCTACGCTGCCTCCGTCCAGGATCATATCTATACGGCCGTTCAGGTCCGTAAATACATGTGAGGCTTTTGTGGGGCTGGGGCGGCCTGACAGATTTGCACTGGGAGCAGCTATGGGCCTTTGTGAGTATCGTATCAGGTCAAGTGCCGTTTTGTGATCGGGCATTCTGACGGCTACGGTATCCAGACCGCCTGTGGTTTCGAGGGGGATCCTGTCCGATCGTTTCATTATGAGGGTCAGGGGACCGGGCCAGAAGCTTTCGGCCAGATCCTTTACGCAGGAGGGGATGTTTACAGCAATGTCCGGCAGCTGGCATATGTCGCAGATGTGGACTATCAGGGGATTGTCGCTGGGGCGTCCTTTTGCAGCGTAGATCTTCCGGCTGGAATCCCTGTTGTATGCATCTCCTCCCAGGCCGTAGACAGTTTCCGTGGGAAAGGCCACCAGTCCTCCGCGGCGTATGATCTCCCCCGCTTTTTCATAGATCTCACGATCGTTTTCGTTTTCCTGTACTTTATGGATTACGGTTTTCATGGCTTTTTGTTTTCATCCGTGCTTTGGTAAAAATTAGCGTAACATATGATATCACATCGGAAAACTTAGTGCAATTTCTCTCTTTACTTTAATGATGAAATCATTTAATATAGGTATTGGTGTCCGGGTTGGGGCCGGTTCACTCTGGAGAAGGGATGTAGTATTTTTATTCAGTGGATCCGCAGATCTGTTGTTTTTCTGCGGCTTCAGGTACGATCGGGGGGATCAATTGTTTCTTCCAGGAGGATGATATGAAGAAAAAGACTATTACCATCGCCATGGGTGACGATCAGGAGAGGCCCATTGCCATGCTGGTTCAGGTGGCCAGCCAGTTCAATTCGGAGATCCACATCGAAAGTGGCACCAAATTCGTAAATGCAAAAAGTATAATGGGCATGATGACTCTCAGCATAGTGAACGGTGAAGAGCTTACCGTTGTGGCTGACGGCTCGGATGAATCGGAGGCTATAGAGAGTCTGGAGAATTACCTCACAAACGTAGTTTCATAAAACTAATATAAAATTTATAAGGAAAGGTGGTAATTGGTATGGCGTTAGTCACAACAACAGAAATGTTTAAAAAGGCGTATGATGGCGGATACGCAGTCGGAGCCTTTAACGTGAACAACATGGAGATTGTTCAGGGTATCACGGAGGCTGCAGGCGAGCTGAAGAGCCCCGTTATCCTTCAGGTTTCAAAGGGTGCCCGTGCTTATGCAAATCACACTTATCTGGTTAAGCTGGTTGAGGCAGCCATCATCGAGAATCCCGATATTCCCATTGCGCTTCATCTGGATCATGGCGATACCTTTGAGCTTTGCAAATCATGTATCGACGGCGGATTTACATCGGTTATGATCGATGCGTCCTCAAAGCCTTTTGAGGAGAATATAGCCCTCACAAAGCAGGTTGTTGAATATGCTCATGCTCATGGCAAGGTAGTAGAGGCTGAGCTGGGTACTCTTGCAGGTATCGAGGATGAGGTTCAGGTAGAGCATGGTCAGGAAAGCTACACCCGTCCCGAAGAGGTTGAGGAATTTGTAGACAGAACAGGCTGCGATTCACTGGCTATAGCTATAGGTACTTCACATGGCGCATATAAATTTACTGCAGACCAGTGTACCAGAAATGCCGATGGCATCCTTGTTCCCCCTCCGCTTCGCTTCGATGTGCTGGAGGAGTGCATAAAGAGACTTCCCGGATTCCCCATCGTACTGCACGGTTCATCTTCAGTGCCTCAGGAATTCGTAAAGATGGTAAACGACAACGGCGGAAGCATGCCCGATGCGGTAGGTATCCCCGAGGAGCAGCTGCGTAAGGCTGCATCACTGGCTGTATGCAAGATTAACATTGACTCTGACATACGTCTGGCTCTCACCGGTACCATACGTAAATACTTCAATGAGCATCCCGATCATTTTGATCCCCGTCAGTACTTAAAGCCTGCCAGAGCAGCAGTTAAGGAAATCGTGGCACACAAGATCAAGAATGTTCTGGGCTCTGACGGAAAAGCCTGAAATGATCTTTATCGGACAGATACAGTATTTGAAAATAGCTAAAAGGGAAACCTTTGGCGTATATCTCAGTGAAAGCGGTGACAGGGAGGACGAGAGAGTTCTTCTCCCCATCAAACAGGTGCCCGAGGGTGCTGATACAGGGGATGAGATCGAGGTCTTCATTTACCGCGATTCAAAAGACAGACTTATAGCGACTACCATGCCTCCTGCCATTACGGCGGGAGGCCTGGCGCTTTTAAGGGTTGTTGATACATCTAAGATAGGCGCCTTTTTGGATATGGGCCTCGAAAGAGACCTTTTTTTGCCTTTTAAGGAGATGACCTATCCTGTGAAAAAGGGGGATGAGGTGCTGGTGACCATGTATGCGGACAAAAGCAACCGGCTGGCCGCTTCCATGAAGGTGTACCATTGCCTGAAGACCGGCGCGCCCTACAGAGCCGGAGACGAAGTGGAAGGGCTCATATATGAGAGCAGCGATAATTTTGGTCTGTTCATGGCGGTGGATGATATGTACAGCGCCCGTATTCCCAAGAGAGAATGTTTTTCGAAGGACGTACTGGGACAGCGCAAAAAAGCCAGAGTCACCAGAGTCCTTAAGGATGGGAAGCTGGATGTGAGTCTGAGGGATCCTGCTTATTCCATGATAGACAGTGATTCACAGGTGATAATGGAAGCCCTTGATAAGGCAGACGGAGTTTTGATGCTTTCCGATTCCTCCGCTCCCGATGAGATCAGGGATCAGCTTAAGATGAGCAAGGCAGCCTTTAAGCGTGCCATAGGCCATCTGTACAAAGACGGCGTCATAGAGATCCGGGAGGACCGTATAGTCAGGAAATAAGAGTATATCAGAAATTCCATTTCTTCAGCTTATACAGCTTGAAGCTATATCTGTCAAACCTGAAATCTCCCGCCAGTTCATAGTCATATCCGTGTTCAGTGATGGACTCCGTTTCATCCGCATGTCCGGGCACCTCGATATACCAGAGGGTGCCTTTTTCATTTCCGGTCACACTGTCCCAGTCTGTTTTTTCAAAGCCCGGGAAGTAATATCTGAAGCAGATCTCCCGTTCGTAATCATCTTCGACGATAAGATACTTGTCTCCTTCTTTTACATTTGCGGCAAAATAGTCCCGCATCTGTTTTACGCCCTTATCATATTCGGCGGAAAAGGTGAGTATGTAGGAATGGATACCGACGAGGGCGGGAATAAGGATAAAGATGAGGGTCATGATCCCGGGGAGGCCATACCTTGATGTGCCGGTTTTCTTTTTTGGCCTTAAGGTGCAATGCTCAAGGGCTCTGACCGCAAGTATGGAGAAGCCAAGCCAGAATACCCCCAGGGTGGGTACGAGATAGCGCTGGGAAAAGATGTTTGACTTAAGTATCAGCACAGCCAGATATCCGAAGGCCATCACCAGAGGGTACAGGGAGATAAGGCTGAGCCCCAGAAGACAGAGATCGTCCTTCTTTTTGATATAGATGAGGATGCCGCAGATAAGTACACTGATGAACAACAGCAGCAGTAAAACGGAGAGCAGTGTGTTTTCTGTGATGAAGGGCTGCTTCATGCAGGATAAGAGCGTATGGATATCGGTATCGGGCATGGAAAAATAGCCCTTTACCTTTTTTATCTGACGTAGTGTGTTTATGAAACAGGGAAGGTACAGCAGCCCGATCGCACCAAAAGAAAGCAGGGCGTTTCTGATGTATGAAGGATCTTCTTTTCGGCGGCGTATTGACAGTATGAGCACATACAGGCAGATGAACAGAGCGGCAACAAGGGCAAAATGATGGGTCCAGCCGGTCAGTACGGCCGCAACGATGAACAATATACGGTCGGTTTTCGAAAAAACAGGTGCCTTAAGTGCAGCGGACATACACAGGGTCACGAAAAAGAGTGAAAGTGCATACATCCGTATCTCGGTTCCGTAGTAAAAAAGAAGGGGTGCCCCCGTGAGGCATAAACTGAAGAGGATGCTGACCTTATCTCCCAGGTGTTTCCTGACGAGGGTGACGGACAGGATGAAACAGCCGGCCATGGGAAGCACGGAGACAAGTCTGAGAGCCGGTGAATTGAAGCCGAAAACCTGTGTGGTGCACCAGATCAGGATATTGTAAAGGGGAGGCAGGGTGTCCTGGTTTGATCTTAAGAGCATTTCGGAAAAGCTCCCTTTGACGATCATGGCTGAAAACGCCTCGTCCATCCAAAGATTATCTCCGAATAAAAGTGAAATATATGAAATAATGCCGATTGCGGCAAAAAAGAAGGAAGCCGTTCTTGTGTGTTTATTTGTATTTTCCATAATTTACCTGACTCCGTTTTGTAATATTTGACTAAAGTATATCATTTTTGGTATAATTTGGCTATGAGAGAAATCAGTGTATTGGGAGTTTCCATTGCTGACTGTTCTTTGCGTGAATCTTTGAGACTTCTGGCTGGTTATATGGAGGAGGGGAGTCTCAATACGGTGTGTTTCCTGACCACTGATCTGATGATAAAGGCAAAGGACGATGAAGCACTTAAGGAAGCCCTGGAGGGTATGGATCTGCCTGTGCCCGGCTCCGTTCAGATCCTGGAGGCGGGAGGGGTTAAATCAGCCAGCCGCATCAGGGAAGTAGAGGGTAACTATTTCCTGCGCGAGCTGATAAAGAGACTGGCCCGTGAAAAGAAAAAAATCTTTTTGATCGCAGATACCCAGGAAGCGTTGGTGTCACTGAGGGAACAGCTCCTTCTGATGGAGAGTAAACTCACTTTTTTCGGAAGCTTTTCCTTTGACGGACCTGAGGTTTCTGATGATGCGGTCATAAATGAGATAAACACCGTCATTCCGGAGGTGGTGATCTCAGCCTTTGCATCGCCCAGACAGGAGCTCATAATGTACGGCGCCAAGGATATGATCAACGCCAGATTGTGGATAGCTCTCCAGGATGAGACGGTGAAGGCGCTGGGCAGCTACAATAAAAAAGGTTTTTTCAGTGAGATAATAGATAAGCTGATATTCAAAAGAACTGTCAAAAAGTACGATGAGGGTTAAATATGGTATCTAATCAAATATTACAATCTGTTATAGACGGCATCCAGAGCATTACAAAGACTAACCTGTGGATATTGGATCCCGAGGGCAGCGTTCTGGTCACCACAGGGGCTGCTGATGCCCTCAGATATGAGAATATCAGCGCTTTTGTGAGCAGTGCCGCCGATTCCCAGGAGATACAGGGTTATCAGTTTTTTAAGGTGGCGGATTCGGAGGTGACCGAATATATCCTGGTGGTGGAGGCCGAGGGCTCCGACGCCTATACTATCGGTCGTATGGCCGTTTTTCAGATCCAGAATCTCATGGTGGCATACAGGGAGCAGTTTGATAAGGATAACTTTATCAAGAATCTGCTGCTGGACAATATGCTGCTGGTAGATATCTACAACAGGGCAAAGAAGCTTCATATCCGCACAGATGCCCGCAGGGTGGTCATGATACTTGAGAATTCCGATGAAAGGGACTTTAAGGCCCTGGAAAAGATCAAGAACGGTTATGACTGCAAGGATGTGGATTTTATCACGGCCGTAGATGAAAAAGAAGTCATAATAGTGAAGGAGCTTTCGGAAGAAGATTCCAAGGTCCAGGTTGAGGAGTGCGCCGAAGCGTTGCTGGCTCTTTTCCCTGAGGGCAAGGCTATCCTGAGTTACGGTACAGCCGTCAGGGAGATAAAGGATGTCTCCCGTTCCTACAAGGAAGCCAGGATGGCTCTTGATGTGGGCAAGATCTTCTTCGAGGAGCGCAGGGTGATAGCTTACAGCTCCCTGGGAATAGGTCGTCTTATCTATCAGCTGCCCATCCCTCTGTGCAAGATGTTCATCAAAGAGATCTTTGACGGGCGCAATCCCGATGAGTTCGATGATGAGACCCTTACCACCATCAATAAATTTTTCGAAAACAATCTGAATGTCTCCGAGACATCCAGACAGCTTTATATTCACAGGAATACCCTGGTATACCGCCTGGACAAGCTTGAAAAGACCACCGGGCTGGATCTTCGTGTATTTGAGGATGCGATCACCTTCAGGATAGCCCTGATGGTTGTGAAGTACATGAAGTACATGGAATCTTACGATTATTAAAAACTTGAGGTTATATATATGATCATCTTAGACAATGTAGTAAAATCTTACAGCAGCGGTTCTCCCGCTCTGGACGGCATCAGCATGCATGTGGCAAAGGGAGAGTTCGTCTTTATAATGGGTGAGTCGGGCTCCGGTAAATCCACCCTGATAAAGCTTCTCACAAAAGAGCTTTCACCCACTTCCGGTAAGATAATAGTGAACAATACGGATCTATCGAAGCTGAAGCACAGGAATATACCTAAGTTCCGCCGGTCGGTGGGCTGTGTGTTCCAGGATTTCCGTCTTCTTAAGGACAGGAATGTATATGAAAATGTGGCCTTTGCCCAGCTGGTGATCCAGAAGAGCGCAAAGGAGATCAGAAGAAATGTCCCCGCCATGCTTTCAATAGTCAATCTGGCAGAGAAATATAAGTCTTTCCCCAGAGAGCTTTCGGGAGGCGAACAGCAGAGAGTGGCCATAGCCAGGGCACTGGTAAATGAGCCGCCCATACTTTTGTGCGATGAGCCTACAGGTAATCTGGATCCCCGTAATTCCTGGGAGATCATGAAACTATTGGAAGAGATCAACGAGGGCGGTACCACAGTGGTCGTGGTGACTCATAACAGCGAGATCGTAAACGCCATGCAGAAGAGGGTTATTACCATGAAGAGGGGCGTGATCGTGAGCGACGAGCAGAGGGGCGGTTATATCTATGAGGATTAGTACGTTATTATATACCATTAAGCAGGGCCTGAAGAATATATTCAGAAACAAGGTGTTCTCACTGGCTACGGTGGCTACCATCGCTGCCTGTGTATTTTTGTTCAGCCTGTTTTATTCCGTAATAGTGAATTTTCAGAACATGGTCATGAAAGCCCAGGCGGGTGTGGCTGTCACAGTGTTTTTTGATGAGGGCATTTCCGATGAAAGGATCCAGGAGATCGGGGATCTGATCAAAAAGAGGGTGGAGGTGTCAAACATAGAATTCATCTCTGCCGAGGAAGCCTGGGATTCCTTCAAGGAGGAGTATCTGGGAGAATATGTGGATACCTTCGGCGATGACAACCCTCTGGAGGATTGTGCCAGCTATGAGATCTATCTGAACGATGTTTCCATGCAGGATTCCCTGGTCAAATATCTGGAAACCGTGGACGGCATCTCAAAGGTGAACCAGTCCGCCATGGCGGCCACCATGCTGTCTTCCATGAATTCGCTGATCGCTTATGTATCGCTTGCCATCATATTGATACTGTTCGCTGTATCCGTATTCCTCATAAGCAATACGGTAGCTATGGGTATCACTGTCAGACGTGAGGAGATAGCCATCATGAAGCTCATCGGAGCGACGGATTTCGTGGTGAGGGCGCCCTTTGTGATAGAGGGTCTTATCCTGGGCCTCTTTGGTGCGGCGCTTCCGCTTATTGCGGTATATTTCGTATATAACAGGGTTATCGGTTATATGAGGGAACGATTTGAAGCACTTGCATCCCTCCTTCAGTTCCTGACGGTCCAGGAAGTATTTGTGACCCTGGTACCCGTGGCCCTCATCATGGGCGCCGGCATAGGACTTATTGGTAGCTACTTCACCGTAAGGAAGAATCTGAGAGTATAAATCGGTTTGTCATTATGATCGGTTTGCCATTCGAACCGTTTTGCCATTCGAACCGTTTTGCCATTCGAACCGTTTTGCCATTCGAACCGTTTTGTCATTCTGAGGACGTGGTATTCTATAAATGTCATTCTGAGGACGTGGTATTCTATAAATGTCATTCTGAGGACGAAGTCCGAAGAATCTTGAAAGTGCAGGCATGAGAACAAAGTTACCCATAATTCTTATACTGACGATGATCTTGGCGGCAGCGATGCCGCTTTTTGTCTTTGGTGCAAAAAAGAAGTCCTCTTCTTCGAACAAAGACGCCCAGATACAGAAACAGATCGAGGAGGACCAGGGAGCCATTTCCGATGCCCAGGATGAGAAGGAAAAGCTTAATGAAAATGTTTCCGATGTGGAAAAGGTGATCAGTTCCCTTGAATCACAGAAAGGAAATCTGGAAAACTATGTGAAGGAACTGGATTCATCCCTTATGCGTATCCAGGATGAGATAAACGGTCTGAACGATAAGATAGAAGAACTGGACAAAAATCTGGAAGAAAATGATGTGCTCCTTGGGAAAAAGGAAGAACAGGTGCAGGAGAGTGAGAGTGAGCTGAAAGAAGCGACCGAAACCCTGGATACCCAGTATGCCGACATGAAGCAGCATATCAAATATATGTATGAGACCAGAAACGCCACATTTATCGATGTGATCGCGCAGTCCACCGGCATCAAGGACTTTTTAAACCGTGCCCAGTATGTGATGTCCATGGCTGAGTATGACCGGGACAAGCTGGAAGAGTATGCCAGAGCCCAGAGGAAGGTGGAGGAGCAGAAAAAGGCATATGAGGAAGAACTGGATGAACTCAATGAGATGCGGGATAAAATACAAAAGATGCGGGATGAGATAAGCGGTGAAAAGGATAAGGTCAAAGAAAAAGAAGGAGATATAAATAAGCTGATCAGCGCTAAGGAGCAGGAGATAAACATCTATAATGCAGACATCCTGTCCAAGGAGCAGATGATCGAGGAATATAAAAAACAGATCGCCGAGCAGGATGCCATCATAAAGGCACTTGAGGCTTCTGTGGCAGCAAACAGGGCGAAGCTCTCCGCCTCGGGCAATGAGGCAGGAGGCCCCAGGATCTATAACGGAGGCCCCTTTGCCTTCCCCTGCCCTTCGTACACCAGAATATCGGATGATTACGGTTACAGGATCCATCCCATTTTGCAGACGAAGCAGTTCCATAACGGAGTGGATCTGGCTGCCGCCTCGGGCTCGCCTATTCTGGCAGCCGCCGACGGCACGGTCATAGCCGCAGCTTATTCCTCCAGCATGGGTAATTATGTGATGATAGACCATGGCAGCGAGCTGTATACCATTTATATGCATGCCTCATCCCTGCTGGTGTCCACCGGCGCCACCGTAAGCAAGGGCCAGAAGATAGCCCTGGTGGGCTCTACCGGCCGCAGTACCGGCCCGCATCTGCATTTTTCCGTCAGAAAGGATGGAAACTACGTAAGTCCCTGGAATTATCTGAAGTGATTTTGCCGGTATTGTCATCCTGAGGCTTTAGCCGAAGGATCCTGATAGATTGTATATATAGATAAAAGCAAGATTGAATTTGAAGTTATGAAAATGGAATATGTAGCCATCTTCCTATTTTCTGTGTTCATCTCATCGGTATCACAGATCATATTAAAGAAGAGCGCACTTAAAACTTACGAGAGCAAAATAAAAGAATACCTTAACCCCTATGTGATCACGGCGTACAGCATTTTCCTTATCTCGTCGTTCATCACCATGATGGCATACAAGGGTGTTCCCCTGTCCGCAGGCCCTATCCTCGAAGCCACCGGATATATCTGGGTGACCCTGCTTGGTGCCCTCATACTAAAAGAGAAGGTATCTCCGGTCAAGCTCTGCGGCCTGGCAGTCATAATCGCAGGCATCGTGGTATTTAATCTGGGATAGACTATCCG
>JAEEZH010000163.1 GCA_016288495.1 Lachnospiraceae bacterium
AGGCTCCCCCGGTGGGCTGTCTGGGGGTCGTGCTGGGGGTTGACGATACCGGCTCTTTGATGATACGATGGCAGAACGGCTCGGGGCTTAACGTGGTTTATGGTTAGGATATCGTCAGGAAGATTCCGGAGAGCGAGATTTAAAATTGCCCATGAAATGCCCACGCCGCAGATGAGAATGGCTTAAACAGTAGGGGTATGGGCGATAGTTCCATAGGTTCGATTCCCATCACCCGCTCTTTTTATTTGATAAGAGTATTATGAATGCCGGCCCATCTGAGATGATTTCAGATGGGTTATGTTTTTTCGGGAGGCTTCGCAAGGGACCGGAATATGGATAAGATCATTTTGGATGAAAGATTTAAAGCTGCCCCCGGGGAGGGGACTGCGGTCTGTATAGGAAAGTTTGACGGGCTGCATCTGGGACATATGCGGCTTTTGGAGCAGCTTTTGGCGTACAGGGAGAAGGGACTGAAGACGGTTCTTTTATCCTTCGACAAATCCCTGCTTTCTTTTTTCGGAATGGAGAATCCGGGACTGCTGACTTCCGACGAGGAGAAGGAGGAACTCCTGGCAGGGACAGGCATAGATCATTATGTGATTTATCCGGTGAATGAGGCATCCATGGGGATCGATCCACGGAGCTTTATAGAGGATGTGCTTTGCGAAAAATTGAATGCAAAGGCTGTGGTATCTGGGCCTGACCTGAGCTTCGGCAGAGGCGGGAAGGGAGATATCACTCTGCTGAATGAAGAGTCGAAGAGACTGGGCTACGAGCCCGTATGTATACCGAAGCTCTGTATCGATGACGAGGACGGTGTCGGACAGACTGTAAGCTCCAGTTATATCAGGAGCCTTATTCAGAAGGGGAGACTGCAGCAGGCTGCGAAGGTCCTGGGGAGATATTACGGTTTTCGCGGACAGGTGCAGAAGGGAAAGGAACTGGGCAGGACCTTGGGTTTTCCCACGGCAAATATGTTTCCTGAAGAGAATAAAGTGATACCTGCTCACGGAGTCTACCTTTCCTATGTGGAATATAAGGGTAAAAGACACAGCGCTCTTACCAATATAGGGACCAATCCCACCGTCAACGGAAAACAGGTCATGATAGAGAGTTATATCAAAGATTTTGATGACAATATCTATGGAAGGGATATAAAAGTATTTCTCCGCTCGTATGTGAGAGGGGAGATCAGATTTGACAGCGTGGAGGCGCTTAAGGCACAGCTGGAATCGGATAAGCGTCTGCTGGATGAATGAAAGAAAACATATGGTCATGAAAAAAACGGTTTTTTTGATCATTTTGATAATGGCTTTGATCATACAGGCACAGGCTTGTCCTGTATATAGCGGGGAAATGCCCGATTTTTCCGAGGACGGGATAGACGTGATGGATCCCGGCTCGGATCCGGAGGAAGTGGCCAAAAGTGTGTCTGAAAACATTCCCGTATTCAGGTATTACAGGCCGAGTGAGTACTATAATGTGTTTGTGGGTGACTCCAGGACGGTGGCCATCTATAATATGACCAGAGGCGAGGAGTGCATGTCCGCATTTATCTGTCAGGTCGGCGCGGGCTACGGCTGGTTTTCTTCACAGACGGTCAAGGATCTTATACGTGATTATTCCGTTCCGAGCAGAGATTTAAATCTGATAATCAATATGGGCGTAAATGATACCGAGAATATAGCGAAATACGCCAGATACCTGAATGAAATGGAGCCAAAATGGAGAGCGATGGGGTATAAGCTGTATTATGTATCCGTAAATCCCGTGGGCAATTCAGAGCGCCTGAACAACGATCACATAGATGAGTTCAATTATGAACTGGAAAATTCCCTGCCGGGCTATATGTGGCTGGATACCAACGGCTACCTGAAGGATGCGGGTTACGGCCTGTCCGACAGGCTTCATTACGACAGGGACACTTCGGACATGATATATGAATATGTGGTGATGAACGTGGATTAGGGATCAAAAAATTATGAAGTTGCATTAAAACCTATTGACATGGTAGGTAAATGGTGATATATTCTTTTGCAACATATTTTTTTTCATCAAGGAGGAGAGGAGCATGTCAAAGATTTATAAGGGAACACTGGATTTAGTAGGAAATACGCCTCTGGTGGAGGTGACAAATATTGAGAAGGAGCTGGGACTTGAGGCCACCATTCTGGTCAAGCTGGAGTATTTCAATCCCGCAGGCAGCGTGAAGGACCGTATAGCTAAGGCCATGATCGAGGATGCGGAGGAGAAGGGCCTGCTCAAGGAGGGCTCGGTGATCATAGAGCCCACTTCCGGAAATACCGGTATAGGCCTTGCGGCAGCGGCTGCAGCCAAGGGCTACCGCATCATACTCACCATGCCCGAGACCATGAGCGTGGAGAGAAGGAGCATCCTTAAGAATTACGGTGCCGAGATCGTGCTGACCGAGGGGTCCAAGGGAATGAAGGGAGCCATCGAAAAGGCACAGCAGCTGGCGGATGAGATCGAGGGAGGATTCATCCCCGGACAGTTCGTGAATCCCGCTAACCCTGCTATCCACAGGGCTACCACAGGTCCCGAGATATGGAACGATACCGACGGAAAGGTAGATATCTTCATAGCCGGCGTTGGAACAGGCGGTACGGTTACGGGAACAGGTGAGTTCCTTAAGAGCAAAAATCCCGATATCAAGGTAGTGGCTCTGGAGCCTGAGGATTCACCGGTGCTTTCGGAGGGACGCGCAGGTTCGCATAAGATACAGGGTATAGGCGCAGGCTTTGTGCCCGAGGTGCTCAACACCAAGGTCTATGACGAGGTGTTCAAGGCTGCGAACCAGGATGCCTTTGATACGGCTAAGCTCCTGTCAAGGAAGGAGGGCATCTCCGTAGGTATTTCATCGGGAGCTGCTCTTTACGGAGCCATTCAGCTGGCAAAGAGACCGGAGAACAAGGGCAAGGTGATCGTGGCCCTGCTCCCCGACAGCGGAGACAGATATTATTCCACCGCATTGTTTGCGGATTAAAAAAAACGGTAAAGGTGCCGACGGAGGTGATCCTCCGCCGGCATCTTTTTTTTTACACAAATTTGGACTTTCGTGGTAAAATATAGGAGATTTTGGGCATCGGACCTGTTTTATGATGCCCATGATCATCAACAGATAAAAGAAAGGAAGATTCAAAATGGCAAGCATTAACAGAAATTATTTAAAACTACCGGGAAGCTATTTGTTTTCGACCATTGGGAAAAAGGTACGGGAGTTTTCGGCCCAAAACCCCGAGGCAAAGGTGATACGTCTGGGGATAGGCGACGTAACACAGCCGCTGTGTCAGGAAGTGATCGGTGCTCTTCACAGCGCGGTGGATGAAATGGGCCAAAAGGAAACCTTCAGAGGTTATGCGCCGGATCTGGGCTATGATTTTTTGAGGGAGGCTATAGTGAAGCACGATTTTGCGAGTCGGGGCTGCGATATCAGCGCCGATGAGATCTTTGTGTCGGACGGGGCAAAGTGCGACTGCGGAAATATACAGGAGATATTTGATACGGATAATGTGATCGCGGTGTGCGATCCCGTGTATCCCGTTTATGTGGATTCAAACGTAATGGCCGGAAGGACGGGAGAGTATGATCCCGCCACGGAGCGCTTCGGCAAGGTGGTATACATGACCTGCAACAGGGAAAACGGTTTTGTCCCCGAGTATCCGAAGGAAAAAGCCGACCTTATCTATCTGTGTTACCCCAATAATCCCACCGGTGCGGTGATCAGCAAGGAAAAGCTGCAGGAATGGGTGGACAGGGCAAACGAGAACGGAAGCATCATCCTTTATGATGCGGCGTATGAAGCATATATCTCACAGCCCGATGTTCCTCACAGCATTTATGAGTGTGAGGGAGCGAAAAACTGCGCCATAGAATTCCATTCATTTTCAAAAACTGCCGGATTCACGGGCCTGAGACTGGGATATACCGTCATACCGAAGGAGCTTACCTGCGGCGGTGAAAAGCTGTGGCCGCTCTGGGCCAGAAGGCACGGGACCAAGTATAACGGAGCGCCTTATATCGTGCAGCGGGCAGGAGAGGCAGCCTACAGCGAAGCCGGCTTAAAACAGATCAAAGAGCAGATCGCGTATTATATGGAAAATGCAAAGATCATCCTGGAAGGACTTTCGGGGGCAGGCTATGAGGTCTCAGGCGGAGGGAACGCACCTTATATCTGGCTCAGGACTCCCGATGATATGACCA
>JAEEZH010000164.1 GCA_016288495.1 Lachnospiraceae bacterium
AGAGATCCCCGTGGTATGCCATACTACGGAGGATGGCAGGGAAAACATCAATCTTTACAAGGCCGCCGGCTTTGCAGAGGTGCTGATAAAGCCTGTGGAGCCGGGTGAACTGTTCAGTGTGATAATGAAATATCTGAATGACACAGGGGCCGGCAGCGTTTTGGAAAAGGATGATCTGTTTACCGATACTTTTCCCGGGGAGGCGGATGAAGATACCCGTCCGGAGGTAGAAAAACTGCCGGTGTGGCTTAAGATAATCCCCCATATAGACCTGGTGGCGGGGGTCAATAATTGCGGCTCCGCCACGGAATATATGGATGCCTTATACATTTTTTATTCCTCGATAGAGACAAGAGCCGATGAACTGCAGAGCTACTATGAAACCAACGACCGGACCATGTTCGCACTCCGTGTGCACTCGCTTAAGAGCATGGCCCGTATAATCGGTGCGGTAAAGCTGGGATCCCTGGCAGCCGAGCTGGAAAAAGCTGCCCGGGAGGGAAATGATGATTTTATTGACCTGCATATAAAGGGCTTTCTGGCGGAGTACAGACGATATAAACAGGTGTTTTCACCGCTTGATGAGGAGAGCGAGACCAAAAAACTCATAGAAGAGAACAGAGTGGTTCAAAAGCCTGCGGACCCCGGACCTGCTGTGGATCACAGCCGCTGTGTCCTTTATGTACAGAATGGTCAGGGAATAGTGAAAAAGGGCTTTGAGACCAATCTCACCGCAGCCGGTTTTGAAGTGATCACCATACCGGATGAGCCGGACCGGATCATAGCATACAGAAACGAAGTGGATATAGTATTGTATTATCCGGGCATAGATGAGAAATCCCATACGGGTATCACCATGAATCTTCTGGCAGAGATATGTCAGGATGACGCCAAGATATTCTGTCTGATCGGAGATATGGATGAGCTGGACAAAGCCATGTCCGTAAACGGTGCACGCCGGGTTTCACGGGCTTATCAAAGACCTGTCGATATAACAGGGTTTATTCAGGATATGGAATATTTTTCCGAATTGGAAAAAGATTTTCACAAAAAAAAGACGGTTTATGTGGTGGATGATGATCCGGGTTATCTGTCGATCATCGGGCATTGGCTGTCAGATGATTATAATGTATCCTGTTTCCAGCGTCCCGATGAAGCACTGGAGGGTCTTAATGTGGTGACGCCCGATCTGGTGCTCCTGGATTATGAGATGCCGGAAATGGACGGCTGCATGGTGATGAAGGCTATCCGTACAGGTTTTCCCGATCCCGGGATCCCCATCATCTTTCTCACAGGGAAAAATGACAGGGATCACGTATTCCGCATTCTGGAATATAAGCCGGACGGTTATCTGCTCAAAACTTCGGGCAGGGAGACCATCCTTGATTCCATCAGAAGATTTTTTGTGGAAACTTTGTTTAAAAGATCCCTTTCCGAGAGGCCGTTACCTCAGGATGTTCCCGACGGCGTTTAAGAGAAAGGCCTTACCCTCTGACTTAGGTACGATACCGTCGGCCCCGTCATCTATGGTTTCATCCATCCCCGTTCTGTACAGGACGGGGATGTTTTTCAGTTCATCATCTGCCTTCAGCGCTTTTAATACAGCGGGACCGTCCATTCCGGGCATGGCGTGATCCAGCAGGATCAGGTCGGGCCTTTGGCTTTTCAGTATCCCGAGTGCCTCTTCCCCGCCGGCTGCCTTTGTCACTGCATAACCAGCTTTTTCCAGCCAGCGGCCTGTCATGGCGAGCATGTCTTCATCATCATCGATCAGCAAAATAGTATTCATAGTCTGTCTCCTTTTTGTAATTCAGTCCTTTGCAATGTATTGTGCAAGAGTGGCAAACAGAGCGTCCGGTTCCACGGGCTTCTTCAGGTGTGTGTTCATGCCTGCATCCAGCGACTTTTGTACATCGTCGTCGCAGGTGTTGCCTGTAAGTGCGATGATAGGTATGGACGGGGCGTCGCAACGGCCGCTTTCGCGGATCTTTTTTGCCGCCTGAAGGCCGTTCATCTTTGGCATCCCTATATCCATGATGATGGCGTCATAAGTGCCCTCTTTATTTTCACAAAAGGCCTTCAGGGCTTCCTCTCCGTTTGAGACCACGTCTGCCCTTATATCCCTTAAGTGGAGTACCTGCTTTATGATCTGGGCGTCGATGTCCATGTCCTCGGCCAGAAGGATTCTTTTACCGGCCAGATTGGCATTCTGCCTGTTCTTTTCTGCTTCTGCCTGTGTAAGTATGGTGTGCAGGATGTCCTTAAGCTGCCTGTAATCTTTGAGCAGTTCCGTGGCATGGTGTTTAAGGTCTGTGAACTCCTTTGCCTTGGCTGCTATTTCCAGCGCTTTTGCTTTTTCGGATAAGTAATCGGCGCCGATGGCTCCGGAGGTGCTTTTCAGTGAGTGGAAGTTCATGGCCAGGGCTTCCAGATCCTCTTTTTCCAGATCGGTCTCTATCTGCGCGGCTTTTGCCTCGACCGATGCTTCATAGGTCTCTATGGCGAATAAATAATCGTCGGCGTCTCCGCAGTATTCGATGCCTTTTTCCGGATCGAGCTGGGGATAGTCAAAGATAACCCCGGGCAGCTTTGACAGCTCATCGTCCTGTTCGTTCAGGATACCGGGATCGTTCATGATCACTGAATCCGCCGGCAGGTATTTGATCATCATATGCTCCATCTCGTCTATGTTTACCGGTTTTGAGAGATAATCGGTAAAGCCTGCCCGGAGCATTTTTTCCTTGTCCCCCGAAACAGCACTGGCGGTGAGAGATATTATAGGAGTCTTTTCATATTTTTCCGGATATTTCTGTCGAAGGATAGCCAGTGTCTCGATACCGTTCATCTGAGGCATCCTGTAATCCAGGAAAACCAGGTCATAGTGCTCCCTGCCGAATTTGTTGATACATTCCGCTCCGCTTGTGGCCACATCGATATGCATCCTGGTCCTTTTTAACAGACCGGCGATCACCTGCAGGTTCATGGGGGTATCGTCCACTATGAGAAGTCTCATTCCCGGTGCGGTGAACAGGGTGCGCTTTCGTCTCGTATCCGGAGTTTTGTGGATATAGATCTCCGGATCAAAATCACCGATGGGAGTCTGATCGGCTACCTTCTGGGACAGGGTAAAGTAAAATCTTGAGCCCTGTTCGTAATGGCTTTCCACCTGTAGTTCGCTTCCCATTATGGACAGAAGCTGTCTGGTGATGGCAAGACCCAGTCCGGAGCCTTCAATGGTCCGGGTCTTTTTGAGATCCAGACGGTCAAAGGGTTCGAACAGCCTTTCCATGTCCTCCTTGCGTATGCCTATGCCGGTGTCTTTAACCGACACTGTCAGGCTGATAAGCTCATCGGAAGACGGACCGGCCCCGATCTCGAAATCCACTCTGCCCTTTTCGGTATATTTTACGGCGTTGGTCAGCAGATTGGTTATGATCTGTTTGATGCGGATCTCATCTCCGATAAGCCGCAGGGGAATAGAGGGATCCACGTGGAACTTAAGCTCCAACCCCTTTGCCTCTGCGCGGAACCAGGTCAGATTATACAGATCCGCTATCAGGTCTGCCAGGGAGTATTCTTCGGACTCCAGCTCCATCCGGCCGGTCTCTATCTTTGAAAAATCCAGGATGTCGCTGATGATACCCAGCAGGCTGACACCTGCTTTTCTGATATTTTCGGAATAATCCAGGATGCGGGCATTGTCCGTCTCACGCTGTATCATCTCATTCATGCCCAGGATAGCGGTGATGGGAGTTCTGATCTCATGGCTCATGTTGGATAAAAAGGCGCTTTTGGCCACATTTGCCTGTTCCGCCTGCTCCAGGGCGGCTGCCAGATTTCTGGCCTTTTCCTGCTCTTCCCTTGCCAGTCTGGTCTCGGTGATATCTTCGATAAAAACGTAGTATACATCACCGTAACCCGGCATATTTGTAAAGTGGCCGTAATCATCCACCCAGCGTATGCTGCCGTCCTTTCTGATGATCCGGTATACCACATAGTCCACATTACGGCGGTTGGACTCGTTTGCGATCTGTTCATCTATGGAACTCTGGATACTGTCATAGTCCTCGGGGTGTACCATGCCCCGGAAGGTGTTGCCCGTGAGGGTGCGGAATTCCTCCACTGAATCACAGCCGAAAATGTCACAGGTGGACTGATTCACGTATAACAGCTCCATGCTGTCATCGGCGCGGTAGATAAAAAACCCTCCCGGCATCTGTTCAGCCAGCCACCGTGCTGCGGACATCCCTTCCTGTGTGGGGATGGTGGCCATCAGTTCATTGCTTATGGTAATATTGCGCTGCATCCTGTCCTCCGAAAAATGAGATAGTGTTTTTGTAATGATCCGCTATTGGAAAAAGTTTATCATGTTTTTGGATAAAATCATAGAGCCACCTTGTGCGCATTGCCATTTTTATATTACACTATTATAATGATTGTATTGAATAAAAAGGAGATAGATATGGACTGGGTTGTGATAGTGGATGATGATACAAGTTCCCGTTCTCAGACTGCACAGGTCCTGAAATCGGAGGGCATGAAGGTTACATGTCTGGCTTCCGGCGCCGAGCTTCTTGATTATATGGAGGGGATGACGCTCATGCCGGATCTTATTTTGCTGGATATCGTCATGCCCGGTATGAATGGTTTTGATACCCTGAGGATCCTTCGTGAAAAAGAAGGCAGCGAAAGTAAAGTTCCCGTCATTTTTCTGACGGGATGCGAGGATCCGGGAGAGGAAAGGGAGGGTCTGTCTCTCGGGGCGGTCGATTTTATACGAAAGCCCTGTTATCCGGAGATCATGGCTCTCAGGGTGAAGCGCACCATTGAGCTGTCTCATCTTCAAAGAGATCTTTTTGCCGAAGTGGAGAAAAAAACAAAGGAGAATAACCGTCTGACTCTTCATGTGGTCCAGACTCTGGCAGAGGCCATCGATGCCAAAGATACCTATACCAACGGCCATTCCGGGAGAGTGGCTTCCTATTCCCGTGAGATAGCAAAGAGGCTGGGCTATGATGAACAGGCTCAGGATGAGATATATATGATGGGACTTTTGCATGATGTAGGCAAGATCGGAGTCCCTGACGCCATAATAAACAAGCCGTCCAGGCTGACCGATGAGGAATTCGAGGAGATAAAAAAACACCCCTCAGTAGGTAACCGTATATTGAAAAGGATCAGGGAAATGCCTAAGCTGGCTTATGGAGCCAGATGGCATCATGAGAGGGTGGACGGACATGGTTATCCCGATGCGCTGTCAGGGGCTTCCATTCCGGAAGAAGCCCGGATAATCGCCGTGGCTGACGCCTATGACGCCATGACCAGTAACCGGAGTTACCGCGGAGTGTTGCCCCAGTCAGTGGTAAAGGGCGAACTGGAAAAGGGAAAGGGTTCACAGTTTGACCCTCATATCGCGGATATCATGATAGCCATGATCAATGAAGATACCGGCTATTCCATGAGTGAGGGGGCGGCCGAAAAAGCCGGGCTTTTGCGGATGTCGGAGGAGGAGACCATCCGGCATATGGACGGCATGAACGAGCTGCCCGTAGAGCTGGCGGGGATCGAACAGCTGGACACCGAGCTGGGGCTGTTTTTATGCGGAGATGCCCAGGATTATCTGGAGGCTCTTACGATCTTTGCAGGCTCCATATCCGTAAAGTCCCAAAAGCTGGAAAATGCACTTGCTTCAGGTGATATCGCCGCTTATACGACTCTGGTCCATTCGCTGAAAAGCTCGGCCAGGACGGTGGGGGCTACCAAAGTTTCCGAGCTGGCAAGGCTTCTGGAGGCGGCCGGAAAGCATAATGAAACGGACAGGCTGTTTAAGGATACTCCACAACTCCTCTCCATCTACAGGGATCTGGAAGATCCGTTAAAAGAAATACTTAACAAAGGAGTAAACAGTTGAAGCGCATCAGCTTTTGTTCAATACTGATATTTCTGACTCTGGTTTTGATGCCGTTGACCGGTGTGACACGGATCAATGCAGATGACAAGGAGCAGTACAGGGCATCGTCCAAAACAGGGGGGGGATATGCGGTCACGGGCCAGATCGGTGAATCGGGCTATACCTGTGTGCTTTATGATGAGGACAACGGACTCCCCACGTCCGATGCCATCTGTGTGATGTGTGGATCGGACTCCAGGATGTATATAGGCGGATACAGCGGCGTGATCCGTTATGACGGCTCGGAATTTTCAAGGCTGGATTCTTCAAAGGGACTTTCAAATGCAAATGTCCTTATAGAGGACGAAAAGGGCAGGCTTTGGGTCGGAACGAATGATTATGGCGTGCTGGTGCTCGATGGCGGTGAGATCACATATTTCACTTATAAGGAAGGTCTTCCCTCATCTTCGGTGAAAGCCATGGTCATGGGGGGGGATCAGAATGTGTATATAGGTCTTACGGACGGACTGTGTTATGTGGATCCTAAGATGAATCTTCATCAGCTGGATGATGAGAGGATAAACGGGGAATATATCACCAGGCTGTCTGTGGGCGTTGACGGCACAGTTTACGGCTGCAGCCGCAGCGGGCTTATCTTTGCCCTGCGCAATGGAGAGATCATTGCGGCCTATGATGATGAGCTGGTAGGACTGGGAAAGGTGACTACGGTTTTTGCCGATCCTGTCAACTCAGGATATGTGTACATCGGAACCGAAAAGAGCGGTATCTATCACGGAAAGCTGCTGCCCAATCTTTTTATACCCATATCTGTAAGCGTGGCGCCTTTGAGTGATGTGCAGAGCATAGATTATGGGGCGGAGCGCATATGGGTGCTAAGTGATGATAAGATAGGATATCTGGATGAAAACAGGAGTTTTCATGTGATAGAGGATATTCCCTTCAACAGCGGAATATGCGCTATGGCGGAGGATTATCAGGGCAATCTGTGGTTCACTTCTTCCAGACAGGGCGTCATGAAGATCGTCACCGGTAATTTTAAAAATGTATCCAAGGCCGCCGGCCTTAAGGACGAGGTGGTGAACGCCACCTGCCGGTGGAACGGCTGCCTCTATATAGGGACGGATAAGGGCCTTCAGATCATTGATGAGAAGGGGCGTATTTTTGATGTAGACATGGTACCGGAGGTGCCTTCCGAAGATGAGGAACCGCCGTCTCCCATATTTTTTACCAACAGGAAGCTGGCGGAGCATTACAGGGATGTGAGGATCAGATGCATCACAGAGGATGATAAGGGAAGGCTCTGGTTTGCCACCTATACAGGGGGACTTGGGCTGGAATGTGTGGATGAGAGCGGGAATATTACTTCCTATAATGAAAAGAACGGTTTTTTGAATGACTCTGTCCGCTGCTGTATACCCGGCGATGACGGTTCGATCCTGGTGGGGACCAACGGGGGACTGGCAGTGATAAAGGATGACAGGGTGGTAAGGACCGTCAGTGAAAACGACGGCATAGAAAACACTGTTTTTCTGACCCTGGCTCAGGGAAGTAAGGGCGAGATATATGCGGGTACGGACGGTAACGGCATATATGTGATAGGTGATGACAGTTCAGGCGCAGGGATCCGGCATCTGGGCAGGGATGATGATCTGTCCAGCGATGTGATCCTGAGGATCAAAAGGGACGATGAGAGGGGGTTGTACTGGATCATCACTTCCAATTCCATTGAGTATATGAAGGACGGCCGTATCACGCTGGTGGAGAATTTTCCCTATTCCAATAATTTTGATATGTATTACGGCAGAGACGATATGCTGTGGATCTTATCTTCCTACGGGCTTTACCGTCTGAGCGCGGAGTCCATGTTAAATGATGACATAACGGAATACAGACGCTATGGTAAAAAGGAAGGCCTGAGCAGTATACCCGTCGCCAATTCCTACAGTGCCATGGATGAGGACGGCAATTTATATATAGCCGGACGCACCGGCGTGTGCAGGGTGAATTTAAATAATTACTCCGACAGTATGGATGTGATAAATCTGGGCATTGCATCCATAACCTGTGATGCAGGGGAGGTGTTTCCCGATAAGCAGGGGACTTATGTGATACCCGCTGTGGACGGACGTATCCAGATCAGGTCATCTGTTCAGAATTATAATCTGTCGGATCCCATTTTGCATATTTTCCTTGAGGGTGCCAAAGATGAGGGTATCACCGTGACCCAGAGCAGACTTACTCCGCTGGAATATACGGACCTGCCCTATGGGAACTATGTCCTTCATATGCAGGTGCTGGATCAGAACGGTAAGAACGTGGTCTCGGATCAGCTTTTCAGTATAAAAAAGCAGCCCCGTCTCAAGGACTTGCCGGTGGTTAAATTTTTGATCGGCGCGATCCTCATGGCTATCGCCGGACTTATAGTATGGAGGATAATGACCGGAACCGTCATACAAAAGCAGTATGAACAGATCAGGCAGGCAAAGGAGGAAGCCGACCGGGCCAACGGCGCCAAATCCAGATTCCTGGCAAATATGTCCCACGAGATCAGGACGCCCATAAATACCATCATGGGTATGGATGAGATGATAATGCGTGAGGATCATACAGGTGTTCCGAAGCAGTATTATACCGCCGTGACGGGTTAGGCCGATGATATAAAGCAGGCGGCTGAAACTTTGCTGGGACTGGTGAACGATGTGCTGGATCTGTCCAAGATAGAATCCGGTAAGATGACGGTGGTGGTGACCGAATATGAGATGGAGGACTTCCTGCGTTCTCTGTGTACCATGATAAGAGTCAGGGCCGATCAGAAAAAACTGTACTTTAAAGTGCGGGTGGATGAAAATATTCCCCGGACTTTAAAGGGGGATTCGGGCAAGATAAAACAGATAGTGCTGAATCTTCTTACCAATGCGGTGAAGTATACGTCAAAGGGCGGTTTTGAACTAATAGTATCCATGAAGCCGGTGGATGAAAGTGTCTGTGAACTGTTTTTCAAAGTGAAAGACACCGGAATGGGCATAAAGCCGGAGGATATGGATAAGCTTTTCTCCGCTTTTGAGAGACTGGATGAGGAAAAGAACAGCAATATACAGGGTACCGGTCTGGGCCTGGATATATCCAGACAGTTCACGGAGCTGATGGGCGGAGAGCTTGAATGTGAGAGCGTATACGGGGAAGGCACGGAATTTACGCTGTCGCTGATGCAGCAGATCGTTGACAGTGCGCCTATCGGCAGGTTTGATGAGTTTAAAAAGATCAATGAGAACGGTCCCTATGTTCCCAAGTTCTGTGCTCCCGACGCGGAGATACTGGTAGTGGATGACAATCCCATGAACCTGAATGTGATCAAGGGTCTGTTGGCACCCACAAAGATGTTCATCTCCACGGCGTCCGGAGGAGAGGAATGTCTGGAAAAGATAAGGTATGGCTCATATAATGTGGTCCTTCTGGATCACATGATGCCGGGTATGGACGGCGTGGAGACTGTTAAGCATATCAGGGAAGAATATCCCGACCTTCCTGTTTATGCCCTGACCGCAAACACTGCTGTGAGCGAGGAATTTTATCTGGAAGCGGGCTTCAACGGTTTTCTGGCCAAGCCTGTGGACAGTGCCAGAGTGGAAAGCGTCATCATGCAGCATCTGCCGAAGGAGATCATGATGAGACCCTCCGGAGACGGGGCGCATGCAGCTGCCCAAAAGCTGCCGGAAGAGCTTTTGTGGCTGGAAGAGACGGAGGGGATCGATGTATCCAATGGTATTAAATATTCAGGCGGCGTAGATCCGTTTGTCAAATCCATCAAACTGTTTTATGATACTATAGATGAGAATATTGATGTGCTGGAGCGGTCGTACCGGCAGAGTGATATAAAGCTTTATACCATAAAGGTACATGCGTTGAAATCCTCAGCAAGGATCATTGGCGCCGATAAGCTGTCGGGCCTTTGCCAGAAGCTGGAGGATGCGGGAAACAGTGAGGATCTGGATTATATCCGTGATAACAGGGAGATCATGACAGACCTCTACTCTTCTTATAAAGAGAAATTAAAGAAACTGACCCGGGAAAAGAGCGGGGAGGAGCTTCAGGATATACCCGAGGAGGAGCTTCAGGAGGCATATGAGGCTTTGAATGAAGTGATAGGCATGATGGATTATGAAGCTGTGGACATGATAGTTTCGCAGGTGAAGACCTACCGTCTTAAGGACGATGATAAGGCGTTCTTTGACGAACTGGAAAAATTGCTGAAAAAAGTGGACTGGGATAAGATGGAGGAGTTGATCAAGAATGGACGGTAATACTATGCATAACAAGGAACCGGATCATGTACTGGTGATAGGCGAAAAAGAGAGTTTTCTGATCAGGGTGCTGTTAAAGAAGCTGACTGATGCAAATATCAGTAATCAGTTTGTACCTATGGATGTCAGTGTGATAAACGAGCACTGGGATGGCACCGATCTGGTCACTCTGTATCTGGATACGGACAACAGGGTGAAGCCGGAGATCCTTGCTTTTCTGAATGACAGACTGACGGATTCAGCCCTGCAGATGGTGGTAATAGCTAATGAAGATAATAATGCCCGTGTGAAGGAAGCTCTGCCTAAAAGTCTCATATATAGAAGCTTTGACCGGCCTCTGGATGCGGATGGCTATATGGATGCCGTGGCCATGCTGTTTTTAAAGATGGCTGCCGGCGAGTACAAAAAGAGCATTCTGATAGTGGATGACGATCCCACTTATCTGGGCGTGGTCCGGGACTGGCTGAGAGACACATATAAGGTGGCGGTGGTATCCTCAGGTCTTCAGGCACTTAAATGGCTGGGCAAGAACAAGGCGGACCTCATACTGTTGGACTATGAAATGCCGGTCACCAGTGGGCCGCAGGTGCTGGAGATGCTGCGCAGCGACCATGATACCAGGGATATCCCCGTCATGTTTCTGACGGGAAGAGGCGATAAGGAAAGCGTCATGCAGGTGCTGAAACTGAAGCCTGAGGGATATCTGCTTAAAAATATAGAGCGTCATGAGCTTCTGGAAAAGATCGGGAGCTTTTTTATAAAACAGATGGGGGAACAGTAGAATGAAAAGATACAGAAAGATAACTGCGTTGTTTATGTCGGTTTCACTGGTGATGGGAAGCATCCTGCCTGCGACGGCTGTGTTGGCTGCCGAAGCGGATGAGTCTGTTTTCTCATCTTCAGTCACGGAAGAAGAGTCCGCAGGGACCGGAGTTGCAGAAAATTCTGCCGACATGTCTGAGGCTGACAGGGATGACGATCCGAGGGAGGGTATATACACTCTTTCTGAATATGATGAGGATGCTGCACTGGGAGGAGCCACAAAGCTTGTGGAGGGCTACTGGCACCTGAGCAGTGACGGAGAACTGCGTTATAACGATAAGCCGGAGAACGCCATAGACTTCAGTGAGGTGAAGGAGAATAAGGAAAAGGTGATCAAAGTCGTGATCGAATCAGGCCCCACCTCCGTCAACAGCAAACATAAGTGTATGGGCTTCCCCAATATCGAGGAAGTGGAGTATACCGCTCCCGTGACCATAGGTGACATGGTCATGGTAAAAAAGAACATGTTCAGCGAATGTCCCAAACTCAGGAAACTGACCATTGGGGATTATAAGCCGGGAAACGGACTGGAGCTTGAGAGAAGGGCTTTCAAGGACTGTCCTATGTTGAGCGAGATCAAATTCGGTAAGGGAATGTGGCATTTTGGAAGAAGGACCTTTGGCTTTTGCACCTCCCTCACCACCTTCAATTTCCCCGATGATATCCACAATGTGAGGGCAGATGCCTTCTGGGGCTGTACCAATCTGGAAAAGATCACCCTCAAGAATAATCAGTGGATGAAGGAAAAGAACAATACCATAGTGGAGTATACTGATCCTCATACAAAGACCAGGGGCAGCTGTTTTATCACGCCCTGCCTCATGTTTGTGCCTGAAGGCGAGATAAAGAAGGCAAACGGAAACTATAAGGTTGCGGATGATATAAAGGATATCCAGTACTGGTCTCTTTCATGGCTGGATTCCTTAAAGTGTATCACCTTCCCCTCCGGGGTGGAGTCCATAATGCATGAGGCCTGCCTTAACGATAATAATCTGGAGACCATTTATCTGCCCAAGACGCTGAAAAGGGTCGGACAGACCGCATTTGGTTATAAGAAGCTGGAGGGTTCAGCTTTTGCATCTAAGGAAGAGGATTCTGAGGAGAGCGAAGAAGGGGAAGACGATGAAGCTCCCCGTCCGAATCCTGCGATCAAGGATGTGTATTATGAGGGAAGCGAGGCCGACTGGAAAAAGATAAAGCTGGCCACCTATGACCTCAATGAAGGACACATAGACCAGATGTCCATAAAGTCGACCACTACTCTTTACGATCATCTGGAAACCGCCGGGATACCGTCGACTGCGACCATTCATTTCCTGAATAAAAGCGGCGGATCCGATATGGAGCCGGAGAATGATGTGGTGTTTACGACATCCTGCAATACCGTCAGCTTTAATGCTGCAAGCGCCGGTCAGCTTTCGGATATGGGAGCGGATATGGAGGTGAAATATACGCCTTCGGTAAGCTATAACGGAAAGAAGCACACTCTTAAGACTGGTGACAAGCCTTCTCCTGCAAAAGATGTGCAGATCCAGGTAAGGCTCAGGGATAAAAATACCGGAGCGGTCCTCGGTAACTATACGATCGCAAAAGCCCTGTTCAAGAATAATAAGGATGCGGCAAAGGCAGGGGATGCCAACGGTCCCTATTTCATGGTCCAGGTCAAGGCCAGGGATGCCAAACTTTTGTCCAAAGAGGATAAAAAGGCGTTGAGGGCCCTTAATAAGGAATTAAAGACTAATCCGAAATTCAGGATCCCCTTTACCATAACCCCCCTGGATATATCGGGCTTTACCGAAAAGAATTATGAGGGCTTTGTGGTGGCGGAAAAGAAGGGTGTAAAGACGCCGGTGTTCAAAAAGCTGTTTTATGATTACAAGTCTGCGGACGGTAATCTGCAGGTGAAGATGAAGCGCTGTAAAAATGACGATCCGTCTGCCAGGGGTGATTATGTCTGCAAGCTGGATGGAGATAAGGTAAAGGTTACGGGCTGCAGAAACTTCACCGGCAGTGTTATATTCACCGTGAAATGATGACGAAGGATCCGGTTTTCCGTCTGATCTGTCATTCTGAGCGAAGCAACAGGAATAATCTTTATCGGGGTGTTTGCTTATGAAAAAATATACATCTTTTGACGTGGGAGAAAATCTCATAAAGGAACTGATCGAAGCCGCCATGGAATGCAGGAAAAACGCCTATGCTCCTTATTCCCATTTCAAGGTGGGAGCTGCCCTTTTGTCTGCGAAGGGCCTGATGTATACAGGCTGCAACGTGGAGAATGCCAGTTACGGGGCTACCATCTGTGCAGAGAGGAATGCCGTGTTTTCGGCGGTGGCTGCCGGACAGAGGGAGTTTGTGGCCATAGCCATAGTCGGCGGGCCCGACGTTTCCGACGCAGATCCTGCCGCTGTCTCCGATACTTCGGACGGGGAAAGCTGGGCGTACCCTTGCGGTATGTGCAGACAGGTCCTGTCGGAATTCGGCTCCGGGGATATGAAGGTCATAGTGGCAATATCTCCCGATGAATATAAAGTGTTCACATTGGGGGAACTGATCCCTCACGGTTTCGGCCCCGGGATATTAGGTCACAGTAATAAATGATAAAAACTGCCCGGTAATGTTTTTCCGAATACTCTTACCGAGTGTCATTCTCAATACCTTTACCGAGTGTCATTCTGAGCGAAGCGAAGAATCTTTCAAGATCCTTCGTCGTTACACTCCTCAGGATGACAGAGAACAGGTTCTCTTGAGGATGCTGTTGTCTTAAATAGATAATATGAAAACACCCATAAAATATGATAAACAATTCAACATGGCATGCAGGATACTTATGATCGTGACGGGCATTCTTGCAGCCCTGTTTCTGATATGCATGTTCATGCCTGAGGAGAAGGCTGCGGATGCAGGCGGCCTTGCAGTTTTCATTGCGCTTGCGGGGGTCTGGTCCATTCCTCTTTTGATCTTATCCATAGTATTGTATATCGATTCCTACGTCTATCTTAAGCGTCTTGAAAAAAATCATTTCACTGTTCCCGATAAAAAGAAGGATTATGACAATGATCTCTCCCGGGTGCCCAGGAGTGAGGCAGTGGAAAATCTTTATTCCGGGGACAGCCGTATCGCAGGAATCATATCAGTTGCTTTTCTTGCGGTATTCATTATCTGCGATCTTTTATATCTGAAGACCTGGCTTCCTTATGAGCCGGATTCTGCAAAGGCGCTGTTTCCGTTATTGATCGTATTTCACCTTATCTTTCTGATCATGGCGATAGTCTATCGCAATCAGGGAAACACGGAAAAATATGTGGATGAGGTGGATGTGAGGGATCGCAGAAAGGCAAGGGTCAGCCTTGCGGGCGCCGTGGGCACCCTTATAGTGCTGGGACTGGTCGCCGCCTATGGTGTGGCAACGGCCCATTCCATGACAAAGTATGTCTATAAATCGAAAAACGGCAGCTACGATAAGGAACTGAGTGATTTTTGGAAGGGCGCCACCATGGAAGTGACATCACAGGATCTTCATGACGGCAGGTGGGGTGTACGGATCACCAACACAAAGGAGGGAGAAAACATGTCTCCCCAGCTCAGCTTTTCCCAAGTTCCCGGGGCTCAGTATTATGTGATATATATGGAAGATGAGAGTGCAAACAACTGGGTGCACTGGTATGCGGACGATGTACATAAGACGAAACTTGCATCCGGCGCAAATCAGACAGAGTATGATGGTAACCCTTCCTTTAAATATGTAGGACCCTATCCCCCCGCAGGATCCGGAGATCATACCTATACCATATATGTATATGCCCTGAAGGGAAAACCCGACTTTGAGCTTGATCCCGAGTTTGACGAGCCCTGGCTGCAGGCGGACGATCTGTATTACGATCATCTGAACATATCAAAGCGTGGCGATATCAACACCTACGGAAACGTCCTGGCCTACGGATACATTTCCGGCGTGTATTCACGCTGATGCAAGCCATGTATTAATTTCATCAACTTAATTTTTTTATGAAGTACACCCCGCGCAGGCAGGCAGCCTTTGAAGCGAGTTGATCTTCTGTCTGAGCGAAAAAGGCTGCCGCCGTTGCAGGCAAAGACCTTTTTAAGCGAGTTGATCTTCTGTTTGAGCGAAAAAGGCGATCTTTCTGCGCGGGTAAACAATCTTTGAAGCGAGTTGATCCTCTGTCTGAGCGAAAAAGGCTGCCGCCGTTGCAGGCAAAAAAATAATAAAAAAAGTACTTGCATTTCATTTTGAAGTGTGCTAAACTTCTGTACGTTGTGACATGATAGTTATGATCCGGGAGGTTGCCGTATGGGCGAAAGCCGATGCGGGTGTTTCCGGGGAGCGAATGTCAAAGGGAAGAGACCCTGGTAATTTGGCGACAAGTCACTGTACAGATATATAGTCTGCGATTTCGTAGAAACGACCGTAATCTTACCGGAAGGGCGATGCGTCGATCCGGAAGGTGGCAAACTGCGGGTTTGTTTTGCTCAAAGGAGCGGTTACGGGAAAGGTTGTACAGTCACCACTTGTCGTACTTAACAAAAGTGCGAAAAGGAGGCGACTTTTTTTATGGCAAGTCAGGTAATGAGAATCACACTTAAGGCGTATGATCACCAGCTCATCGATGCATCTGCAAAGAAGATCATCGAGACGGTGAAAAAGGACGGAGCACAGGTATCCGGTCCCGTGCCGCTGCCCGCAAAGAAGGAGGTAGTAACCATACTTAGAGCTACTCATAAGTATAAGGACTCCAGAGAGCAGTTCGAGCAGAGGACCCACAAGAGGCTCATCGATATCATCACGCCCTCACAGAAGACTGTCGAGGCACTGTCAAGGCTTGAGATGCCTGCAGGTGTCTATATCGACATAAAGATGAAGTAAGATTCTATTAATGAATGCGCATTGCGTATTCCACTTGTAGAAAGAGAGGTAAGAAATGAAAAAAGCTATTTTGGCTACAAAGATCGGTATGACCCAGGTTTTTGACGAAGACGGCATGCTGATCCCCGTAACGGTACTGAAGGCAGGTCCCTGTGTCGTTACTCAGGTAAAGACCGTAGAGAATGACGGTTATGCAGCAGTTCAGGTCGGCTTTGAGAACAAGAAGGACAAGATCATCTCAGGCGACAAGAGCAAGGGCAAGGAGATAGTTCACAGAAACGGCGTATCAAAGCCCCAGCAGGGACATTTCAAGAAGGCCGGTGTGGATTCTAAGAGATTTGTAAAGGAATTCCGTTTTGAGAATGCTGAAGAGTATGAAGTAGCTCAGGAGATCAAGGCTGACATCTTTGAGGCCGGCGATAAGGTTGATGCAACCGCTGTTTCAAAGGGTAAAGGCTTCCAGGGCGCCATCAAGAGACTGGGACAGCACAGAGGACCCATGAAGCACGGTTCAAAGTTCCATCGTCATCAGGGTTCAAACGGAGCCTGCTCCTCACCTTCCAAGGTGTTCAAGGGCAAGGGAATGCCCGGACATATGGGATTAAAGAAAATAACAATACAGAATCTTACGGTAGTTAAGGTTGACGCTGAGCAGGATCTGATCCTCGTAAAGGGCGCCGTACCCGGACCTAAGAAGTCTTTGGTTACCGTTAAAGAGGCTGTAAAGGTCTCAAGGTAAGAGCTTAGGAAAGGAGGATTAGACAGATGGCAAACGTATCTGTATACAATATTGA
>JAEEZH010000165.1 GCA_016288495.1 Lachnospiraceae bacterium
ATGGCCTCCATGATATATGCGGCATGGCAGAAGATATTCTTCAGTGCCTGATCCGTGTCATAGCTCACTTCTGCGAACAGACCGAAAGCTGCCGCATAACAGAATTTTCTGTCATTGAAACTCCCGATGTCACAGGAAAAAGGATGACCTGTCATACACTGCATGGCTGCTTCCCTCATATCATGGGATATGCCCAGAGTAGAAGCAATATCATTAGTACTGCCCGCAGGGATATATCCTATGGGAAGAGGCCTGTATTCCGGATGGTCTTCCTTCCGCATGAGCAGACCGCTCACGATCTCATTTAAAGTGCCGTCTCCCCCCGAGCAGACCAGCAGATCATATTCATCTCCGCATTCACGCGCCAGGATCGTCCCCTCCCCTTTTGTCAAAGTAGGACGCGCCGTCACCTCATAACCCTCATTTGTGAAGATATAAATAATATTGGCCAGGTTCTGTTTTATCATCTCCCGGCCGGCTCTTTGATTGTATATGAACAAAAGCTTTTTCATTTTCAAAATCCCAGAAGACAGACTTCAGGTTCCAGTGTGATCCCTGAATTCTCCTTTACCCGGATGATCACTTCATCCATCAGCGTCTTTATATCCGTGGCAGTGGCGTCTGACTTGTTTATGATGAAACCGCAATGCTTTTCGGAGACACAGGCTCCGCCGGAACAAAAACCCGCCAGTCCGGCTTCCATTATCAGTTTTCCGGCAAAATTACCCGCCGGGCGTTTAAAGGTGCTTCCCGCAGAAGGATATTCCAAAGGCTGTTTCGCCCTGCGTTGGGCATTCAGATCCTTCATCTTTTCCCTTATGCTGTTTTCATCACCCTTTTTCAAGATAAAACCGGCACTGAGAGCGACCAGTTTTTTCTTTTTGAATATGCTGGTACGGTACCCCAGTTCCAGTTCATCCGGCTTAAATTCAATGATCTTTCCGGACATATCCATAGCCCTGACGCTGTCGATAACCTGGCTCATCTCCCCGCCGTATGCGCCTGCATTCATGACTATGGCGCCGCCCACGCTGCCGGGGATACCGGAGGCAAATTCAAGGCCTGTGAGAGAATTTTCCGCCGCCGTGGATGCAACCTTTGAGAGCAGGCATCCGGCACCGGCAAAGATCCTCGTATTATCTGCCTTCACCTGACAAAACTCACCTGCCGGCGTAATGATCACCCCCCGGTAGCCTTCATCCGCCACCAGGAGATTGCTTCCGTTTCCGACCACATAGAAGGGATGCTTTTCCGAATTAAGGAAATACAAAAGCGATGAAAGCACATCCTCGGATGTGGCTTCCACATAATGATCCGCTTTTCCCCCCGCTTTAAAAGTAGTATGTTCGCTCATTGGTTCATCAGCGAACACATGCTCAGCGGATGCTATTTCAATCAATCGATCCCGAAAACTCATTTCTCTACTCAAGCTACTGCTATCCCTGTTCTTTCAGGAAGCTTTATCCAATGCCAGTTTTGCACAGCCATAGATCCCGGCGTCATTATCCAGCTTTGCCAGAAGGAATTCCACCTGTCTGCAGGCATGGAATACATTTTTCTCAAAGGGTTCCTTCACGAAGTCGAAGATAACATCACCGGCCTTTGAAACTCCTCCGCCTACTACGATAGCGTCGGGGTTTACCACACAGGCAATATTGGCCAGTGCTTTTCCGAGATAATCCCCGAACCTCTGACCTACCTCTATGGCCAGTTTATCGCCCTGCTTTATGGCGTCAAATACATCCTTTGCGCTTACATTTTCCACACCGCGAAGGCTGCTGGCATCATCATTTTCTTCAAGACGTTCCCTGGCCAGTCTGGCTATTCCGGTAGCCGAAGCATACTGTTCTATACAACCGTGGTTTCCACAACCGCAGGGAATGGTCTCCCCGTCTTTTACGTGCATATGGCCTATCTCACCGCCTGCGCCTCTGCAGCCCGTGAGGATCTTACCGTTCACGATGATACCGCCGCCTATTCCGGTTCCCAGAGTCACCATGACCACATTGGCAAAACCTGATGCAGCGCCCTTCCACGCCTCGCCGAGAGCAGCCACATTTGCATCGTTTCCGCCATAGGCTTTGATACCGAATAATTCGCTGGCTTTTTCTGCCAGAGGGAAATATCCCCAGCCCAGATTAACGGCACGCTGTACCACGCCCTCTTCATTCACGGGACCCGGAACGCCCAGACCGCAGCCTATCACGTCCGATTTTGATATGCCTTTTTCGGCAAGCTTTTCGTCTATTGTCCTTGCAATGTCAGGCAGTATATTTTCACCGTTGTTCTCGGTGCGGGTAGGGATCTCCCACTTATCAAGAAGCTCCCCTCCGTCTGTAAAAAGACCGTTCTTTACACTGGTTCCGCCTACATCGATTCCTATGAGATATTTCATTCCTCCTACCTCCCTCTTTCCACTCATATGTATACTATTTTTATTCTATACGTACTTGAAGTATTGCCTCTTTCCATTCGCAATCCGCTCCGCAGCTTGCTCATGGGTTCGGCAATCCTGCTTCGCAGCACGTTCATCTTTTCTTCAAAAATACCCATGCCAGCATGGTATTTTTTCAGAAAATATGTCCGGCTTCAAGTACTATCTCCTCTTAGCCATGTTTTCCTGTACCCTCTTATAGAGTTCCTGGGCTGCGTTGTAGCCCATCTTCTTCTGACGATAATTAACAGCGGCAGATTCGCAGATAATGGCGAGGGATCGTCCGGGTCTGATGGGAATACTGTGGCATACTACCTTATTCCCCAGATACTCGGTATATTCCTCTTCCATACCCAGTCTGTCATAATCTTTGTCCTTATCCCACTCCTCCAGATGGATCACCAGATCTATCTCCTGGCTTTCCTTTACCGAGGATACACCGAACAATGATCTGACATCCACTATTCCGATACCTCTGAGCTCGATCAGATGCCTGGTGATATCGGGCGCGGAACCGATGAGGCACTCCTCGCTGATCTTTCTGATCTCCACCACATCGTCGGACACCAGACGATGACCTCTCTTGATGAGCTCCAGTGCAGCCTCTGATTTACCGATACCGCTCTCGCCGGTGATCAGCACGCCCTCGCCGTATACATCCACCAGTACTCCGTGAATGGAAATACAGGGAGCCAGTCTCTCAGTAAGCCATCTGATGAGCTCCGCCGAAAACTGGGATGTGACCTTCGGTACCGTGAACACGGGAACCTTTCTCTCCCTTGCATACTGCAGGAATATCTCATCCGGCTCCAGATCCCTGCAATAAATAAAGCAGGGAATATCCGAAGTAATGAGCCTGCCGTATATCTCGTGCCGGCGCTCCTCCGACATCTGCTGCATATAGCTGTATTCCGTGAAGCCGATCTGCTGCACACGGTTTGCCTCATAGTGCTCAAAATAACCGGACAGCTGCATACCGGGACGGTTGATATCCGCCTGGGTGATCTTTATTTCATCCAGGTCTATCTCCGGCGTCACATTTTTAAGATGCATTTTTTCAATGACTTTTTTTAGGCTTACTGAATCCATTCGTACCTCCTATTAAGATCCTTCGCTAATGTCCTAAGGAATCCACCACTTCGTGATACCCCCTTAGGACGAAATTCGCTCAGGATGACGATCAATCTGCTTTTCATTACTCCGGAGATTAGGAAGATAAAGAATTCTCCCCATGAAAGAAGGCATACACACTTTCTGCACTCTTTGCATCCATGCTTTCCGTGTTCTCCAGTTCCTCAAGGCCGGCAGCCTGTATCCCCTCCACGGAACCGAAACGCCTAAGCAGTGCCATCCTGCGCTTTGGTCCGATCCCTTCTATATCATCCAGCACCGATCTGATCTGGCCTCTGGACCTTAATGACCGATGATATTCTATGGCAAATCTGTGGGCTTCATCCTGTACTCTGGTTATAAGCTTAAAGCCCTCCGACCGGGTATCAATGGGCAGCTCCACATCATTATAATACAGGCCTCTGGTCCGGTGATGATCATCCTTTACCATGCCGCATACAGGTATGTGTATATCCAGTTCCTCAAGGACCTTGAGACAGGAATGCACCTGACCTTTGCCGCCATCCATCATGATCAGATCCGGCAGGTTGGTAAAACTCCCGTATTTCAATTCTTCCCGGGTCCACACAGAGTCCGGTAAAGACTTTTTCTCTGTCCCATCTTCAATATCCGCCGTCCCCGTCATCTGCTTCATCTCTTCCATCGCATGGACAAAACGACGCCGGATGACTTCTTCCATACTGGCGTAATCATCAGGTCCCGTGACCGTCTTTATCCTGAACCTGCGGTAATCATTCTTTTTGGGCCGGCCGGATTCGAATACCACCATGGATCCCACTGATTCATACCCGCTGATATTTGAAATATCAAAGGCTTCCATCCGCTTTATATTCTTTAGGCCCAGGATTCCCGCTATCTCTGCCACCGCACCTATGGTACGGCCCTCCTGCCTTTTTATCCTGTCCTTATCCTTTGCCAGGATCATACGGGCATTTTCCGCAGCCAGCTCCACCAGTTTTTCCTTTGTACCCTTCACCGGCACCCTGACCGAAACCTTTTGCCCTTTCCTGACCGTCAGCCACTCTTCTATGATCTCATGTTCTTCAAAATCATACTGGGCTATGATCTCCCTGGGGACAAAAGCCGCGTTCATATAAAACTGTTTTATAAAATCCTGAAGGATGAGTCCTTCATCCTCTCCCGCAGAGGTCATAAAGAAGTGCTCTCTGCCAGTCATCCTGCCGCCTCTTATAAAAAAGACTGCAACCACGGCATCCGCATCCTCATGG
>JAEEZH010000166.1 GCA_016288495.1 Lachnospiraceae bacterium
AAAAGGGAATATATCCATGACAAGCTGGGGATCGAACTTTACGATATCTACGGACTGACCGAGATCTACGGACCCGGTATAGGAATAAACTGCGATAAGCAGACCGGAATGCATTACTGGGATGATTATCTTTATATAGAGATCATAGATCCCGAGACCCTCAAGCCCGTGGAGGACGGAGAGGAAGGCGAGATAGTCATCACGACTCTGGTGAAGGAAGGCGCTCCTTTGATCAGATTCAGGACCCATGATCTGTCACGTATCATTCCCGGAGACTGTCCCTGCGGTTCAAAATACCCCAGGCTTGATATCATCCGCGGCAGAAGTGACGATATGTTCAAGGTTCACGGTGTCAATATCTTCCCCAGCCAGGTGGAAGAGCTTTTGGGACAGATCGACGGCGTCTCCAGCGAATACAAGATCGACCTGGCTCATGATGATGACATAAACAAAGATGTGATACTTATCACTGCCGAAGCAGAGGGCCGTGTGAATTTTGAGAAGACTGCAAAGCTTATACGCGAAGCCTTCAGGTCTAAGATAAGCGTAACCCCCAAGGTGACGGTTGTGCCCGTGGGAACTTTATCCCGTTCGGAGAAAAAGACCCAGCGTGTATTTGATCACAGAGAAGAGTAACAAACGGAAAGAATTGTGATATAATATAATCTGTTGCGATGAGCAATGAGCATAAGATAAGGAGACAGGGGCCAATGAAAAAAAGGAAATCTCTTAAGAAAACACTGCTGAGCAGTATAGTCATTTTTGTTGCGATCATCATTGTGATCATTACCCAGATCAGCATCAAGCTGGAAGCGGATAATACCGAGACGCTTATGTACAGCATTCTTGCCAGGGAATCGGTTACCTACGCCAATGAGGTCCATAACTGGTGGAGCTCAATAGAGGGAAGGGTGAAACAGACTGCGGACGTGATGAAGAATACTCCGGAAATGTCTTATGATGATTCCCTTAATATGCTGTTAAAGCTGACGGAACTGGATCCGGATTCACAGGATATTTATATGGCTTACGGCAAGGATTCAAAGTTCCTGGACGGTTCGGGATGGATCCCGGATGCGGATTTTGTTTTCACGGACAGACCCTGGTATCAGGGCGCTCTGGAAAAGAAGGGTGAGATCTATTCATCCGAGCCCTATGTGGATGCGTCCACGGGCAAGACCTGTCTGGCCTGTGCTGTCATGCTGCGCGATGATGTGGTCTTAAGCAGTGATATCAATTTTGACAAGGTGGCCGAAAAGGTAAACCAGTTTAATTCCATTTCTCCCGATGCGAAATATTATATTGTGAACAAGGAAACCAAGGATATCCTGGTCAGCAATGTGACTTCTTCTGTGGGCGAGACCCTTTCAAACACCACAGATCCCGTGGCAGCGGGTCTGGCTCCTGTTTTTGATTCCATGAATACGACGGTGACGCCGGATGGCAGCAGGGTAAAGACCGCAAAATCGGGAGCAGGATCAATGATGTATACTGCCACCGATATCGAGGACACTTCATGGGTAGTGGTGAGTGCCGTTCCCTCGGCTGTACTTAGTTCCAACATAATCAGAGTCATGATCATCACCTTTGTGAGCGCGATCATACTGCTGATCATTATTTCGGCTCTCATTTATTACATTATCAGTAAGGCGATAAACCCTGTAGTCACGGTTACGGAGCGTATCACGGATATCAGCAAGGGTGACTTCACCGTGAGGCTGACTCCCGAAGGCAATAACGAGATCACCACTTTGAGTGAGAGCCTGAATGAGTATATTGAAAAGATGAGCATGACGCTGAACAGTCTTTCGGATATTTCCGGATCCATGAACAGCAGGGCGGGAGAGTGCTTTGATATATCCCGTGCCCTTTCAGACGCCAGCAATAATCAGGGTGAATCCATAGAACAGCTCAACAGGACACTGGGTGGAATGAATGATTCTATCGAGGATCTGGCTCATACGGCTGTAGAACTGGCGGATACCTCGGGACGTCTGGCCCAGAGTGCAGAGGATGTCAGAACATTGTGTGATGAGACCATGGATGCTTCCGCGAAGGGTAAAAATGAAATGGACAGCATGACAAAGAGTGTTAATACCCTGAACAATACCATAAGCGAACTGACTGACCTTATCCGTGTGACTGCAAAGTCTGTTGAGGAGATTACGGGGATCACGGATACCATCAATGCCATATCGGAGCAGACGAATCTTCTGTCGCTGAACGCATCCATAGAGGCTGCCAGAGCAGGAGAGGCAGGCAAGGGCTTTGCGGTAGTGGCTCAGGAGGTCAGCGTACTGTCAAATCAGTCGTCAAGCGCTACGGACACCATCCGGAGACTGGTTGATGATATCACAAAGAATATAGCTGATATCAATTCAAAGGCGGACATCTGCGTCAGGGATATGAAGACCTGTATGAATGGTGTGGATGGGGCCAATGAGGCCTTTAACAAGATCTCCGAGGATGTGGCAAAGGCTGCAGAGGGTATCATGGAGATCGCGGACGGCGTCAAGAGGATAAATGATGTGGCGACCAGCAATGCGGCTACCACTCAGGAACAGGCTTCCGGAATAAATGAGGTATTGTCTCTGAGCGACAGGATAGTAAACGAGAACGGAAAGCTGCGAAATGAGACGGAGAATATCACTGCCATATCGGAAAATCTGAACCATTATTCCGATGAGATCAATACGGATCTCTCCCAGTATACGGTTAGATAAGGATAGAAGGATCTTAAGAGAAATATGAATCGAAAGCGTATAGCCATTTTCGGGTGCGGGTTCACCAGCAGATACAGATCGAATCTCAGCAGAGCCTTTAATACTGCTGCCGATGAGCTGGGCTGTGATCTTGTCTATTTCAATTCCCTGGGCAAGATCGGAAACAAGAACGCACAGTATGGTATTTATGAATTTGACCTGATCGAGGATATCGACCTTTCATCTTTTGACGGGATCATTTTTGACGGAGAAGGCTATAATGTGGAAGGTATGGCCGATAAGGTCATCCATAAGCTCAGGCAGGCGGATATTCCGGTGGTATCCATCAGCACCAGAGTGGAGGGTTTTTACAATATCGATTTTGATGACCGGGGAGCCATGAAGCTTCTGGTGGAGCATTTTATCGAGAAGCATCATTTTGACAGGATAGGCTTCATGTCCGGTTATCTCACTCATCCCGATGCTGTTGCGAGACTTGAGGTCTTTCGCAGCGTGATGAAGGAGCACGGTCTGCCCCGGGACGGCGTGGGTATGTTTGAAGGAGATTTCTGGTTTCATAAGGGTGAGGAGGCAGCGGATTATTTTCTGTCCCTTCCCCAGCGGCCTCAGGCTGTGGTATGTGCAAATGATTACATGGCCATCGCTCTTTCCGGTGCCTTTAAAAAAAGAGGAGTGAGGATCCCGGAGGATATTGCCATCTCGGGTTTTGACGGTACGATAGAAGGTCAGGAATATCTGCCTCATATAACTTCCGCCACCAGGGAGAGGCTGGATATCGCCAGAAAGTCCTTAAAGCTTCTGATCAGCGTTTCTGAAGATGAAACAGAGGAAAAGGTCATTCATATCACTCCCCGGACGATATATACCCAGTCCTGCGGATGTGAAAAGCTGGATTATAAGTATGAGGCGGAGAGCATTAACCGTCTGTATGAGATCAACAGGAATTTCAGTTACGGCATGTATGATACCCAGTCTTCCCTGCTCAAGCTGAACAAGGTGGAGGATATCCATGATCTGGAAAAGCTGTTTTCGGAAAATCCCATTTATTTCGGAGAATATACATCGTTCTTTCTCATGCTTCATACGGATGAGGAAAACAGGCTTTCGATAGAAAATGATTACACCTGCTCCGCAGGTATATTTACTCCCATAATCTGGATCGATAAAAACAGGGAATATGTTCATTCGGGCCGTGTTTTTGATTCCGGCAGGATGATACCTGAATCCGACCAGGACAGAGCCCATTTTTATTATGTCATGAGTGTACATTGTGCAGAGCGGGCGTTTGGTTATGCGGTCATCGAAATGGAAGGAAAGGACATTTTCGATGAATTTTATAATGTCTGGCTTCTGAATATTTCCCTGACACTTGAGGGACTTTTGAAGAATGACCGGATCAATCACCTCATAGACACGCTCAAGGATATGGGGAACAGGGATTCCATAACCGGACTTCTGAACCGTCGCGGTTTTGATGCCCAGACCAGGGAGCTTCTTTCCAGACTTAAGGGTACGCATATCGTATGTGCCATGGTCATTGATATGGATGGTTTAAAAACCATTAATGACGAGTATGGACACTATGAGGGAGACCGCGCCATCAAGGCTGCGGCGGATGTGATCTCAAGGTGCTGTGATTCGGGTGAGATAGTGGCAAGGGCCGGCGGAGATGAATTCTATATCTTTGCCGTGGATTATTCGGACAGGCTTCTGGAGCGGTTTTACAAGCTGGTACAGGCTTCGCTGGAGACTTTTAATCAGAATTCGGGCAAGCCGTACACCGTATCATTGAGCGGGGGCTATCATCTTACGGAATCAAACGCCATGGGGAGGATTGAGGAATTCCTTCGCATAAGTGATGCCAGGATGTATGAAGAAAAGATGAAAAAAAAGGTGGAGCGCAGGTAGATATTGACAACGAAAGGAGAAGGGCTGATGGCATATTTAATGATGGAAAAGAACAGGGCAAAAAGAAACGAGCTTCTGGCCGCAAAGATAATAAAGGGTCTGGAATCGAGGAACATGACGGGGTATCATGTTCACACGGCAAAGGAAGCGCTGGAAAAGGCACTTGAACTGATACCTGAAGGCGGCAGCGTAACCCATGGCGGATCTGCTTCCATAGCTGAGATCGGTCTGGTGAAGGCTATACAGAAGGGTAATTATAATTATATAGACCGTTATGCTGCTCCCGACAAGCATGCAGCAGAGCTGGAAGCATATGATGCGGACGTATATCTGGGGAGCACGAATGCGATCACCGATGACGGCATACTTGTAAATATCGACGGAAATTCAAACAGGGTTTCTGCCTACGCTTACGGACCGAAAAAGGTGGTGCTGATAGTCGGCATGAACAAGGTGACAAGTGACGTGGATTCGGCGCTCAAGCGTGCAAGAAACGAGGCGGCAGTCATAAATGTGCAGAGGTTCGGGATCGATACTCCCTGTGCCAAAACCGGTTCATGCATGGACTGTAAATCACCGGATACCATCTGCTGCCAGTTTCTGATCACCAGATATTCAAGGCACGCCGGCCGCATACATGTGATACTTGTGGATGAGCCTCTCGGCTTCTGAGAAGGATAACAAAGACTGAAGATTTATTCATATAATCAAAGGGGGTACGAAATGTTTACTAAAGGAAAACAGCTTACGGAAAAGACAATGGATTCACGGGTGGATGAACTGGAGCTTGAGATCGCTGAGCTTAAACAGAAACTTAAGGACAGCGAGGGAGAGCTTGAAGCGGTAAATAACAGTACGCATCTGGGCATATGGAAATGTTTTTATGACGAGAAGGGCAATCAGACGGATGTGATATATACGGATGAATTCCGCAGGATGCTGGGATATTCCAGACATGAGCTTCCCGATGATCTGAATGCTTTGGGGAAGATCATACATCCCGATGATTCGGCGGCTGTGTTCGGGGCCTTTGCCGCTGCGGCTGGGGACAAGAGCGGACATAAAAAATTTGATATCGATTACCGGCTTCTGACAAAGTCCGGAGCTTATAAATGGTATCATGCCGCCGGGGAGTGCATCAGGTTCCCCGACGGAAAGCCCAAGGAGTTTATAGGTACCTTTTCGGATATAGATGAACAAAAAAAGACCGCTGAGATCTTTGAGCATGATTCCAGACGTCAGGATGCAGTGGAGATGATGATGCTGGAGGGCAGCTGGAGCATGGATCTGACCAAGTATGCCATAGACGATATCCATTCGCCCATGGTTTTTTCGGACCAGTTTAAAAAGATATTGGGATTTATGCCGCATTCTTCGGAGTTCCCCGATATCATGCAGTCCTGGATCACCAGGATCCATCCCGATGATGTACCCCAGGCTTCCGCTGCGATGGCAAAGCAGCTTGCCGATCCGTCCGGGCGTACACCCTTTGATATGGAATACAGGATCAGACATAAAAACGGTGATTATGTGTGGGTGAGGGCCTCCAGTTATGTGGTATGGTCAAACGATCGCGTGCCGCTCATGGCTGCGGGTACCATCCTTGATATATCTGCGGAAAAGAAAAACCGTGCCCGTTTTGAAGAGGAGATGGAGCCGAATATCGAATCCTTAAGAGCCGGCATCGCAGAGATAGCGGCCAATGTGGAGAAGGCCACGAATCAGATGCAGGATGTCTCCGTCAGACAGGAGGAGGTCAGTGAAGCTGCCAATACCATAGTGAGTGCGGTAAATGCTTCCATGGAGATCATCAGCAGTATCCAGAGCATAGCCAGACAGACCAATCTTCTTTCCCTCAATGCATCCATAGAGGCAGCCAGGGCAGGAGATGCGGGAAGAGGCTTTGCTGTTGTTGCAACTGAGGTCCAGGCTCTTTCCAATTCCACAAAGGAGACCACCGAGCATATTGCGGACAAACTCAATGACGTGAACAATTCCGTTAAGGGCATTCAGGCAAAGATCAATCAGATCAGTGAGAGCATTGCCGAAGAGAATGATGAGATGGGAACGATAAATGCCACTATAGAAGAACTTCATGCCGCAGCGGATGAGATAGCAGAGATGGCTGAGAGTTTATATAGGTAAATATAGCGGTCAATTTGCATATATGTGCTAAATATGGTAGAATTCTCTTGTTTTGTATAATGAGCCGGAGGAGTTTCCGGCATAGGATAAGGAGGCATAAATGACAGTAAGTACTGGTTTTGATAAGGAGACCTTTAAGAAGGAAGTAAAGGACAATGTCCGGGTACTTTATCGAAAGAATCTGGAAGAGGCGACCCAGCTTCAGATCTTCAATGCCGTATGTTTTGCGGTTAAAGAGAGGATCATAGAGGATTGGATGGCGACCCAAAAGGAATATGAGAAAAAGGATCCAAAGACAGTGTACTATCTGTCAATGGAGTTTCTTATGGGAAGAGCTTTGGGAAATAACCTGATCAACCTCAAGATGTATGAGGATGTGGCAAAAGCTCTGGAAGAGCTGAAGGTGGACATAAACGTGATCGAGGATCAGGAGCGCGACGCCGCTTTGGGTAACGGCGGTCTCGGCAGACTGGCTGCCTGCTTCCTGGATTCACTTGCCACTTTGGGTTATTCAGCATACGGCTGCGGTATCAGATACCGTTATGGTATGTTCAAGCAGGAGATAAGAGACGGTTATCAGGTGGAGGTACCGGATAACTGGCTTAAGGACGGTAATCCTTTTGAGCTTCGTCGCCCCGAGTACAGCAAAGAGGTTAAGTTCGGCGGATATGTGGCAGTAGACACGGATTCCAGCGGCCGTCAGCATTTTCATCAGGAGGGTTACCAGTCCGTAAAGGCTGTTCCCTTTGATATGCCCATTATCGGATACGGAAACCGTATCGTGAATACGCTCAGGATCTGGGATGCCGAGCCTGTGGAGTGCTTCCAGCTCAATTCCTTTGATCAGGGTGATTACAGAAAGGCTGTGGAGCAGGAAAACCTGGCCAGGAATATAGTGGAAGTCCTTTATCCCAATGATAATCATTACGCAGGTAAGGAACTTCGTCTGAAGCAGCAGTATTTCTTCATCTCTGCATCCGTTCAGGAAGCGGTGGAAAAGTACATGCGTACTCATGATGACATCAAAAAGTTCTATGAAAAGGTAATCTTTCAGCTCAATGACACCCATCCCACCGTAGCCATTCCCGAGCTTATGAGGATCCTGATGGATGATTACAAGCTGACCTGGGACGAGGCCTGGGATGTGACCACAAAGACCTGTGCCTATACCAATCACACCATCATGGCAGAGGCTCTTGAGAAGTGGCCCATCGAGCTTTTCTCCAGACTGCTTCCTCGTATTTATCAGATCGTGGAAGAGATCAACAGGAGATTTGTGGAAGCTATCTCCAAGAAGTATCCCGGAGACCAGGAAAAGATCAGAAAGATGGCCATCATCTATGACGGACAGGTTAAGATGGCTCATCTGGCCATCTGCGCCGGCTTCTCCGTAAACGGTGTTGCCAGACTTCATACCGAGATCCTTAAGAACCAGGAACTTAAGGACTTCTACGATATGATGCCCGAAAAGTTCAACAACAAGACAAACGGTATCACACAGAGACGTTTCCTGTTACACGGAAATCCCAAGCTGGCAAGCTGGGTGACCGCCCACATAGGAGACGAGTGGATCACCGATCTGAAGCAGATAAAGAAGTTAAAGGTATATGCGGATGACAAGAAGTCCCAGCAGGAATTCATGAATATCAAATATCAGAATAAGCTGAGACTTGCGGAATATATAAAGGAGCATAACGGCATAGAGGTGGATCCCAGATCCATATTTGATGTCCAGGTTAAGCGTCTTCACGAGTACAAGAGGCAGTTCCTTAACATTCTGCATGTAATGTACCTTTATAACAAGATAAAGACCAATCCCGAGATTGATTTCTTCCCCAGGACCTTTATATTTGGTGCAAAAGCGGCAGCGGGCTACAAAAATGCAAAGCTTACCATTAAGCTGATCAATTCCGTGGCCGATGTGATCAACAACGATCCTTCCATCAATAATAAGATCAAGGTGGTATTTATCGAAGATTACAGAGTATCCAATGCGGAGATCATCTTTGCCGCAGCTGATGTGTCCGAGCAGATATCCACAGCTTCAAAGGAAGCCTCCGGAACAGGAAACATGAAATTCATGCTCAACGGTGCACTTACCATAGGTACCATGGACGGAGCAAACGTGGAGATCGTTGAAGAGGTAGGTGAAGAGAACGCCTTTATATTCGGCCTGTCTTCCCAGGAAGTAATAGATTATGAAAACAACGGAGGCTATAATCCTCAGGAGATCTTCAATAATGACGGTGATGTGAGAAATGTCCTCATGCAGCTGATCAACGGTATGTATTCACCGAATGATACGGAGAGATTCAGGGATCTGTATAACTCCCTGCTGAACACGCAGAGCACCTCAAAGGCGGATACTTATTTCATACTTAAGGATTTCCGTTCTTATGCCGAGGCTCAGGAGAGGATAGAAGCTGCTTACAGAAATGAGGCCGGCTGGGCCAGAAGCGCTATCCTGAACGTAGCCTGCAGCGGCAAGTTCACTTCGGACCGTACCATCCAGCAGTATGTGGATGAGATCTGGCATCTGGACAAGATCAAGATACCGAAGAAGAGGGAGTCGAAAAAAACCAAATAAATAAAAGAGACAGGCTCCCGGGGCTTCCGACGGAGCCTGTTTTAAGATTCTTTGAAAGGAAACGGAAAAATGATCAAATTACATGAAAGCGGTGCATTTCTCACCGGAGGCAATCTGTCCGACACTGCGGCCGTATCAGCCGAAGAAGGAAAAAAGAGAACTATTGCCTATAACATTCTGAAAGCACACAACACATCAGATAACATGGATAAGCTGAAGCTTCGTTTTGACAAGCTCACCAGCCATGATATTACTTTTGTGGGGATCATCCAGACGGCAAGAGCTTCGGGACTTACAAAATTCCCCATGCCCTATGTGCTGACCAACTGTCATAACTCATTATGTGCCGTGGGTGGTACCATAAATGAGGACGATCATGTATTCGGTCTGACTGCGGCAAAAAAATACGGCGGGATATATGTGCCCCCTCATCAGGCAGTGATCCATCAGTATGCCAGGGAAATGCTGGCTGTCTGCGGCGGTATGATCCTTGGTTCCGATTCACATACCAGATACGGAGCTCTTGGTACCATGGCTGTGGGCGAAGGCGGCGGTGAGCTGGTAAAGCAGCTGCTGGAGCAGACCTATGATATAGATATGCCCGAAGTGGTAGCCGTATATCTGACCGGCGAACCTGTAAAGGGTGTGGGACCTCAGGATGTGGCACTGGCTATAATAGGCGAGGTCTTTGATAAAGGCTATGTTAAAAACAAGGTGATGGAATTCGTGGGCCCCGGCGTTTCAAAGCTTTCCGCAGATTTCAGGATCGGCGTGGACGTTATGACCACGGAGACCACCTGCCTGTCTTCCATCTGGCAGACCAACGATGATAATATAAAGGAATTCTATGAGATCCATGGCAGGTCAGCGGATTACAGACCCATATCGCCTGAGGACGGAGCATATTATGACGGTGTGATAGAGGTGGATCTGTCTGCGATCAGGCCGATGATAGCCATGCCTTTCCATCCCAGCTGTACCTATACCATTGATGAGGTAAATGCAAATACAAAGGATATCCTTCATGAAGTGGAGCAGCGCGCAAAGGTTTCCTTCGGAGATAAGATAGATTATTCACTTCAGGATAAGATAAGGGACGGACATCTTTTCGTGGAGCAGGGAATAATCGCCGGCTGTGCAGGCGGCGGTTTTGAAAATATCTGCGCAGCAGCCGATATATTGAAAGGGCATTATACCGGATCCGATGAATTCACTCTTTCCGTATATCCCGCATCCACTCCTGTATATATGGAGCTGGTAAAGAACGGCAGCGTGGCTGCACTTATTGAATCGGGAGCTGTGGTGAAGACCGCATTCTGCGGACCCTGCTTCGGAGCCGGAGATACGCCATCAAACGGCGCACTTTCCATAAGACACAGCACCAGGAACTTCCCCAACAGGGAGGGCTCAAAGATACAGAACGGCCAGATCTCTTCGGTGGCACTTATGGACGCCAGATCCATTGCCGCCACTGCAGCCAATAAGGGCCGTCTTACCGGTGCCGATACCTTTGAGGGTACCTTCAATAAATACAAGTACTTCTTTGATTCTAAGATCTATGAAAACCGTGTCTTTGATTCAAAGGGAGTGGCGGACGTAAATGCGGAGCTCAAGCTGGGTCCCAATATCAAGGACTGGCCGAAGATGTGTGCCCTGACGGATAATCTCATCCTCAAGGTGGTAAGTGAGATACATGATCCCGTGACCACTACCGATGAGCTTATCCCTTCGGGCGAGACCTCATCCTACAGATCGAATCCTCTGGGACTGGCAGAATTTACCCTGTCCAGAAGGGATCCCGAATATGTGGGCCGCGCCAAGGAGGTTCAGAAGGCGGAGAAGGCAAGAGAGCATGATATAGATATATTTGCAGAAGGTGTAAAGGCAGTGTTTGACGATGCATCCCTGGGAAAGGATGTGGATGCCGGTCAGAGCATAAAGGAAGTACAGTCGGCAGCCGGTATCATCAGATCAAAGTTTTCGGATATAGACAGCAAAAATACGGGAGTAGGTTCCGTGATCTTTGCGGTTAAGCCGGGAGACGGTTCCGCCAGGGAGCAGGCGGCTTCCTGTCAGAAGGTGCTTGGAGGCTGGGCAAATATCGCCAACGAATATGCGACCAAAAGGTATCGTTCCAATCTCATCAATTGGGGTATGCTTCCCTTCCTGATCAAAGAAGGAGAGCTTCCTTTTGCCAACGGAGATTACCTTTTCATCCCCGGCATCAAGGAGGCTATTGCGGGAGCAAAAGAGGAGTTTACGGCTTACGCGGTGAAGGACGGAACACTTAAGGAATTCACGCTGACCATGGCGCCCCTTACCGCTGATGAGAGGGAGATCATACTGAAGGGCTGCCTGATCAACTACAACAGGGTGTAATCAAAAATATAAATTTAGAGTGAGGAAAGAAAAATGAACAGCAATATCGGAACAACATGTGTACAGGGCGGCTATACTCCGGGAAACGGAGAACCCAGACAGATACCCATCATCCAGTCCACGACTTTTAAGTATGAGACCGGAGAGGCCATGGGAAAGCTTTTTGATCTGGAGGCGGAAGGGTATTTTTATACCAGACTTCAAAACCCCACTAATGATATGGTGGCAAAAAAGATAGCGCTTCTGGAGGGCGGTTCGGCAGCTATGCTCACCTCTTCGGGACAGGCAGCCAGCTTCATGTCGATTTTTAATATCTGTGAGAACGGGGGTCATATAGTGGCCAGCTCCTCTATTTACGGAGGTACTTACAACCTTCTGGATGTAACCATGAGGAAGATGGGTATAGAGACCACTTTCGTATCTCCCGACTGCAGTGACGAGGAGCTGAATGGGGCTTTTAAGGAAAACACCAAGCTGGTATTCGGTGAGACCATTGCAAATCCCGCGCTTACCGTCCTTGACATCGAGCGGTTTGCAAAGGCAGCTCATGATCACGGTGTACCGCTTATCGTGGATAATACTTTTGCCACACCTGTGAACTGCCGTCCCATCGAATGGGGTGCCGATATCGTCACCCACTCCACCACGAAATATATGGACGGACATGGAAGTGCCGTCGGCGGCGTGATCGTCGATTCCGGTAAATTTGACTGGATGGCTCATAAGGATAAATATCCGGGACTTACCACTCCCGATGACTCTTATCATGGCATTACATATGCCGAGCGTTTCGGAAAAGAAGGGGCTTATATCACAAAATGTACGGCGCAGCTCATGAGGGATTTCGGATGTATCCCTTCTCCCATGGCCAGCTATATCCTGAACCTGGGATTGGAGTCCCTTCATGTGAGGATGAAGCGTCACGTGGAGAACGGACAGGCTGTGGCCGAATTCCTGAGCGGCAGCGATAAGATAGAATATGTGAGCTATCCGGGACTTAAGGGTGATAAGTATTATGACAGGGCTATGAAATACATGGGCAACGGAGGCTGCGGAGTGGTATCCTTTAATCTGAAGGGAGGCAGAGGGGCTGCCGAGAAATTCATGAATTCCCTGAAACTGGCTGCCATCGAGACACATGTGGCTGATGCCAGGAGCTGCTGCCTGAATCCCGCTTCCACCACCCACAGGCAGATGTCCGATGAACAGCTGCTGGCAGCGGGCATTCCCGCAGGACTGGTGAGATTCTCCTGCGGACTCGAGGATGCGGCAGACCTTATCGCGGATATAGAGCAGGCGCTGGGGTAAGATATGTTTTCGGAAGTATGATCATCCGCTTCAGCATCTTTCCGATCATCGTGAGCTACCGGCTCTCGCCGGCAAAATTCCGGCGGCCTCCCATTGTAGCGTATTATTATGCCACCGTTATGCATGGGAACCCTCCGCCGGAACGGCAGCGGTACTAAGCTCAAACTTCACTTCGTTCGTTTTCACTAAGTACCGGCCTATTTTTAGACGCTCACTATTGATCGAAAAGACTGCTTTCGCTGACTTGTTACTTGGCAAGGTGTTCGGTTGATCGAGCTTGAGGCAGCTTTTGTCCCGACGAAGAGCACCGAAAGCCGAACACACTTAGTGAAAGCGAGTCCTATGAGAGCGAATGCGTGCAAATCGCTCAAAGACTACAAAAAGCAATATCCTCATAGCGATTTGTGGTAGCCGATGAGCGAACGGTATAGGACGAAGCTTGAGCTTAGTGTAGTTCGTGCAGTGCCGGAGTCGGGATGAAAGTGCCGAAAGCGGATATATAAAAAAATACAGTTTTCAGAAATATATTTTGTTTACACAAGGAGGAAGGCGTTGCAGGATTACAAGGTCACCTTCGTGATCCCCGCATACAATGAGGAGGAATCCCTCCCCGAGCTGCACAAGCAGATCACGGAAAATGCAGAAATATGCATAAAAGAAAAACTGATGAAGGAGTATGAACTCCTTTTCATTGATGACGGTTCAACCGACGGTACGGTCAAAGTCATAAAGGAACTGGCGGATAAGGATCCGAAGGTACATTATATCCTATTTCGGAAGAATATGGGAAAATCCACGGCTCTTCATACCGCATTCAGGAACGTGACCGGAGATGTAGTCATCACCATGGATGCGGATCTGCAGGATGATCCCATAGAGATCAAAAATTTTCTGGAAAAGATAGATGAAGGCTATGACATGGTGGTGGGCTGGAAGGTAAACCGTCTCGATCCCATGGAAAAAAAGCTGCCTTCAAAGGTCTTTAACAAGGTTACATCCGCCATGTCAGGTATAAAGCTTCATGATTTTGACTGTGGATATAAGGCGATGAAGCTTTCGGTGGTGGAAGGAATAGATCTGTATGGCCAGCTGCACCGGTATCTGCCGGTGCTGGCATACCGGAAGGGCTTCAGGATAACCGAGATACCTGTACATCATAACAAGAGAAAATTCGGCAGCTCAAAGTACGGCGTGGAAAGATATCTGGAAGGACTGTTTGATTTTCTCTCCGTCAGCTTTCTGTCCAAGTTTTACGACAGGCCCATGTATCTGTTTGGGCGGATGGGTCTGGTATCCGGGTTTACGGGATTTATCATCTGTTTGTATCTGGCAGTGATCTGGTGCATGGGTGAGTCCATCGGCACGAGACCTCTGCTCCAGCTGGGAGTATTGCTGATAGTTCTTTCGGCGCAGTTTATATCTATCGGTTTTCTGGGCAACCTGCTTTTGGATTCCACCTACAGGTCGAATTATAATGAGGTCCACATAAAAGAAAAGAGATAGAATCGGATAAAGAGGGGGTCTTATGAACAACGAGGAAAAATATCTGGAACATGTGGAGCGGTTCCGCAGCGTATATGAATATGCGGATGCACGCAATATTTTTGAGCATATAGCTATTCAGATCAACGTGTCCGGCGAGGGCGGCGGCATTCTCTATATGGAGGTGGCTGACCGTGCGGTCACGGTGGAGCCCTATGATTATAAGGACCGTGACGGAGAGGTTTTCATTGAAGGCAGTTTTATACCGAAATTCCTGGAATCGGGCATGAGCTTTGATGAGGCCAGGGAAAAGAATCTGATCAGGTATGAGGGCAATATAAAAAAGCTGAAGACCCTTAGGAATCTGGTCCTCAAAAACCGCCTGAAGCGCTGAAGATCATATGAGCCACCAGGGACAGACGGGAGTTTCGTCTTCCGGCAGATTATCAATAAAGACAGGTGCTGCACTCATTATCGAGAGCAGTGCCTTTTTATTTTTGCACCGGTTGAGATAATAGACACACCATTTCTCTTCCAGGGTCAGATATTTGTAAATGACTTCGTTTGCAGATGTATTGAAAAAAATAAGAAAATCCGCAAGATGTTCCGAAGGTGTGAGAGGAGGACGAAGCTCCAGCAGGTTAGAATCAACAAGGGTGAGATCTCTCATGACATGCAGGTCAATATTGTAGAAATCCGCAAGATCCGGGAGGTAACAGCTGAAGGTGATGTCGTTGCGGGCGGTTTCATAATGACCGTAGGCACTTTCCGTGATCCCGAGTCTTGATGCCACGCAGGCTCTGGTGTAGCCCGCGCAGATCCGCAGCATTCGGATATAAGTGTTTATACGGATGCGTTCCATTTTCACCTCACTTAAAGGGACCGCTGTATGATCCGTTGCAATGATATATACCAGTTCTATGATAACAATTCTTAAGGCTGTATGGTAGATTTTTTTTATCCGGGGAAAAATGACAGGTAGCAATTTTGGGAAAAAACAAAGCAATATTTGTTAAGAAAAGGAAAGGTTTTTTTGATACCATGAGACCATGGGAAGGCATGAATGCTGACAGGGAAGAATACAGCCTCCGGAATGATACGGGGTTGTTGTTCCGAAAAACTAAGGGATTAAGATGGGAGAAAGGTATTATGAAAGAAGAATTCAAACAGATCGCCCGAGACCTGGTGGAAAAGATGAGCGTGGAGGAAGCTGCTTCACAGCTTCGCTATGACAGCCCCGCTATCGAAAGGCTGGGGATAAAGGCTTACAACTGGTGGAACGAGGGACTTCATGGTCTTGCCCGTGCGGGTACGGCTACTGTTTTTCCCCAGGCAATAGCGCTGGCATCCATGTTTGACACAAAGCTCCTGGAAGAGATAGCAGATGTGATAGCTACCGAGACCAGGGCAAAATATAATGAGTCCCGCAAATACGACGACAGGGATATTTATAAGGGTATCACTCTCTGGTCCCCCAATATCAATATATTCCGGGATGCCAGATGGGGCCGTGGACAGGAGACCTTCGGAGAGGATCCCTATCTGACTTCACGTCTGGGCGTGGCTTTTATAAAGGGTATCCAGGGAAAGGGAAAATATCTTAAGTGTTCCGCCTGTGCAAAGCATTATGCCGTTCATTCCGGGCCTGAAGCCCTGCGTCATGGTTTCGATGCCAAAGTATCCCAGAAGGATATAGAAGAAACCTATGTACCTGCCTTTCGCGCAGCCATAGAGGACGCGGATGTGTCCGGAGTTATGGGTGCATACAACAGGGTTAACGGCGAGGCTGCCTGCGCCAGCAAGGAGTTTATCGAAGGCCGGCTGTTAAAGAGATGGAAATTTGACGGATATTTTGTATCAGATTTCCTGGCACTTAAGGATATTCACGAGAATCACAAGCTGACTGAGGATTCGGTGCATTCCGCTGCCCTGGCTCTGAATAATGGCTGTGACCTTAACGCGGGCGTTACCTACAGGGATCTGATGAAGGCCTATGAACAGGGCCTTGTGAGCGAGGAGAGGATAAGGGACGCCGCAGTAAAGGTACTTACCATAAGAGCTGCACTGGGTATGTTCTCGGATGACTGCGAATATGACAGGATAGATCTTGCCATGTCCGATACCGACGGATCAAACGAGCTGGCCTATAGGGCTGCCGTAAGATCCACGGTACTTCTTAAGAACGACGGTTTTCTTCCCGTGAACAGGGAGGAGATAAAGAGTGTGGCGGTCATCGGACCCACGGCCTGTTCACAGGCTGTCCTGGAGGGAAATTACAACGGAGTTTCCTCCAGATACGTAACGAATCTTGAGGGTGTGCGCGCAGGTGTAAAGCCCGGAACCAGAGTATACTATTCCGAAGGCTGCCATCTTTTTGAGAACCGGGTTCAGAATCTGGCTGCAGAGGATGACAGACTGAGTGAGGCTCAGGCAGTGGCAGAGGCTTCGGATATGGTGATCATGTATGTGGGCCTGGATTCCACCATAGAGGGTGAGGAAGGAGATACGGGCAACGCTTTTGCCGCCGGAGACAAGACTTCGCTTCTGCTTCCCGAGCCCCAGCGCAGACTTTTTGACAGGGTGGCAAAGACAGGAAAGCCCATAGTGCTGGTGGTAAATACCGGCAGTGCCATGGATCTGTCCCATGAGGAGGAGAGCTGCCGCGCGATACTTCAGAGCTGGTATCCGGGCCAGGCGGGAGGAAGGGCCATCGCCGATATCATTTTCGGTCAGGCTTCTCCCGGAGGCAGGCTTCCGGTGACTTTTTACAGGGATGGCACACAGCCTCCCATTGAGGATTACTCCATGAAGGGCAGGACCTACAGATATCATAAGAGCGAGCCTCTTTATCCTTTCGGATTCGGTTTGTCCTATTCCCGTTTTGAATATTCCGATATGACGGTTCAGCCTTTACAGGAGGGACCGGCACTTTGCAGAGTCAGCGTAAAGGTAAAGAATGTCGGCGCTTTTGCGGCGGATGATGTGGTCCAGGTATACATCGACAAGCTTCCCGGAGAAAAGCTGGAAAACGGGTTGAACAATGATATGAAAGATCTTGCCGAGCTGTTGCTGCCCGATAACCAGCCTGTTTGGAGCCTTGCCGGGTTTGAAAGGGTGAGCCTTGAGCCCGGAGCCGAAGAGACGGTTACACTTGAGATATCCGGACTGAGCTTTGAGACCGTGCTGGAAAACGGAAGCCGTCCGGTGCTTGCGGGACAGTACAGGATATATGCCGGAGGTCATCAGCCGGATAAGAGAAGTGCGGTTTTGGCGGGAAATGAGTGCCTTAGCTGTGATCTTAAGGTTGAAAAACAGTAAATTTAGCAATTTTCGTTAAATGAAAAGCAATTTTGGAAAAGATTTTTAGTGATTTTTTTTGTATAATGAGTTAAACTAAAAACAGCGCTGTGGAGAAGCAGCGTAAAATATTTTTACTTTTAGGAGGTATTGTAATGAGAAAAATAAAACGATTTGCCGCAGTTGCATTGAGTTTGTGTATGGTTGCGACCGTAATGTCCGGATGTGGCGGACAGGGTGCGGCTCCTGCCGGAGGTTCCGATACCGGAGCAGCTGCCGACACAGGCGCAGCAGCTGATACCGGCGCAAAGGCTGACGACACAGCAAAGGCTGATGCAGGTTCTTCCGACGCAGCAGGCGGCACGATCAATGTATGGGCATTCACCGACGAAGTTCCCAATATGATCAACAAGTTTAAAGAGCTCCATCCTGATTTTGCTTATGACATCAATCCCGTCATCATAGCTACCACCGAGGGTGCATATCAGCCCGCTCTGGATCAGGCACTGGTAGCAGGCGGAGCAGACGCTCCCGACATCTATTGCGCAGAGGCAGCATTTGTTCTTAAGTATACACAGGGCGACATGGCCAGCTATGCATGCCCTTACGAAGATCTGGGTATCGATGTTCAGAAAGAGATCGCAGATGCTGAGATCGCACAGTACACCGTTGATATAGGTACAAATCCCGACGGCAAGGTAGTAGGCCTCGGATATCAGGCAACAGGCGGTGCTTTCATCTACAGACGTTCTATAGCTAAGGATGCTTTCGGAACAGACGATCCCGCAGAGGTTGCAAAGGTTATCGGTTCCGGTACTCAGAGCTGGGATAAGTTCTGGGAGGCAGCTGAGACTCTTAAGGGCAAGGGCTATGGTATCGTATCCGGTGACGGCGATATGTGGCATGCGATCGAGAACAGCTCAGATCAGGGCTGGATCGTAGACGGAAAGCTCGTTATAGATCCTAAGAGAGAGGCATTCATGGATGCTTCCAAGAAGCTTAAGGACAATGATTATCACAATGATACTCAGGACTGGCAGGATGCATGGTTTGCAGATATGAAGGGTGAAGGCGCTAAGGGTATCCTTGGATTCTTCGGACCCGCATGGCTCATCAACTACACTCTGGCAGCTAACTGCGGCGGCGAGAAGCCCGGCGAAGGCACCTATGGTGACTGGGCAGTATGCGCACCTCCCGTTGGATTCTTCTGGGGCGGCACATGGGTAATGGCTAACAAGGATTCCGAGAAGAAGGAAGCTGTTGGACAGATCATAGACTGGATCACACTTAACTGCACCGAGGATGGCCTCCAGTACATGTGGGCAAACGGCACCATGAATGGTGACGGCGGCACAAAGGACTGCGTGGCTTCAGCAAAGGTTATGTCCATCTCAGACGGTACTCTTGATTTCCTGGGCGGCCAGAATATGTTTGATGTATTCGGCGAAGCAAACGCATATGCAAACGGTAAGAACCTCACCCAGTATGATGAGACCATCAACCTCAAGTGGAGAGATCAGGTTCGTCAGTACAGCGCAGGCGAAAAGAGCAAGGAAGATGCTATTGCAGCCTTCAAGCAGGATGTAGCTGATAATCTGGATGTTACTGTAGAGTAATCTAATCTTCTTCTCCGGCCATTAAATATAAGGTTAACACCGGATATTTAATGGCCGGGTTTCCTCGGAGGACAAGAGATGAGGTATACGAGAACCAAATTCAGAAGGACAGGAGAGTTCAAATACACAAAGTACGGATATCTGTTCAGCATTCCTTTTTTAGCAGCATTCATTGTTTTCCAGCTTTATCCCATCGTTTACACAGCAGTAATAGGTTTCACGAATATGAAGGGCGTGGTTACGCCTGAAGTTCATATTCTGGAGAATCCTTTTGAGAATTTCCAGACGATACTTACCAGTGCCACTTTCAGAGGTGCTCTGGGTAATACTATCTTTATCTGGTCCTGTAACTTTATTCCCCAGATCCTGCTGGCACTTCTGCTCGCAGCCTGGTTTACAGACACCAGACTGGACCTCAAGGGACAGGGTCTTTATAAGGTGCTCATCTACATGCCGAATATTATCACGGCAGCTACGATAGCGATCCTCTTTAAGGCTCTTTTTGATTATCCCACCAGCCCCGTAAACGACATCCTGGTAAATATCGGAGTTCTGGAAAAGGCAAATAATTTCCTTATCAATAAGGGAATATCCAGAGGAATAGTAGCCTTCATCCAGTTCTGGCTGTGGTATGGATATACGATGCTGATCCTGATTTCCGGAATACTCGGTATCAACCCCGAAATCTTTGAAGCGGCAGAAGTGGACGGAGCCAACAGGCTTCAGACTTTCTTCATGATCACGCTTCCCAACATCAAGACCATATTGCTGTTCACTCTTGTGACCAGTCTGATCGGTGGTCTGAACATGTTTGATATTCCTAAGCTCTTTATGCTGGGCGGACCTGATAATGCTACTTTGACCACCAGCGTGTTCATTTACAATCAGGCTTTCAGCGGCAGCTATATGTACAACAGGGCGGCGGCAGCCAGTATGATCATGTTTGTGATAATAATGATCTGTTCAGCCTTCCTTTTCTATCTGCTGAGAGACAAGGATGATCCGGATTCGGCGAAGAGCAAAAAGAGACAGTAGGGGGACGATATGGAAAAGAATACTAAGACAAAAAAATTTGTGATCCATTTGGTATGCTTTTTGCTGGCACTGCTCAGTATATTCCCCTTCTGGGTCATGATGATAAATGCGACCAGATCCACGGCAGAGATACAGCAGCACGCGCTTTCGCTGATACCTTCAAAATATCTGGTGCAGAATTTTCAGATACTGACCGGTAAGTCGTTTAATCCCCTTGTGGGACTTACGAATTCCCTGATCATATCCATAGGCTCCACCTTGCTGACAGTGTATTTTTCATCACTGACCGCATATGCCATGGTGGCTTATGAGTGGAAGCTCAAGAAAGCTTTCTTCAGTATGATCATCGGCGTTATGATGATACCTGCACAGGTTACGATGATAGGTTTCTATCAGATGGTATACAAGATCGGCATGACGAACCATCTTTCCATGCTTATCCTGCCTGCCATAGCTTCGCCGGCGACGGTATTTTTCATGAGGCAGTATCTGCAGCCCACATTATCCATGGAGATAGTGCAGGCGGCCAGAATAGACGGCGCGGGAGAATTCAGGATATTCAATACCATCGTTCTTCCCATTATGAAGCCGGCTATAGCTACACAGGCTATCTTCTGTTTCGTCAGCAGCTGGAACAATCTGTTCACACCGCTGGTACTTTTGACGGATTCGAAGAAGTACACCATGCCTATCATGGTCAGCCTTTTGAGAGGCGATATCTACAAGACAGAATACGGTTCGGTGTATATGGGACTTACCCTTACGGTGCTCCCGCTGATCATAGTTTATCTGATTCTGTCAAAGTATATAATTGCCGGTGTGGCTCTTGGTGGTGTAAAGAGTTGAATTCATCGATCTGTGATAAGGGATTGTTTGTCAGCTTTTTATATTCGCTGGGTGAATATCCGGTATACTTTTTAAAGGCTCTGCAAAATGAAGGCAGGGTATTGAATCCGCTTTGAAAGGCTATGTCCGTTATGGCAGTATCTCCCATTAACAGGGTGGAAGCCATATGGATGCGTTTCAGGGTCAGATAATCATGAAAAGTATATCCGGTATGCAGCTTGAAAAGACGGATAAAGTGATATTTTGAAAAACCGGTGAACCGTGCGGCCGCTTCGGTGGAGATGTCTTCGGCATAGTTGATATCCACATACTGCATGAGAGCTCTTATGCGGTGCATGGAATGAGACAGGTCGGCGCCTTCTTCTTTGGCAGCATTCTCCCTGTGGCGGGCTATTTCGGTGAAGATCCGGTAAATATGAGTGTATATCAGGGTTTCCCAGAAATATACACGATTAAAATATGCATCATTCATTTCCATAAAGAGACCGTAGACCCTGTCATATATGTCGGGGCAGGTCTCTTTATTGCATAAAAAACCGCTAAAAAATAAGGGCTCGATGGATTTGAAGTCGTGGGATCTGTAAAATTCATTTGCCTCGATAAGGTAGATGAATCTCACTCCGTATGAATCATTTATGTATTCATGGACCGCATTTGGAGGGATGATCAGTATGTCTCCCTCCGAGAGGCAGTATTCCTCGGCATTTACAACTATCCGGTATTTATTCTGGATATTGATACATACTTCAAACGCCTCGTGGGAGTGAAGAGGATATCCGTCGGTCTGGTTGTTATACCATATTCTGACATGTGACTGTTCGGAAAAGGTGATGATCTCCTTTTCGTTCAGCATTACGCGGCCGGTCCACATATCATCGGGCTGTCTGTATTTTTTTGGGATGTCCCGGGGTATGGCTTTATTCATGGTTTTCTCCTAATGATCTTTTTCGTGAGTATCGTTATCCTGTTTGGTATCGGGTGCTTCGGATTCTATCTGTTCGTAAAATCTGTTAAGAAAACCTGAACAGATATAGGCTAAAAGGGCACTGAGTATCAGGCCCCACAGATACCAGGTGTAGATCAGAACCCGTGGATAAAAATAATAAACGACTACGGGCAGCATCCAGATGAAATAGAGCTTGAACCAGGTACCCGGATGTGCGATGGATAACAGCAAAGCGTTCAGCATGATCCTTAAAGAGCTGTTTTTATATCGGGCAAGCAGCGGAAACTGAAGAGGCAGTGCCAAAGACAGCAAAAAAAATAGAGCTCCCGAAACGATCACAAGGGACCGGGATCTTCCTAAAAAGAAGATCAGCCCTAATATAAGGAGATCGATGCACCATATGAAGATACCCTGCTTAAGATTTTCACGAAAAGCTTTGAAATATTCGTTAAAAAGCCGCCCTTCACGATTGCCGGTCATTTTGAGGGTGACGGTGTAAAGCGCACAAAAAGCAGCCCCTATCGTGATGATGGGAATACATGAGACAAAAAAATAAATATTGAGCATAAAAAGATCACCGAATTTATCGAAGGCACGTAAGAATCTCTGGGACAGAGTGAGCCGCTCCTCGCTGTTTTCGGTATCTTCATCCACGGTATTTATGGTCATATCATTCTTATCCATAAGCCTGACTCCTTCCTGTCAGTATATCAGAACAAGGCAGTTTTGTCATTTAATAAAGTTTTTCTTGCATTTTGTGTTGAGATTTTGTATAATACCCTTTGTGTTTAGGGATATCGCCAAATGGTAAGGCAACGGACTCTGACTCCGTCATTTCCAGGTTCGAGTCCTGGTATCCCTGCTGCGAAGCCCTTGATTTTTATCGAGGGCTTTTTGTTATTCATTCTGCAGATAAGGGAAGTAATATGTTTATTGCCGAAAACTGGAAGGATTACGAGGTGCTGGATACCGGAAACGGAAGAAAGCTTGAGAGATGGGGATCTTATCTTTTAGACCGTCCCGATCCCCAGGTTATTTGGCCGTCCTCACTTTCCAAAAAGGAATGGAAGAAAGCTAACGCCAGATATCACCGCTCGGCAAAGGGCGGAGGAGAGTGGGAGTTTTTCAATCTGCCGGATCAGTGGAGTATAAGATATAAGGATCTCACTTTTTTGCTCAAACCCTTCAGTTTTAAGCATACGGGACTGTTCCCCGAACAGGCGGCGAACTGGGACTGGTTCAGTCCTCTTATAGAAAATGCGGTAAAGGCTGGTCGACAGATAAAGGTGCTCAACCTGTTTGCATATACAGGGGGAGCTACCGTAAGTGCAGCTGCTGCGGGAGCGCAGGTAACCCATGTGGATGCCTCAAAGGGAATGGTAAACTGGGCCAAGGAAAACGCCGCGGCTTCGGGATTAAAGGAGGCTCCCATCCGTTATCTGGTGGATGATTGCGTGAAATTCGTGGAAAGGGAGATTCGCCGCGGTAATGTTTATGACGGGATAATCATGGATCCCCCGTCCTATGGCAAAGGGCCGAAGGGTGAGTTGTGGAAGATAGAGGATTCCATTTATCCTCTTATAGAGAGAACTGCCCTGCTCCTGTCGGACAAACCGCTGTTCTTTTTGCTCAGCTCCTATACCACGGGGCTTCAGAGCTGCGTTATGACATACATGCTTTCAAAGGCGGTCACGTCAAAAATACCCGGAAGGATCATTTCCGATGAGGTGGGCCTGACCGTGAAGAATGATGGTTTGATCCTGCCCTGCGGATGCAGCAGCAGGATAGAGTTTTAAGGGGGTGTCTGATGTCGGTTATAGCAGGGTTTGTGGTGCCTCATCCACCTATGATCGTACCGGCTGTGGGCCGTGGCAGTGAAAAACAGGTAGAGGAAACTACCCGCGCATACATGGAGGTTGCCGGGCAGATCGCTGAACTTAAGCCTGATACAATAGTCATATCCAGCCCTCACGCCACCATGTATACGGACTATTTCTGTATCTCCTCCGGGAGTGGTGCGACCGGGGATTTTGGGCGCTTTGGAGCGGGGGATGTGAGCTTTGATGAAAAATACGATGAGGAATTCGTAAAAAAGCTGGAAGAGCTTATATATGAAAAGGATTTTCCGGCAGGTACCATGGGTGATCGCGAAAAAAAACTGGATCACGGTGTTATGGTGCCTCTTTACTTTATAGAAAAGTTTTACAGGGATTTTAAGCTGGTAAGGATCGGTCTGTCGGGTCTGGAATTGGCGGATCATTACAGGATGGGCCAATTCATTGAAAAGGTGTCTTTGTCCCTGGGCAGAAGAACTGTATATGTGGCCAGCGGCGATCTGTCCCATAAGCTTCAGGAGTACGGTCCATACGGTTTTGCACCTGAGGGTCCTGTGTATGATGAGAGAGTAATGGATGTACTGGGAAGAGGTGCATTCGGGGAGCTTCTGGATTTTGAAGAGGATTTTTGCGAAAGGGCGGCGGAGTGCGGCCACAGATCTTTTGTCATGATGTCCGGAGCCTTTGACAGAAGGGCTGTGGATTGTAAGGTGTATTCGCATCAGGATGTTACGGGAGTAGGCTATGGGATAGCCTCGTTTTATCCCGCAGGCAGGGATGAAAGCCGGTGCTTCCTGGAACAGTATTCGGAAAGGCAGAAATGTTTAATGGATGAAAAGAAAGCTTCGCAGGATGAATATGTAAAGCTGGCAAGGGATACCATCGAAAGCTATATCAGATACGGAAAAACGCCGGATGTTTCGTCCCTTAAGGGCAGTGAGCTTTTGTCAAAGCGTGCCGGAGCCTTTGTTTCCATTCATAAGAACGGACGGTTAAGGGGCTGCATAGGCACCATTCTTCCGGTGCAGGATAATCTGGCGCAGGAGATCGTGCATAATGCGGTGAGCGCTTCCACGCAGGATCCCAGGTTTGAACCCATAGGTGTGGGAGAACTGGATTATCTGGATATTAACGTGGATGAGCTGATGCCCCCCGAGGAGATAGATTCTCCCGATATGCTTGATGTGAAAAAATACGGTGTAATAGTTACCTGCCGTGGTAAGAGAGGGCTTCTTTTGCCGGATCTTCCCGGAGTGGATACCGTTGAGCAGCAGATAGATATAGCCAGACAAAAGGCGGGGATCGCACCCGGAGAGCCGCTTTCGCTTATGCGGTTTGAGGTTGTAAGACATACCTGATTTGACTAATCAGTAAAGAAATAGTAATATAGGGCAGTGAAAAAAAGAATCGCCTTATGGCTGGGGATCAATTTAACAGTGGTTTTGGTCATTGCGGCTGTACTGTTTCTCAAGATGAGGTTCGGTGTCAATATATACTGCATGACCCATCAGCTTTTCGGTCTGTATTGTGCGGGCTGCGGTATCACCAGACTGCTGGTATCCCTTGTGAAGGGTGATCCATATACGGCATTCAGGTATAACCCCTTTCTTTTTATCACGATGATCCCCATGGCAGGCGTTTATCTGTATGGGTCTTATCTGTGGATAAAAAATAAAGCCCTTCCCTCAGGCATAGGGATAGCGGTGATCGTATGGGGTGTGATGGCAGTGTTGTTCGGGATCCTGAGAAATGTTCCTTTCTTTTCCGGGATGCTGGCGCCGCCGTAGAAATATCCGGTGCCGTGGGTAAAAGACAGATGTTTTCAAGTGAGTACTGAAAAAGATCCTTCGGCTGAAGCCTCAGGATGACATATAATCTTGTCATTCTGAATGAAGTACACCGGTTGTCATTCTGAATGAAGTACACCGGTTGTCATTCTGAGCGAAGCGAAGAATCTTAAAAAAAAGGAGGAAGATAAGATGGATGGATTTGATAATAACAATAATAACGGAACCGGTTTTACACAGCCGGATAGCGGATCGGTGAATTCGACCGATAACAGCCAGACTGCTGCAGGTTTCCAGCAGACAACAGCAGATAACAGCCAGGCAGCCGCAGGTTTCCAGCAGACAACAGCAGGTAACAGTCAGGCAGCCACAGGTTTCCAGCAGACCAACACCGGCTATTCACAGCCTGATAACAGTTACAATGCACAGAACAGTTATTCATCGCAGAATTCCTGGCAGGTAGTGGATGATTTTGACCGGGAGGATTTTCTGAAAAGGCAGAATAAATGGTTCATCTTTGGTATCATCAATACAGTCATCGGTGTGCTGTGCTGCTGCTGGGTACCCCTCATATCTTTGATACCCGCTATAGTATCGCTTGTTCTGGCCATCAGCGCAAAGAGCAATCTGAATAAGGGTGATATTGATAAGGCAGAGTCAGATCTTAAAGGATCAAAGATCGCAAGCATCGTATTCTTTGTTTTGATCGCACTTTCCATCATAGGTTACATTATTTATGTATGCTTCTGCGGCGTGACATCATTTTTGCCGGCGTTCCTGGAGGACTACAGCTATATAACGGGTTTTCTGGCATAAAAGACAGAAGGACCGACAGTTTTTCCCCCGAAGGATTATCCTTCGGGGGTTGTTTATGATTAAAACCCTGTGGGGTACATAAAAAAGCATTGTTGTCAGACGTATTTGTCACAGAGCCGTATGCAGACAGATCGTCTTAAGATCCTTCGGCTGAAGAATCTTGTAAAAAGACTAACTATTAAAAGTCAATAGAAAAACAGCGATTTTTGAATAAAACATCATGAGATGTTTTAGATAGCCTGGAGGCGGGCTTAAGCCTCAATCAGTACCTTGAAAACTGCATGACAAACAGAGCATCTGAACAGGTGCTCTAAGAAAGGATGTAAGTTAAAGAATCTTTATTTTCGGTAGGCTTCGCCTGTAAGTTCCATTCGGTAGATGGTGCGTATCAGCTTCTTCGTTGCATGACCGACTGCAACATTGTAGTGCTTGCCTTCGCTTATTTTCTTAGAAAGGTAAGCTCCGAAGTTTTCATCCCATTTGCAGACGAACTTAGTGGCATTAAACAAAGCATACCTCAGGTAACGGGATCCTCGTTTTTCCATATGGGAATAGCTTGAATCAAGCTGCCCTGACTGATATGTAGATGGCGATAAGCCTGCAAATGCAAGTATCTGATCGGCATTGCTGAAGCGGTTGAAATCGCCAATCTCTGCAAGAATCATGGCTCCCATACGGTAGCTAATACCAGGGATTGTCATAATCGGAGAGTCGCAAGTATCCATAATGGATTTGATTGAAGCTTCGATTTCATCAATCTCATCTGTCATCACCTCGATCAGATGGATGGTGTGCTTCAACTCCATTGATTTTGCCGGCATAACAGAACCGATTGAATCCTTTGCAGCATCTCTTATGGTGACAGCCATATCTCGTCCGTAGCGTCCCTTAGAAGCTGTTTCAAGGACATTTCTGAGATGTGTAAGGTGACTTTCAGCGATGTAAGAAGCACCGGGAAACTCAGAAAGTAAGGCGTACACAGAAGCCATATGAAGATTAGGAACGAGCTTTTCCAGTTCCGGAAACAGGATGTTAATAAGCCGAGCCACAGACGATTTAAG
>JAEEZH010000167.1 GCA_016288495.1 Lachnospiraceae bacterium
CCAGTTCATTGCCTCCGGTCCTGACGCCCCAGCCCCTGTAGACAAAGGAATGTCCGTGCTGGGCGGCCAGAATGGAATTCATCATGACCTCCAGATCTCCGGAGGTGGGATTTTTCATGCCTGCGGGTACCTCGAAGCCGCTTACCGCAAAACGGTGCTGCTGGTCCTCGACGCTCCGGGCGCCTACCGCCACGTATGAGAGTATATCCGTCACATAGCCGCAGTTGTCCGAATAGAGCATCTCATCGGCCGCAGTCAGGTGGCTTACCTCCATGGAACGTATGTGCATCTTCCTCATGGCTATGAGTCCGCTGACAAAGTCGGGTTTCTTTTCCGGATCGGGCTGATGAAAGATCCCTTTGTAACCGCTTCCGGTGGTCCTTGGCTTATTTGTGTATATCCTGGGGATCAGGATCAGCCGGTCCTTTACTCTTTCCTGGACCTTACTGAGACGTGAGGTGTAGTCACAGAGGGCATCTTCATTGTCCGCGGAACATGGGCCTATGATGACCACGAATTTATCCGAGTCGCCGGTAAAAACCTTTCTGATATCGGCGTCCCTTTCTCTTTTGAGTGCGACCAGGTGTGCGGGAACGGGATGCTCGGCGCAGATTTCCTCGGGGGTGGGGAGTTTGTCTAAGAATGTATAGCTCATCGGGTTTCTCCTTAGGTTTTTCTTGATAAACGACAGAGATAAATATATAATATTACAGCGTAGAATGCAAGTATTGAAAGAGGAACGTCATGTCGAAGCGGATGAGGATAGAAGCCTTTGATCTTATCAGGGTCTTTGCGATGATCGGTATCATTTTGTTCCACTACAGCTTTTCCTATGTGGAATACGGGGTGGGCGGCGATCATCTTGTTTTTGCCCTTTTTAATACGGGAAACTGGGGAGCCATGTTTGTGGCCATGTTTTTTATGCTCTCAGGGGCGGCGCTCTGGTATAATTACGGGACCAAACTGGATATCAAAACCTTTTATCTCAAGCGCTGGCTGTCCCTTTTCCCCATGTTTTACACCGCATGGATCATAGTTTACCTGGAAAGGGGTATCCGTAAAGGGGAGTGGCTTTTCGGCGGCCCTTTGTATAAGCTGTTGTATACCGTTTTTGGCATGGACGGATTTTTCCTGGATCCGGGAGTGAACGGTAATTATTATCTGCTGGGAGAGTGGTTCCTGGGAGCCATTGTATTCCTGTATCTGCTGTTTCCGCTGGTGAGGTTTCTTTTTATGCCTCACGAGAAGACAGGAGTGATCATCAGGTGGCTGTTTACCGTCATTCTGGCTGTGACCTTTACCCTGAATCTTTACAGGGACTGGTTTCATATTTCCGACGGGAAGAATCTCATCAGCTGTCTGATGAGTTTTTGGCTGGGAATGCTGGTGATGGAGTATTACAAACCCCTTTTGTCCGGGGAGAATAAGGGCAAAAAAACGGCGGTCACTCTGACCGCGCTGGTGATAGTGGTGCTGCTTATGTATATCCCCATTCCGGGATACCAGTGGAAGGAGACCATGATGGCCAATGTGGCCGGTACCTTCTGGTTTGTGATCTTTATGGACCTGGGAGAGCGGATCATGCACATCCCCGGTTTGTCCTTTGTGATAAAAAAGCTGTCGGAGTATTCCTTCGGTATGTTCCTGGTCCATCATCTGATGATCTATACGGTCATGAAACGGTACGCCATGAGCGAAGTGAGCTTCTGGCACAGCATTGTCATCTTCCTGGTGATCCTGGCACTTACCACCCTGATCGGCGGGGTGCTCAGTGTATACGGCGCGTTCATCACACGCTGTGTCCTTGGAAAACAGGGCAGCAACGCAAAAAAAACAGGGTGACAGTGCAAAAAACAGGGAGCAACGCAAAAACAGAACGGAAACACATCGCGTCAGGCTAAGGGAAACTGCTCCGGCCTGCGCTGTTTATATACCGCATAGCTCTTAAAACCGAGATCTTTAAGCAGTTCTCCGGCCTCATCATAGTATCCGGCGATGTCCGAGACTCTGTGGGCGTCGGAACCTATGGTGATGAGCTCACCTCCCAGTTCCTTGTATCTTCTGAAGATCTGCTCCATGGGCAGATTTTTTTTGTCAAAATATTTGAAGCACTTGGTGTTGAATTCCAGGGCTTTGTCATTTTTGATCAAAAACATAAGGAGCTCATCAAGGATATCCCCATAATCCTCATAACTGAATATGAAGTCGGGCCCCATCTGATATCTGATACCGTAGTCGGCGTGCCCCAGGCTGTCGTAGCATTTCACACAGGTCTTTGCGCATTCCAGCATCTTTGAAAAGTAATCAAGGGCCGCTTCCTTCGGCGTCCTGCCTTTTAAGAAAAGAGAGTAGTAGGGATCCAGCCCGTCGGCTTCATGGCAGGAACCTATGAGATAGTCAAAGGGGTATTTGGCCGCATATCCTTCGTAGTGGCCGGCCAGCTCCGGCTGCAGCCCCAGCTCCATCCCGAAATGCACATCGATCCTGCCGCCGAATTCCTCCCGAAGAGCTGACAGCTCCTTCATAAAGGCCTCCGTGTCGCAGTGGAAACTGTTTTCGATCTCTTCCTTTGAACGGCCCTTCATCTCAAAATCAGGATCAAGGCGGTGATCGTAGATGTGATGCTTATAGTCCATATGCTCCGTAACGCAGTAGATAAGGAGCCCCTTTTCGGCCGCCCCCTTTATCATGTCCCTTAAGGGAGCCTGTGAATCTGTGGAATAATAAGAATGTGTATGTGTATCTGCTTTGATCATTTTTCCCTCTTTTTCAG
>JAEEZH010000168.1 GCA_016288495.1 Lachnospiraceae bacterium
TAAGTCGAAGCTTTCCGACGTGGCTGCGGTAAAGACCGCAAAGCACGAGGCTCCCATCATAACCAGGATCAGCAGGTATATGAACGCTGCCGACGCCGAGGAGGATGAGCTGGAAAACGACCTCATTTTCAATGAGGGAAATATATATGTCAGATTTGAAAACGGTCTGCCATACACCGTGGATGCTACGGACGGACAGTTCGTGGTTTACAGAGCCGGGCTTAACGGCAGCTATCGCAAGATAATCACCGCCTATATAGACGATCTGACCACTGCTCTCGACGGAAATAAAAAGATCAATTACGTGATACCCTATGACAATTTCCCTCCCGATGAGGTTTATGATTACAAGGTTGCGGTATCTTATAAGGGTATGGGCGCATTCAGCGAGCCCTTTGAGCGTACCTGCCATTATTCGAATGTGGATGTGGTCACGGCTGCAGAGTATTCATATAACAGCGTGCGTTTGGTGTGGAGATCCGATCCCTGCGCCAAAAAGTATAACATTTACCGTTCCTTTGACACCTGGGACAGCAAGGACGATGCGGAATACGCCATGACCCTGCTGACAAAGGATGATTACAGGAAGATCGGCACCAGGATGAACGACACTCCCAGAGAGGGAGTGAAGCTCGAGTATATCGATAAAAAGAGCCTGGAGATAGGTATGTATCATATCTATCTCATCGTACCGGTGTACAAAAAGGAAGCCCAGTTCATGAGCCACTGCAAGCCCATGGCAATAAAGGCTTATCCTTCGTCCCCCGAGGAAGTGTTTGAATATCCCGTGAACCTTAATACCATGGATATAGTATTCTCTCCTGTGGCGGGAGCAAAGGTTTACAAGATCCAGAGAACCGATACCATAGTGAACGGTGAGCCCGTATTCTCCGAACAGACCGGCGTGGAGTTCAAGGAATGGGAGTATGAGGCGGATTCCAAGGCCCTTGAGACCGTAAAGTATGGAACCAGCAGGGATGATGACGATGATAAAAAGGATACGGATAAAGATAAGGACAAGAATAAGATAAAGGTTAAATACGGAGACGTGGTGAACGACTTCGGAGAGCCCTGCAGGAATTACAGGTTCCTTACCGTATCCACGGGTGAAGCCGATAATTCCGTGGAAAGAGGAAAGAAGTATTATTACAGGGTCATCGCGGCCACCAAGGTGGGAGAGGCCATAATCTGGGCCGATGAGGAATCCGCAAACTGGACCGAGGCCCATACACAGCTGGCGCCCGTCAGGGATATGAAGGGCACCCTGTATGGTAAGTCTTCATCCGATGCTTCAAATGTAGCTCAGATCAGCTTCCTGACGTCGGGACGCGCCAGCAATATGGCCAGAGAGGGAGATAACTGGGATTACGCCCAGGTGGATCATTATGAAATAGTGACCTCCACCTCGGAGAAAGGACTGGATCATGCCACGCCCATGGTCATAGACGGCAAGACCTTCTCCTATACCAGTGTCAGCAACGGAACCACCAACACAAACAACGTGAACCTTATCACGAATTATGACACAAAGCTGTTTAAAAATGTCAGGGGCGTAAAGAGGGGCAAGGTGTACTATTTCGGAGTCCGCAATGTCTTTAAGGAGGGAAACACCGTTATTTACGGTAACTGGACCAAGCGGAAGTTCATACTTCCCAACGAGGTGTTCTTCTATCCCGAGGGAAGCAGCAGAAATACCATTAATTCCGACAAGCAGCCCTATGAGATAGCTTCGGGTGCATCGAAGGATTTTGTGATAGAATTTGATCCTTACGATACCACCTTTACGGATGTGACCGTGACGGTGACCTCCGATGAGGGAACGGTTTTCTCAAAGTCCTATGATGCGGAAAAGGTGAATAAGGACGGAGACCATTATTTTACCGTCACGGCTCCCACGCTGTACGCCACTTCTACCGTGATACCGAAGAGCCATATTACGGTGACGGCGGTAAATTACAGTGCTACGGGAGATGTTAAATCCCGCCTGACAAAGACCTTCTACGTGAAATGTAAAAAGACTTCCTCCACCACCCAGTAGATCATTAAAAAAATCTCCCCCGATATTTTCGGGGGAGATTTTTTATGGTAGAATGTACGGGTTATGAAGAAAAACAGTTTTATTTATTCGGTAATGATATACACCCTGATCTTTGTGCTTTTGTTCGGATTAGCCTATGCCGGTTTTTTTGCCGGGGGGATGACCTTTGTGACAAAGGTGGACGGCACGGATCAGTATTACATGAGCTTTCTGTATTTTGGCAGATATATAGGGGCGCTGTTGAAGGGCTTTTCGGCAGGGGATTTTACGATACCTGCATATGATCTGTCCATAGGCATGGGGGAGGATATAGCGGGAGCGCTCAACTATTACGGTTTCGGCGATCCGCTGTATCTGGTGTCTGTTTTTGCGACAGGTTCAAAGGGCCCTTTGATCTTTTCCATGATGTTCTTCGTAAGGCTCTATCTTGCGGGGATCGCCTTTCTGGTTTACTGCCGTAAGATGGATTTTAAACCCCTTGCTTCACTTTGCGGGGTGTTCTGTTATATCGTTAACGGTTTTACCTACGGGGGCATGACCTCTTATATGGGCTGGGGAAGCGTGCTCATATATATGCCTTTTATTTTGTGCGGAGTGGAGGAGATCTTCCGCGTCCTGAAGGATGAGGGGCAGGATAAGGGGTTGCTGCAGTCTTTTAAAGATCTGAACTCTTCTTCGTTTAAAAAGACGTTTCTGTATATATTCATTCCTTCCGTGTATGCGTCCATGTGTGGCTTTTATTTTCTGTATATGCTCTGTGTGTTCCTGGTGGTGTACTGTGCCGGCAGGGGGCTTGCCATATTCGGTATTGGGAAAATAAAGACCATCATTCTTGGCAGCCTTTATGCGGCCCTGTTCCTGATTTTGGGGATATTGGCAAGCAGTCTGATCTTTTTCCCGTCCATATCGGGCTTTATGGGGTCTGAAAGGGCCCACATAAGCGTTCTGTCATTGATCTTCGATGTGAAGAACTGGACTCCTTATCTCCCGGTGTATCTGTCCTTTGTCAACAAGCCGGAAAGCTATTATTTCAAGTATATCTGTAAGGTGACTCCTGCTGAATTCGCGGCTGTCGCGGCGGCCTTCTTTTTGCCGAAGTCAAAGGGTAAACTTCAGCTCTGTATAGCCAATGTGATCATTTTTCTGGTGGTGGCCCTGCCCATAACCGGATATCTGTTCTCGGGCTTTGGGGAGTCCGGCTTTGAAGTCAATACCCGTTGGACCTTTCTGATGCATTTTGTCTTTGCCGTCACCCTCGTGTATGTCCTGGGCGCCGACTGGCAGGTGAAAAGACAGTCTCTTATGCCTTTGCGAAAGGGGATCGTCATCGCTGCCTTTATTTCGGTCCTGGTCAGCACCGGTTCCGAAGTCCTGTCCAATCCTCAGAAAAAGATGAGCCGTGTGGATGTGGAAACCGTCCTTCGGAATACGGATTCGCCCGTAAATCATTCTCTGACGGTTAAAAATGATCCGGGGCTTTACCGCATATCCCTGGACCGGTTCATGAGTACCTCCGACAGGCCCGAGAATACAGCCATGATCTCAGGCTATTACGGTATCAGTTACTGGCTCAGCATCATGAACAATTATACCCAGATGGCTTCCGACACCCTTATCGGCTATGAACAGGAGTGGAGGAGCGACGGCTTTTCCCATGTGGGAGAATATGAGACTGCCCTGGGAGGAGTGAAGTATTATTTTTCAAAGGGAGAATATGGTATCCCCGAAGGTTATGAGGCGGTGGAAAGCTTTGATTATTACGGGGAAAAATGGACGGTTTATGAAAATACGCGCTGGTTTGGGCTGGCTTATACCAGGGATCCGTCGGCCGGCGGGCTTTTGTCTGATGAGAACAGGGGGGCGGCACCCCTTTCTCCGGATGAATATAAGGCTTATTTTGCGAAGATGTGTGAGGCCGGTGCCCTATCCCCCGCACAGAATGTCGTATGGGACAATAAAAAGGGAATACTTAAGTTTACCACTGCCGATAACGGGAATGATGAGGCTGTGATCATGCTGCCTTATTCAAAAGGTTTTTCTGCATATATAGACGGACAGCCGGCAGATACCTTTGTGGATGATCTGATGTGCACGGCGTTAAGTACAGGCGGCGGCAGTCATGAGATAGAGCTCAGATATCGTAATCCCATGATAAAGACCGCTTTGATCCTGACGTTCGCCGCCATTGTCCTGTTATCTTTCCTGTTTTATCTTTCCGGGGACCCCTCCCGCCACGGGGGCCGGCTTGTTATGAAAGAGTGATATGTGGTAAAATATTGAACAGATTGTGCTTCAGGATGAAGAAGCACATGTCGGGTTGATCTTCTGTCTGAGCGAAAAGTCTGCCGCCGTTGCAGGCAAAGCAATATATTTGAATGAGTAAGAGGAGGAAAAAATGGCAAGTGAGATAAGAGACATTAATCTGGCGGAGTCAGGCTACAGAAAACTGGAGTGGGTGAGGAGAAACTGCGATCTGTTGCGCACCCTCTATGATGATTTTTCCAGGGAGAAGCCTTTTGCGGGTAAAAAGATAGCCCTTTCCGTCCATCTGGAGGCAAAGACGGGATTTTTATGTCAGGTACTGGCAGCGGGCGGTGCACAGATGTATGTGACAGGCTCAAATCCCCTGTCTACCCAGGACGATGTGGCCGCGGCCCTTGTAAAGGACGGACTGGAGGTTCACGCCTGGTATGACTGCAATCCCGAGGAATATGAAAGACATATAAGGGCCGTGCTCACTCCGGGACCGAATATCATCATAGATGACGGCGGAGATCTGGTGCATATGATGCATACGGAACTTAAGGATCTGATCCCCGGGGTGATAGGTGGCTGCGAAGAGACTACCACCGGTATCATCAGGCTTGAAGCCATGAACAGGGCGGGTGAACTTAAGTTCCCCATGGTCAGGGTAAACAATGCGGACTGCAAGCATTTATTTGATAACCGTTACGGCACCGGACAGTCTGTCTGGGATGGCATAAACCGTACCACGAATCTCATCGTTGCGGGCAAGAGGGTCGTGGTGGCCGGTTACGGCTGGTGCGGCAAGGGAACCGCCATGAGGGCCAAGGGCCTGGGAGCCAGAGTCATCGTCACCGAGATCGATCCCATCAAGGCTATCGAAGCTGTGATGGACGGTTTTGATGTGATGCCCATGAAGGAGGCTGCCAAGGTGGGAGATTTCTTTGTCACCGTCACAGGCTGTGACAAGGTAATAGACGAAGAGGACTTCATGGAGATGAAGGACGGGGCCATCCTCTGCAATGCAGGTCATTTTGACTGCGAGATAGATATGGCAAGGCTCAGGGAGATAGCCGTGGAAAGCACGCCCATGAGAAACAATATCATGGGATATAAGCTTAAAAACGGAAATACCCTTTATGTGCTGGGTGAAGGCAGACTGGTTAATCTGGCCTGCGGTGACGGGCATCCCGCGGAGATCATGGATATGTCCTTTGCCATTCAGGCTCTTTCCGCAAAGTATCTGGTGGAGCACGGCAGCGAGCTTACCGAAAAGCTCATAGATGTGCCCAGGCAGGTGGATCTGGATGTGGCGCAGCGCAAGCTTAAGTTCCTGGGTAAGGAGATTGATGTGCTGACCCCCGAACAGGAGGCATATCTTAACAAGGCGTTGTAAGATCAGATCACGTAATTCTCAATTATAAACCATGTCATTCTGAGCGAAGCGACGCATATCACATTACGAAGTGATGTGATGCCGCCCCGGCGAGGGGTTGCGAAGCAACAGGAAGAATCTTTTCGAGATATCCGCTTCGCTCTTTTTTTGTGCATGATGTACATTTAATCGACATATTGTCTGAAAATGTCGTCTAACCCTGTTAAAACCGAAATATATTTTGATATTTCGCAAAAAATCCTTGCATTATTTACGTAACTTATGTAAAGTAGTAGTGATTGCTTTATGTTATGTAAACGATTTTTCAGAAAGGATGTTGAAATGAAATTCAGGATGCTTAAAAATTCAAGGTTTCAAAAGCAGGTAGCGGCACTGCTTACCGTGGCGATGGTGATGACAGGCTTTACCATCCCCGCAGCTGCTACGGAATTTGATGAGGCTGTTGTGGATTCATCCGTTATCGAGACCTCTCAGGAATCCGAGGAGATCGAAGTACTGGGTGAGGAGTCTGTGTTTGAGGCACAGACGGAGTCAGAGGACGCCGGGCTTCTGGCCACTGAGGATGTGATAGAGCTTCCCGGTGCGGAGGATGAGGATGATTCCGATGTGGAAGATGTCAGTGAGGCTGCCGCAGAGGATATAGTCGGCGGTGACGATGCTGTAAAGGACTATGGCATAACAGTGAACGGCGTAGATGATTATGTGGTTACCGTCAGCGGTGATTCCACAAAGCGTGCGGTTTCCGGAAATGCGGTTACGGTCCTGTTCAACGTATCATCCAATTATGTATATAATTACAGCTCCGTGGTAACAGCAGGCGGCAAGGATGTGGACTATGTATTTGACTACGCAGAGGATTCCGCAAACTATGAGTATTATATCGGATTTGATATGCCTGCCGATGATGTGATCGTTACCGTGTTCCAGGAGGAGAGCTCGGAGGGCAAACCCTCTGCAGCGGATAAGGCAACCTTCGTATATGACGGACACAAGGCAAAATTTGATCCTTCATACAAGGTCTGCAACGCAGAATACAATGCCGGAAACGTAAAGCTCAGCTACAAGATCCCCGGAGCAAAATTCTATCAGATCGCCAGGGTCAGCTATGTGGGTACCGGTGCAGAAGTGAAGGTTTTAAAGACTCTTGCCGATGCCTATAAGCAGAAGAAGTTCTTTGACAAGAATATAAACGCCGATGCTCTTGGTCTCTATTTTGTTGCAGGTTATGATGCAGGCGGAAACTTTGTGGATAAATATGTGATGCTTCCTTCGACACGTATCTTTACAGCCAGCAGCATTGGCAAGAATGTGGAGGTAGAGTTCCTTGCCATGGGACATGGTTGTACCTATGTGATCGAAAGTGCTGAGGATGCCAAGTTTAGCAAGGGTTCATCCACTGTAGAGGTTACCGATGACCAGCTGGAGGAAGGTATAGTAGCCGGAAGGCGTACCTTTATCTACACCGATAAGGATAAGGCCATGATCGGCATGGGCAACCTTAAGAAGAAGCGTTACTACAGGATCACCGTGAAGGCAAAGGCAAATGCGGCTCTTTGCGAGACCACGGATCTCACCTCCAAGCTTTCCAAGAAGGTGGGCTGCTTCGGCGAGAGATATTCCGCACCAACTATCGTGGATATAGAAGGAACCAATGATGCCAGAGACGGATTTTTCAAAGGCGCGTTTATCTGGTTCACCATTTCCGAGAATTTTGTCGGACAGGCAGATTCCGATGTGAGAAGTTCTTCCGTGACCTATGAGGTATACAAGACCACTTCCGGTGTTTCCAACGAGCTGATACAGACCGTAAAGGGTACCAACCTCCGTGCTAAGGTCGTAAACGGTGTGACCAGATACGGAATAAATGCCGACGGCATGGTTCCCGAGACACATGCGTCATATTCCATAATCGTAAAGAAGAAGACTTCAAAGTCTGAGATGAGCAATTATTATTATCTGTATTATTCCTTCCCTGACGTGGATGATCTGATATTGGAGCCTGTGAACACCAAGTCCGTAAGGCTTAAGTGGGAAAGCGCCGCATGTGCTACTTCTTACGTTACCTACAGGACAAAGGACGGTTACAGCACGGTTTCCGATGCTTCCGTAGTGCTCATCAAGGCTTATGATGAACTGCTGTCAGGTGAGAGTACCCAGGTAAAGGCTAAGGATCTCAAGAAATACGGCCTTAAGAAAGCCACATCTGTCGCCGCTGCGGACATGAAGTCCGGCACGGAGCTGATGACGACCATCAGCGGCTTAAAGAGCGGACTGATGTATGGATTCCTGGTAGTTCCCGTAAACGGAAAGGCTTTCGGATATGATGATGCAGGCATCGTTCTTTCCGATGCGACCATCAGTTCACCCAAGTCACTGTCATTTACCGACAAGGGTATGGACGGCTTCAAGCTTAAGTGGGGCAAGGTATCCAAGGCTGAGGGTTATCTGATGGAAAGGATCACCGTGGAGGATCAGGCCATAGCCGACAAGCTCGACGGTACAGAGGATTGGGAGGAGCTGTTCTCCGTATCCGGAAATTATCTGTTTAAGGAATATCCTTCCACCCAGAGTGAGATCACTGTTTCACCCGGAACCGGCGCCGATATGGAGAGTGCGAAGCCCGGCGTGACCTACGCATATAAGGTTTCTTCGATCTATACCTCAAACGGTAAGAGATATCATACACCCGGCATAAAGGATAAGTACAGGATCTGCTGTATAGGACCCAAGCCTGTTAAGGAAATGAACGCAACCATGGTCATCAGAGAGTCCGGCGGAACCACTTACTGGGATAACGGTACCGGTGACAAGTCTCAGAAGAAGAAGACCCTTTCAGGTAATGTGGTCAAGGGCCGCGGTGTGGAGGTTAAGTTCACCGTATCTGATAAGAAGAATACCGATCATTATGAGGTGGCAAGAAGTGATGATGACGGTTGGACCTATACCTACCTCGGAAATCTGGTTCCCGGTACTGAGAACTCCGCAAATACCTATAAGGCAAGCTCCAGCCAGATAACCTTCTACGATCATGATCTTCAGAGAGGTGTGTCTTATGTATACAGAGTACGTCCCGTGGCTTCCAACGGTACCGTGGGCGTATGGACAAACGTGAACTTCGGTGTGGTAAAGAACTGGAAGATCTACGCAAAGAAGAATTCCAACTTCAATAACGACAGATGTACCACCACCGGTTCGGCTATGCCCATGTCACCCGGTGCTACCGAGAGATTCTACTTCAGCCTGGATCCTGAGGAGCCTTCCTTCATGGATTATGAGGTGAGCACCTCCAAGGGCTTTGTAGAGGCAGGAAGAGGTACCGAAAGGATCAACGATTATACCACGCTCTACTATGTGGATATAACCGCACCTGATTCGGTGGGAACCAAGGCATCCGTTAAATTTAAGTATAAGCGCAGATTCGATGAGAAGGATAAGGGTAAGGTAGAGGCTACGCCTTCCATCTCTATCTATCTCAAGACACAGTAATACCGAGCGGAACATTACGGGGTGTCGGCAGGATGAGCCGGCACCCCGCTTTTTTTCGGATATCCTTCCCCGTTGTAGTGCGGGAGTCCCTTCTCGTTGTCATGCGAACCGCCTTACCGCTGTCATTCTGAGCGAAGCGAAGAATCATTAAAAATACGGAAAAGTACAGGAAAAGAAACCCATGTCTGCAAAAATCTATGCTTCGGATATCGAAGCCCTCACGGATGAAAACAAACTGGATAAAGCAATAAGCCTCCTTCCCTTATGGAGACAGGAGAGGACCAGACGCTTCAGGTTCGTCAGGGACCGTGCCCTTTCGACAGGAGCCTTTCTTCTTCTCATGCATGCTCTGAAAAACGAGGGAGTGTCGGTGGGCAGGGATATGGACGAGTTCATATACAACGAACATAAAAAGCCCTATCTGCCCCCGTCCTGTAACAGTTCATTGTATTTTAACCTTTCCCATTCCGGAAGATATGTGATGTGTATACTGTCGGAGGATGAAAACGGCTGTGATACACAGCAGATAAAGGATGATGATATACGGATAGCCGACAGGTTTTTCAGTGAGAGTGAAAAGGCGTATCTGGCATCCTGCAGCCCCGATGGCTCCGGAAAAGACATAAGATCAAAAAAGAGAGCATTTTATGAGATCTGGGCTCTTAAGGAAAGCTGCCTCAAAGCTGCAGGTTATGGCCTGTCCCATGAACTGTCGGGTTTTGATGTGGATCTTAAGGATATGAAGGTCACAGGTCTTGACTGCCTTGCGGACTGCTCGTTGAGGCTTTATAATATAGACCGTGAATATATTTTTGCCGCCTGCGGTAAGGATCTGCCCGAAGACGTGATATTGACCGACGTATCAGCGATCCTCCGGTTGTCAATCTGAGTGCGGTATACCTGCTGTCATTCTGAGTGATCCTCCGGTTGTCATTCTGAGCGAAGCAACAGGAAGAATCCTGACAGTGCCGGGCAAATTGTAAAATGGATCATGGAAAAGGAGTTCAATAATGAAAAACAGAAAAGCATATGCCGTTATAACGGGAGCCAGTTCCGGGATCGGTGCAGCCTTTGCCCTGCTTCTGGCGAAGGAGGGTTATTCGCTTTTGCTTACAGCCAGAAGGAAGGATAAGCTGAACGAGATCAAGAACAAAGTGGAGCCCTATATGCATCCCGATGCATTCTGCCTGGTCCATCCCATGGATGTGACGGATGTAAAAGCCTGTGACAGGCTCATGGACATGATCTGGGATGTGAATGTGGGCATCTTCATCAATAACGCGGGCTTTGGCGACTGCGGGGATTTCGGGGAAACGGACGTGTCGAAGGAAATGGACATGATCGAAGTGAACGTCATGGCTCTCCATTATCTGACAAAGCGTGTGCTGAACAAATTCAGGATCCAGAAAATGGGATATCTGTTGAATGTGGGTTCCGTGGCGGGGCTCATGCCCGCAGGTCCTTATATGGCCACCTATTACGCCACCAAGTCCTATGTGGTCTCTCTGACCCGTGCCATACAAAAGGAACTGGAGGATAAGAACAGCCGGATCTATGTGGGCTGTCTGTGTCCCGGACCGGTGGATACGGAATTTGATTCCGTGGCCAATGTGGATTTTGCCATTCCCGGTATAAGCGCCATGAGCTGTGCAGCTTATGCCGTTAAGATGATGAAAATGAGACGGAAGATCATAATCCCGTCCCTTACGGTGAGGATAGCCATGGCGCTTGCCTATGTGGCTCCCGTGGATATTTTGATACATATGGTCAGCAGGATGCAGCTGCGCAAAATGATCAGGTAGGAGAGAAAAAAATGGATTACAGAAAAGAATATGAATTTTGGCTTAATGACCCGTATTTTGATGAAAATACAAAGGCTGAGCTCCGGTCCATTGCCGGCGATGAAAAGGAGATCGAGGACAGGTTTTACCGGGAACTGGAATTCGGGACCGGAGGTCTGAGAGGTGTACTGGGCGCCGGTACAAACCGAATGAACATCTATGTGGTCAGGAAGGCTACCCAGGGCCTGGCCAATTATATAAAAAAGGCGGGTACACAGGATAAAGGCGTGGCCATATCCTATGATTCGCGCCGTCTGTCCCCGGAATTTGCCGATGAAGCCGCCCTGAACCTGGCTGCCAACGGGATAAAAGCTTATGTCTTTGACTGCCTTCATCCCACACCCATGCTGTCATACGCAGTGAGAGAACTGGGGTGTACGGCGGGACTGATGATCACGGCCAGCCATAATCCCCCCGAGTACAACGGATACAAGGTTTACTGGGAGGACGGCGCTCAGATCACGGCTCCCCGGGACAAGGAGATAATCAGTGAAGTACTGGCTGTGACCGACTATGCCAAGGTGCTTTCCATGGATAAGGAGGAAGCCGTGGCAAAGGGCTTATATGAGATAATAGGGAAAGAGCTGGATGATAAATATATGGCTGAACTGAAAAAGCAGATCATCCATCTCGAAATGATCAAAGAGGCATCCGACAAGCTGTCCATAGTCTATACACCCTTTAACGGGACCGGAAATCTTCCCGTGAAACGGATCCTTAAGGAGCTTGGTTTTGAAAAGGTGTAGGTGGTTCCCGAACAGGAGGAGCCCGATCCGGATTTCACCACCCTGGAATACCCCAATCCCGAGGATCCCAGGGCCTTCACCCTGGCCCTTAAGCTGGCAAAGAAAAAGAATGCGGACATAGTCCTGGCCACGGATCCGGATGCGGACAGACTGGGGATCTATGCCAGGGATAAGGAAACGGGAGAGTATATACCTTTCACGGGCAATATGTCCGGCATGCTGATAGCGGAGTATATCTTAAGGGAGCGAAGGAAGCTTGGGATCATGCCTGAAAAGCCTGCCCTTGTGACCACCATCGTCACCACCAATCTGGCTTTTGAGGTGGCAAAAAAATATGACGTTACCTGTATCGAGACTCTCACAGGCTTTAAATACATCGGTGAACAGATCAAATGGTTCAAGGAGAGAAATACTTATGATTATGTCTTTGGACTGGAGGAGAGCTACGGTTGTCTGGCGGGTACCCATTCCAGGGACAAGGACGCCGTGGTGGCTGTGATGTGCCTGTGCGAGGTGGCTGCATACAGTGCATGCAAGGGTGTGACTCTCTGGGATGAGATGAAGAGGATCTATGAGGAATACGGATACTATAAGGAGGATATACATACCGTCACCCTGAAGGGTATAGACGGCGCCAGACAGATAAAGGCCATAATGGATAAAAACCGCAGTGAGCCGGCAAAGGAGATCGGCGGCTTGAAGGTTCTGGCTCTCAGGGACTATGAGAAAGGGGAGAGGACGGATCTTGGTACCGGTGAAAAGACTCCCACTGATCTGCCCGTTTCGAACGTGCTGTATTTCGAGCTTGAAAACAATTCCTGGTGCTGCGTCAGACCCTCGGGCACGGAGCCTAAGATAAAGTTTTATATGGGGGTGAAGGGGACTTCCCTTGAGGACGGAGCCCGGAAGCTGGAACTGCTTAAGAAGGACGTGATAGCAAAGCTCATGTCGGAGTGACGAAGCAGTACAAATGTTGAATAATCCCGCTGCATATGGTAAAATAAGGGGTAGTTTTTTTATGAAACAGGAGGTATCTGGGGTATGTACAACAAAGAATACGAACGCTGGCTTTCCTTTGACCTTATGGATCCCGATCTGGGGACCGAGCTTTTGGGCATACAGGGAGAGGACGATGAGATAAAGGAAAGGTTTGCGGTATCGCTCAAGTTCGGTACCGCCGGACTGCGCGGCACACTGGGAGCCGGGACCAACAGGATGAATATCTGGGTGGTCCGTCAGGCTACGCAGGGGCTGGCAAACTGGGTCCTCACCCAGGGCGGCACACAGACAGTGGCCATATCTTACGACAGCCGGTTAAAGAGTGATGTTTTCTCAAAGGAGGCAGCCGGAGTTCTGGCGGCAAACGGCATAAAGGTGCGCATCTATGATGCTCTGATGCCCGTGCCCGCCCTCAGCTTTGCCACACGTTATTACAACTGTAACGCCGGCATCATGGTCACCGCCTCCCATAATCCCGCAAAATATAACGGATACAAGGCCTATGGCCCCGACGGCTGCCAGATGACGGATGATGCCGCAGCCATAGTGTATGATGAGATACAAAAGACCGATGTGCTCACCGGTGCGAAATATATGTCCTTTGCCCGGGGTGTGGAGCAGGGACTTATCCGGTTTGTGGGAGATGATTGTAAAAAGGCATTCTACGATGCCATAGAGTCCAGACAGGTGAGACCCGGCGTGGCAAAGAACTCGGGCCTTAAGCTGGTTTATTCACCCCTCAACGGAAGCGGTCTTGTGCCTGTGACAAAGGTGTTGTCGGATATAGGTATCACCGATATCACCATAGTACCGGAGCAGGAATATCCTAACGGATATTTTACCACCTGCCCTTATCCCAATCCCGAGATCTTTGAGGCCCTTAAGTATGGCCTGGACCTGGCTAAAGAGACCGGCGCGGATCTGATGCTGGCCACAGACCCCGATGCAGACAGGGTGGGCATCGCCATGAAGTGTCCCGACGGCAGCTATGAGCTGGTTTCGGGCAATGAGATGGGCGTGCTGCTTTTGGATTATATCTGTGCGGGACGCAAGGAACAGGGAACCATGCCCAAGGATCCGGTGGCGGTCATGTCGCTGGTATCCACGCCCCTTGCAGATGCAGTGGCAGAGCATTACGGGGTGGAGCTTCGTCACGTGCTGACAGGCTTTAAGTGGATCGGAGATCAGATCGCGAAGCTGGAATCGGCAGGACAGACCGACAGATTCATTTTCGGCTTCGAGGAGAGCTACGGATATCTGGCAGGCCCTTATGTGCGTGACAAGGACGCAGTCATAGCTTCCATGCTCATCTGCGAGATGGCCGCATATTACCGCAGCACAGGCTCCTCCATCAAGCAGAGGCTGGAGGAGATATACGCCCAGTACGGACGCTATCTGAATAAGGTGGATTCCTTTGAATTCCCCGGTCTTTCCGGCATGGACAAGATGTCAGGCATCATGAAGAACCTTCGTGAAAAAGCACCTGAGGACTTTGCGGGAGTCAAGGTATCATCGGTGAAGGATTTTGAAAAGCCTGAAGAGACGGGACTTCCCAGGGCAAATGTTCTGATATACGGACTGGAGGACGGGTCCAGCGTGATCGTCAGACCTTCAGGTACGGAGCCCAAGATAAAGATATATTATACCACAAAGGGTAAGGATCTTAAGGACGCCGAGGACAAAAAAGAGGTCCTGGCAAAGGCCTGTGCGCCCATACTTGAGTGAAAGAAAGATCCATCTTGAAAGGTGATTTGGATAATACAAAATTAAAAAGATTCAAATATTTTATTATGCTGATACTTGCAGCCCTGGCTTTGATATCCCTCATCCAGGGCTGTAAGAATGCTGTAATGTACAGTCAGGATTTTCAGTGGGATGCGGCCAAGGTACTGACTTTAAGGATGAATCCCTATGATCTTTCGCTGAATCCCACGGATGAGCTTAAGAGTCTGGGATATGAAGATTATTACCTGCAGATGGAGGCCAATCAGTTTCCGTCCCTGTTGTGGATACTTTATCCATATACGCTTTTGCCGCCGCTGGCAGCCAGATACGCCTGGCTTTTTTCGAACCTGGTATTCACGGCTGTCCTTGCGTGGCTGTTCTACAGGCTGTTTTTTGAATCCGGATACAGGGAAGAGTGTATCATTGTGGTCCTGGCCATGATATCCGGGATGCCCTGGCGAAACCATATAGGCGTGGGTCAGCATACCATATTTGCCCTCACGTTTTTCCTTTTGTCCGTAGCTTTGGCTGAACGTTCAAAGGATGGTCCGGGCAGCAGGAAATGGTTTCTGATCCTGCTTTCGGCCCTGTGCCTTGCGGTATCCTTTTTTAAGTATACGCTGACGGCTCCTCTGGCGCTGTATTATGTGTATAAGCGAAGATATGACATTCTTTGCCCGGCCCTGGTGCCCCATGTGCTTTTGACCGCATTCTCCGCTGTCTGGCTTAATGACAGTTTTATAAACATGATCAAAAAACCTCTGGAGGTGGCTTCATGGCTTGCAGGGGGAGGGAGCCTTGACATAGGAGCGGTCATGGGCCGTATAACCCCTGATCTGGCTTCGAAGTCAGTCCTTTTGACAGCCCTGTTTATGGCCTTGCTTTTTGTATATGTCCTTATGTTTCCGGCGGGCTTTGACAGGGAACTTCTGACTGTCCTTATGCTGTGGTCCATGGTGATCACCTATCACAGGATCTATGATTATTTTGTCCTGGCTCTGTGTGCACCGGGAGTATGGCTGACAGTGTCGGCTCTTATCAGGAGGAAATCTGCGGGCGTACCGGGATCTGTGGCGGATGACATTTCTGTAAAACGGATATTAAAAAGCCCGGATATGATCCTGTACCTTGCCGCTCTTTTGGTCATATTCTATCTGATAAGGGTATTTCATGAGGCCGGTTTTATCATGGCGGCAGCGGGGGTTTTATATTATGCACTGACTGTGCTTACTACTATCGGGTTATGGAGGATTAAAAGTTTTGAAAAAAGAGAAGACGGCAGATAAAAAGAGCAAGCTGATGATGCAGATCTTCAAGTTTGTCATCGTGGGCGGACTATCCTTTGTCATAGACTTTGCCATCTATTCCATAATGGTATATGTTTTCCATGTCAGTCTGTATGTCTCGGCTTTTTTTGGATTTACCATTTCGCTTATTTTTAATTATGTGGCCAGTATGGCTTTTGTATTTCAGCGCAAGGATGATGCGAGCCGCACAAAGGAATTCATCATATTTGCGGTCCTTTCCGTGATCGGTCTGGGACTTAACGAATTGATCATCTGGGTATGCGTGCTGATCAACGATCATTTTGTGGCCGGACAGACCAATGTTCTGGCCCTTTTGGTAAACGGGACGAACGCTCTGATCGACCGTATGGCCGCCGGAGCATATTCACTTTTGAATAAGGAATATACGGCTACGGACTGGGTGCCCATAGAGGCAAAGGTAGTGGCCACGGCTGTGGTCATGGTGTACAATTTTGTGACCAGAAAGATCTTTTTGGAAAAAAAGGATGCCTGATATAAAGACAAAAACAGTATCATATCTGAAAAGAAACGGACTTCGCAAGACGGCCCGTATGTGTATTCAGCGCCTTCGGGAAGAGCGGGCCCAAAGCGGTTATGATGCCTCTTTCAGAAATTCAAGGGTGACGGCGCAGGAGCTTAGTGCCCAGAGGGAGGAAAAGTGGGAGGCCATGCCCTTTTTGTCCGTGGTGATACCGGCTTATGAACCGGTGGAGGATCATTTCAGGACTCTCCTGGATTCTCTTTTGATACAGAGCTATGAAAACTTTGAGGTGATCATAGCCGACGCATCGGGAAATGAGGATCTGAGACAGGTCCTGGGCGAATATGACGACGAGCGATTGGTTTACATAAAGTTAAATTCCAACGGGGGCATATCTGACAATACCAACGAGGCACTGCGTCATGCAAGCGGCAGTGTGGCTGTTTTTTCGGATCATGATGATTTTCTGGAGGCGGATGCCCTCTATCATGTGGCAAAGGCTTTTTCGGCCGGCGCCAGGCTGGTCTATACGGATGAGGATAAATATGAGGAGACCGGCGCGGGGGAAGGCAGGTTCTACCGGCCTAACAACAAGCCGGATTTTGACTATGATCTTCTTTTGTCCAATAACTATATCAGTCATCTTTGCGCCGTGGATATGGAACTGGTGCGGAGTGTAAAGGGGCTTAGGAGGAAATATGACGGCGCCCAGGATTATGACCTTATCCTGAGGTGTGTTGACAGGCTGTTCAGGGAAAACGGCTTCTATAAGGGGCAGTTATCGGGCGTTCACCGAGATGTGGTCCATATACCTAAGGTCCTGTATCACTGGAGGGTACATACCAATTCCACCGCCGAGAATCCCCTTTCCAAGGATTATGCCTACGAGGCCGGGCGGATGGCCCTTTTGTATCATTTAAAGAACCGGCACCTGAATGTTTCGGTCAGGCATTCGGAGCATCTGGGTTTTTATGTGGTAAGGTATAAGGACGGGGTAAAGGAAGAGGAACTGGAATTCAATATCCCTCCGGATCTTAAGGAGCTTGGCTGTGATGTGAAAAAGGCCGCCCTGGGTTATTTTACCAGACCCGAAGTCAATGCCCTGGTTTTTCGTATATTGGATAAGCGGGGCAGGATCGAAGAGGGTGAGGGCCGCGGCAGAAAATGGTGGGATTCGGGGGTGATGCACCGTCTGGCCATGAACAGGGATCTGAATGAGACAGACGGCAGCGCCTATTGCGTGAGAAAGAAGGGCAGCGGCGGACTTACCGTTTATGTGCCCGGAATTGTTTTAAAGAGAATATGACGATGGATTTGAGTGTGATCATCCCGAATTACAACGGGAAAAAATATATAAAGGATTGTATCGCTTCCCTTAAGGCACAGACTATAGCCGACAGGATGGAGATCATCCTGGTGGACAATGCTTCCGAGGATGGCAGTTCCCTTATGGCTCTTGAGGCTGATGACAGTGTTGTCGTGCTTCCCCTGGATCAGAATTATGGTTTTTCCAGGGCTGTGAACGAGGGGATAAAGCTGGCAAAGGCCCCGTATATCCTTCTTATCAACAACGACACCAGGGCACAGGCAGATCTGGCCGAAAAGCTTCTTGAGACCATAAAGAGCGACGACAGGATATTCTCCGTGGCCTCCAAGATGATACAGATGGACGATCCTGCGCTTCTTGATGGGGCGGGAGATCTGTACAGCGCCTTTGGCTGGGCTTATGCCAGGGGCAAGGACAAGAGCGTAAAGCTGCGCAAATATGAAAAACCCTGTGAGATCTTTGCGGCCTGCGGCGGCTGCGCCATATACAGAAAGAGCATCCTGGATGAGATAGGTTATTTTGACGAATACCATTTTGCCTATCTGGAGGATGTGGATATGGGCTACCGGGCCAGGATCATGGGTTATAAAAACGTATACTGTCCCGAGGCAGTGGTATATCATGCGGGAAGCGGTTCCTCCGGCAGCAGGTATAACGACTTCAAGGTGAGGCTTTCCGCCAGGAACAACGTCTATATCGTGTTCAAGAATATGCCCCTTCTCCAGCTTCTGATCAATCTTCCTCTCCTTGTGATAGGTTTTGGGATCAAGGCTCTGTTTTTTATCGTAAAGGGTTACGGGCGTCCCTATCTTTCGGGGATTAAGCGCGGGTATCTTTTGTGTCACGAAGGACTTCACGTGAATTATGACAGCAGGAATTTTAAGAATTATGTCAGGATCCAGTTTGATATCTGGGCAGGCATGTTCAAGAGGCTAGTGAATTGATAAGAGATAATCAGCTGCTGTTCAACCGTCTTCAGGTTGTCATAGATGCGGCAATAATCGTAATTTCATATATCACGGGATACACCCTGAGATTCTCGCCCAGATGGTATGATGACTCCATCAACCATCTGCCCATGAGCTCATATAACATGTATCTCCTTCTGATAGTACCCATGTTCCTTCTTTTGTACTATCAGTATGATTTGTACTCTTCCAGGCGCATGTCCGGTCGAAAGAAGGAGCTTTTCTCCATCATCCAGGTGAATTCCATAGGTGTGCTGGTGTTCATCGTATTCATGTATGTGGTTCACCAGAACGATATCTCCAGAGGTGTGCTGGCCATCTTCTGGGTGGTTGACATAATTCTGGAAACCCTGGTGAGGAACATCATCAGATATATCATGAGATTCTTCAGACGAAGAGGCTTTAACCTCCGCTATGTGCTGCTGGTGGGATATTCAAAATCTGCGGAGCAGTATATCAACAAGATCCGTCTGAATCCCCAGTGGGGCTATGTGATCAGGGGCATCCTGGATAACCGCAAGGAAGCCGGTACCATGTACAAGGGCGTGAAGGTCCTGGGAAGGATAGAGAATCTGGAGGTCATCCTGCCCGAGAACAAGCTGGACGAGATCGCCATAACCCTGAGCCTGGATCAGTATGAGGAGCTGGAAAGGGTGGTGGGCCTGTGTGAGAAATCCGGAGTCCACACCAAATTCATTCCGGATTACAACAGCTTTATCTCGGGAAGGGCGTATATGGAGGATCTTCAGGGACTTCCCGTCATAAATATCCGCCATGTTCCCCTTACAAATACGGTCAATATGGTGATGAAGAGATTGGTTGACATAATTGGTGGACTGGTGATGCTGGTCATCTTCTCGCCGGTAATGATCATCAGCGCAATAGCCATTAAACTGTCTTCCAAGGGCCCTGTGATCTTCACTCAGGAAAGGGTTGGTTTACATAACAGGCCATTTAAAATGTATAAATTCCGTACCATGGTGGTCCAGGATCCGGATGAGGAGGAAAAAGCCTGGACTAAAAAGGATGATGACAGGGTGACGAAGATAGGCAGGATCCTGCGGCATACCAGTATGGATGAGCTGCCCCAGATATTCAATATCCTCAAAGGGGATATGTCACTGGTGGGACCCAGGCCCGAGCGTACCCAGTTCGTGGAAAAGTTTAAGGAAGAGATACCGCGCTATATGATAAAGCATCAGGTTCGACCCGGTCTTACCGGCTGGGCGCAGGTCAACGGACTTCGGGGAGATACATCCATCGAGGAGCGGATCCGGCATGATATATATTACATTGAAAACTGGACCATGCTTTTTGACCTTAAGATACTGCTGATGACGGTGATAAAGGGCTTTGTGAATGAAAACGCGTATTAAGGATCCTTTGCTGCGCTCAGGATGACGAAAGAGAAAGTCATCCCGGGGCGGTTGAAGGATTTTTAATATTAAGGACTTCGTTTCCCGATGTCATTCTGAGCGAAGCGAACAGGGGGCATGATATGATTTTTGGCATATTATTTCTTGTTTTGGGAGCATTATGTATATTTTGTATGGTGTATTCCGCCAGGCTTAAGCGGAATAATGCCGGATATATCCTGATGGCGCTGCTGACGGCCTGTAGCAATTTTGCCTGTTTTGCCATGATCTTTGCGGGGAATGCAACTGTCGCCCGTATATCCATGGCAGTGTACTATCTTTGTCATATATGGCTTTATTTCATTGTGCTTCAGTCTATCTGCATCCTGTGCAGGTTTAAGGAACGCAGTCTGTTTTCGAAGCGCTCCCTGTGGTTATGTGTGGCCCAGACCGTCATTCTGGCAGTCATATTAATTCTGATGCGGAATATAGAGATCTCGGGACGCCAATTTTTGGGAAGCAGCTGGTGGATGGCCTGTGACATCAATCCGAAGCCTTCTTTCTTCAGCCTGGGATTTTTCGGGTTCCTTTGTCTTTTAAACAGTCTTCTTCTCATTTATGTGCTGGTGATCTGCTATAAGGAATCCGCGATGATGTTCCGCTACGGATTTATTGCGGTCATGGTTTATCAGGTCTTTGCGGGATTATTCTGGCTGATCTTATCAGGAAAGGCTGTTCCGCTGTGGGTGGATTGTCTGGGAGCCGATCTCCTCTGTTTTGTCGGCTTTTATGTATCCAATTTTTACCTGACGGACAGGATTAGGGCCTGGGCCTTCAGAAGCTTTACCAATGACATGAGCGACGGAGTTATCCTGTATAATGAACACAGGGATCTCATCCATATGAATGACGTGATAAAGAGAGAGCTTCCCGAGGAACTGTACGAAAGCTTCAGGGATAAGAATAAGCTGACGGAATGGATAAACGATACCGTAAAGGTGGAGCGTCAGTTGGTTCAGGTCTGCCATAAGGGGGATGAGGATGTCTATTTTAAGGTCAGATGCGTGGAACTGGCGGTAAGGGACAGGATCTATGCCACCATGTATATCTTCCATGATACCACCGAATCCATTCAGGAGATGAAGGCCATGGCCCGGGCCAACAGAGAGTTGGAGCGGGCAGCAAAGATGAAGTCTGACTTTCTTGCTAATATGTCTCACGAGATCCGTACGCCCATGAACGCGGTCATCGGTATGGCGGAGATAGCCCTGCGTGAGGATCTGCCGGATAATGTGAGGGAGTATCTGGGACAGATCCAGAATTCCGGTCACAGTCTTTTGAACATCATCAATGACATTCTTGACCTGTCGAAGATAGAATCGGGTAAGATGGAGATCCTTCCGGAGAAATACGAGCCCTTATCCGAGATAAACGATATTGCAAATGTCCTGATGACAAGAGTAGGGGATAAGCCCCTGGAGCTTTTTGTCATCACCAAGGGGTATATTCCCCGTGTTCTTGAGGGCGATGCCATGCGCATCCGTCAGATCATCATAAATCTCGCCAATAATGCCATCAAGTTTACCCAACACGGTACGGTGAAGATAATCGTCACGGGAGAAAAGATGGGTGATGATGAGGTTATGCTTAATTATCATGTGGTTGATACAGGCCAGGGCATAAAGGAAGAAGATCTGGGAAAACTGTTTGTCAGTTTTCAGCAGGTTGATTCAAAGCGCAACAGATCCAAGGAGGGTACGGGTCTGGGACTTGCCATATCCAGAAAGCTCTGTGAGGCCATGGGCGGCAGCATGGGGGTCACCAGCGAATATGGCAAAGGTTCCGATTTCTATTTCAATATTCCTCAGAAGATCGCGGATCCCGAAGAGGATATTCTGGTGGATGAGGCTTCGGGTAAGCGTATTATCTGTATTTTGGACAATCAGGATATGAGACAGGCTTTTGAGGACGGTGCGGATAAGCTGGGACTGGACAGCAGGTTCATATCATCCCTTAAGGAATATGTTCCCGGGGAAAAAAAGGATTACATCTTCTTTGAGCCTGAGATCTATGAAAAGGAGATCAAAGCCTTTCTTGACAAAAATCCGTCCGTTACAGGTGTCATCCTGGAAAAGTTCGGAGCTTCTTTCGTTCCCTCCCAGCCTAATCTGCGGGTAATGAGACGGCCGCTGACCACCCCCGGTTTTGTGATGATCCTGAATGACAGGGAGATAAAGCATTTCCATGAAGAAGACAGGAAGGATTTTGTCATAGACTTTATCACGCCGGAGGCAAAATTCCTTGTGGTGGATGACAATATGATAAATATAACCATTGCGGAGGGCCTTCTGGCCCCGCTTAAGGCAAAGGTATTCTCGGCCGACAGCGGACTGAAGGCGATAGAAATGGTCAGGGAACAGAAATTTGACATCATCTTTATGGACCACATGATGCCGGAAATGGATGGGATAGAAGCCACGCATATTATCCGGAAGTCAATACCTTCCGCCAGGTTAACGCCTGTTATCGCCCTTACGGCAAACGCTATGGAAGGGGCTAAGGATATGTTCTTAAAGGAGGGTATGAACGATCTGGTCACCAAGCCCATAGATATAAGGGAACTGATCCTGGCGGTAAAGCGGGCTCTTCCTTCCGAAAAGATAGTGGACATAGATCCTGAGGAACAGGAGAGTGAGACAGCGAAGTCCAAAGCCGCATCGGGAGGCGATATCATATATTATGACGGCCTTGATGTGGATGGAGCCATCGCCGCCATAGGGATGCCTGCTCTGTACAATAAGATAGTTGAGGAATATTACAGGTCGGGAGATAAAAAATATCAGGATATAAGGACGGCCTATGACAAGGGAGACTGGAAGGATTACACCATCAAAGTCCATGCTCTTAAAAGCAGCTCCCGCCAGATAGGCGCCGCCGGGCTGGGGGATCTGGCAGAGAAACTGGAGAAGGCAGGCAAGGCGGATGATCTGGAATTTATCCATGGCGCTACGGAGGGTCTCCTGGAGGACTATCGGGCTCTGCTTAACAGACTTTCCCCGTATTTTCCTGAGGAGACAGCCCCTGAGGAGTTGGAACAGTTGACGGCTGAGGAGCTTGACTCACTTCTGGGGCAGCTTTTGCAGGCCTGTGATGAACTTGATATGGATGAGATGGAAAGAGTCAGGGATGAGCTAAAAGGACATGCACTCCCCGGCGGTGCATCAGAGCATATCGGAGTGCTTTGCGAAGCTATAGACAATCTGGATGCCCAGGAATGTGTCCGGATCGTGGAGATAATACGCGGTGTGATTTGACATTTATGCCCCAAATGTAGTATCATTACCCGGAGTGTGTACAAGTGATAGTTGTATTTCAGGGATATGATCCATACAGGTGAAAAAGATGGCAACATCGAGATCTAAGGGTAAAAGGCGCAGAAATAAAAAACTTAAATTGTTCCTGCTTTTTGCGGAATTCCTGGTCCTGCTCATCATGCTGGGCGTGGCCTTTGTCGTGATAAAGGGCGATAAGATCCAGAAGGATGAGACCATAGGGCAGACGGACGCTGCTCTGAGTATAAACGATGAGCTTACCGAGATGGCGGAAGGGGCCGCACAGCAGGGCGGTGACTGGAATATGTCCGGTTATACCACCATCGCCCTTTTCGGTGTGGATTCCAGAAACAAGACACTGGGAAAGGGAAACAGGACCGATACCATAATAATCGCGGGACTGAATGAAGCTACCGGTGAGATAAAGCTTTGTTCCGTATTCAGGGACACCTACTGTAACGTGGGAAACGATACCTATAACAAGGCCAATATGGCTTATTCCAGAGGCGGCCCGGAACAGGCTGTCCAGATGCTGAACACCTGCCTGGATTTAGATATCAGGGATTATATAACGGTTGATTTTTATGCGCTGATAGATCTGATAGATCTGTTCGGAGGCGTGGAGATAGACGTAAAGGATGCTGAGATAGAGCATCTTAACAATTATCAGATCTCCATGGTGGGTAAAGAGGACGGACTCAATGCCTTCGGAGAGCAGGCCTATACCGCTACCCCGGGAGTGGATTACACCCCCGTGACTTCCGCGGGACTTCAGAACCTTAACGGCCTTCAGGCTACTGCCTATTGCCGTATCAGATATGTGGGCAATGATTTTGAGAGGGCAGAGAGACAGAGGACTGTGCTTCAGAAGCTGTCCCAGAAGGCTTCCAAGGCTTCGGTGTCTCAGCTGAATTCGGCCATTGATACTCTGTTCCCCAGGATAATGACTTCATTTTCTTCTGCCGACCTGGTGGCTTATGCTTCCAAGGCATCCACTTATCAGGTCACATCCGGAGACGGTTTTCCCTTCAACAGGGTGACCGGGACCATGGGTAAGGCAGGCAGCTGCGTAGTGGCTGAAAATTTTGCCGAGGATGTAAAGACTCTTCACACCTTCATGTACGGAGAGGATTCATATACACCTACCGCCAGAGTCATGGAGATAAGCGATAAGGTCGCGGCGGATAAGGCGAAATATTTAGGTGGTCAATAATGGCTCAGATAAGTATAGATGTGATCATACCCACATATAAGCCGGATAAGAGGCTTCTCGAGATCATAGAAGCTCTGGAAGAGCAGACTGTGAAGCCATCGGCGATCATATTGATCAACACTGAAGAGAAATACCTCAATTCTTTATTCTACGGAACGGATTATCTGAAAAAATATCCCGAGATACGAATCAAAAATATATCCCATAGGGAATTTAACCATGGCCGCACCAGAAATCAGGGCGCAAAGCGTTCTGATGCGGATATCATGGTCTTTATGACACAGGATGCCATTCCGGCTGACGAACATATGATAGAGGAACTTGTCCGCCCCATGACGGATAAGGAGGTGGTGGTCTCTTACGCCAGACAGATCGCCGCCCCCGATGCGGATCCGATAGAGACCTGTTCCAGAAGGTTTAATTATCCTGACCGGCCTCTGGTCAAAAGCGCAAAGGACCTCCCCCAGCTGGGGATCAAGACGTATTTTTGTTCAAACGCCTGCGCGGCATACAAGAAGTACGCCTTTGATGAGCTGGGAGGCTTTATCAATTTCACTATTTTCAATGAAGACATGCTCTTTGCCGCAAAGGTGATAAAGAGTGGACAGAAGGTGGCTTATGCAGCCGGGGCAAAGGTGATACATTCCCATAATTACAGCGGCATCCGTCAGCTCCACAGGAATTTTGACATGGGAGTATCCCAGGCGGATCACCCCGAAGTGTTCGGGGATGTCAAAAGCGAGAGTGAGGGGATTCGCCTTATAAAGGAGACCGTCAATTATCTCATGGATATTAAAAAGCCCTATCTCGTTCCAAAGCTTTTCTATCAGAGCTTTTGCAAGCTCTTGGGATATAAGCTGGGAAAGAATTATAAAAAGCTGGGGAAAAAGGTGATCCTGAAGCTGACGGCAAACCGTACCTACTGGTACAGATACTGGGATAAAAACGAGGTGCCTGTGAATGTTTACGCCGGATACGGAAAGACCGAGGAGGAAAATAACCGTGGCCGCAGGCAATGATGACGAAGCTTTCACCTTTTGGACATAATTTGAACACAATTTGCTGTTATCCTCTTTTTCAGATTTAGAGATGGCTTTTAGAGGAGGAAGCAGTTATGTATAATGATGAAACTTACGGAAAGATACCTGAAGGTATGACAGACACTTCCGACAGTTCTTCGTCGGAGGCACCTAAGGAGCCTGTGCCTTTTTCTTACGGCAGTACACAGAATGATACATCCCCTTCTCAGGAGAGTGGGACGGCAGGTACGTTTTCATCGACGGCTTCTGCTGCATCAGGTACGGGAATGTCAACGGGGACGGTTGCATCGGGCGCATCGGCCGGTATGGGTACTTCAGCCGGTTCTGCCGGACAAAGTGCGGTGAACGATAGTTCACAAAGCGCTTATGCCGCCGGAAACAGAGCCACAGCTTATACAGCCGGTTCTGCCTATACAGCCGGGACAGCTTCCGGACGCCGGGTCACGCGTGAAAAGAAAAGCGGCGGCAGTTTCTGGAAAAAGCTGCTCACAGCTCTGGCCTGTGCACTTATTTTCGGTGTTGTGGCAGGCGTGATCATCTTTGGTATCTTCCAGATAGGAAATAAGATCCTTTCCAATATCGATATACAGACGTCTCACAGTTTTGAGACCTTTGGACCGGATGATTTCCCCAGGATAGAATCCGCCCGCCCCATTGATGATGACAAGGATGATGAGGACGATGAGGATGACGGGGAAAAGAAGGAGTCAGAGAAAAAGGATGCTCCGAAAAGCGAGATAGCCACTGCCGACACCAAAGGAAAAAGCGGCAGGGACGGGATCGAAGTGGTGGATGTTTCCGCTATAGTGGAAGAGAACCTTCCCTGTATAGTAGCCATCACCAGTAAATCCGTACAGTATTACGAATCTTTCTGGGGTATGCCCCAGCAGTTTGAGAGCCAGGCCAGCGGCTCGGGCGTTATAGTGGGACAGAACGATGAAGAACTCCTGATAGTCACCAACAGTCATGTGGTGGCGGATGCTGAGGAGCTGATAGTTAAGTTCAACGACGGTGTGTCGTATGATTCCATGGTCAAGGGCTCGGATGCCAAGGAGGACATAGCGGTCATATCCGTTGCCGTAAAGTATGTGTCGGATTATACCTTAAAGTCCGTAAAGATGACGTCACTGAGTGATCCCGAA
>JAEEZH010000169.1 GCA_016288495.1 Lachnospiraceae bacterium
AAGAGCCTCACATTCTATCTTCCCGGAATCATTCACACATATTCCCTGCAGTCTGCCTTCCTTCAGAAACAGACCGGTGAGCTTCGTCCCAAACCTTACTTCGCCCCCCAGGGCGATGATCTCATTCCTCATATTCCGGATGACCCGGCGCAGCACATCCGTACCCACGTGAGGATGCTGCTCATAAAGAATGGAGGAAGGAGCTCCGAAACGGACGAAGGTCCTGAGCACGGTATCCACCCCTCCGTCTGCATCCCTTATCCCGGTATTTAATTTTCCGTCGGAAAAAGTACCGGCACCCCCTTCACCGAAGAGTACATTCGACTCGGGATCAAGACCCCTGCCTGCCCAGAAGAGATCCACATCCGCCGCTCTTTCATCCACGCTCTTTCCCCGTTCGATAAGGATCACCCTGTGGCCCGAAAGGACCAGGCGGTAGGCTGCAAACAGGCCTGCCGGGCCTGCCCCCGTCACCAGGGTCACGGGGCCGTTTTCCCCGTTTTTTTCACGGTTTTTCCCTGAAAAAACAAAAGGTCCTCCCATGGGTTCAGCACCATCAAAGCCCTCCTTTACCACACAGATATCCGCACCCTTAATTTTTTTGACAATAGCTTCCTCTTTAACGCCGTCAAGCAGGACATCCACGGTATACACCCAGAAGACTTCGGGCTTTTTCCGGGCGTCCACCGATTCCTTCACAAGATGGATCTCCTTTATTTTGGAGATATCTGTACCGAGAAGTGAGGCCAGCTTTTTCCTGAGCCTTGACAGCCTCGATGACAGATCCTCGTTCTGTTTGGGGACCAGCTTAACCTGTCTTATTCTTAGCATGGCACAGCCCTCTCATTTCCCTGACCTCTTCCGCACTGCAGTCGTTTTCTTTGTATCTGGCCTTCTCATAGATATCATGAAGCCGCTCCAGACCGCTGCGGTCTCCCTGACGCACCAGTTCCTCTATCTGAGTGGGGGTCAGAGCCTTTGTGATATACTTTGAATCCGGATGGGATCTGATAAACCTGATATACGCCCTTCTTATCCTGGCCTCGTTGGTCCTGTCGAAGAATCCCGGCTTTTTATCGGTCACGGATCTGTTCTTTTTGTCATCCGTGGGAAAAATGAATTCGGATACGTCTGTGGAATCGGAATACTGGGCGCGCTGGAATTTTTTATAGAACTCTATCAAAAGCTTTACTATGCAGAAGATAAAAAGGGCTATGATGACGATCAGTGAGATCACATAGATCACGTCCCACAGCTTTTCGTTTACCAGCCCCTCTTTTTCAAACTCGAAGCCCTTGGCAAACTCCATCATGTTCTCGGTGAGATCGTCGGTGGCGGGGAAAAGCGAGATGATCTTAAGGAAGGCCAATACCAGCCACCTGAGCACGGTCACCGCAGCCCTGGAAGCATAGTCCGCCACTTTTCCCGAATAGGGTATCAGCAGGGAAAAGATCATCAGCATTATGACTGCCGTCATGAAAAACAAAAGCTCCGTACGGTTTCTCTTTCTGATGGTTTCGGCCGGGAGATAAGCCCTGTCCCTGACATGGTTCATGGAGGTTTCCAGATTGGACAGTTCCAGATGAAGGATAAAGATAAAGATATCGGCTATCTCAAAGATGAGGGCAAATCTCATGATATTACGGGAAGCCACCAGGGCACCGAAGCCCCAGAGTATGACATAGACCACAAGAGGTAAAAGATCGGGATGAAAGATGGGTTTGGAACTGTTATGCTCCTTATAGGACATACCGCAGAGCACAAGGATCAGTGCCGAATAAGTGAACCTTATGGAATTGAACTGCCCCGCCACAAAATGGATGAGGACAAAGGAGACCACAATGCCCACAAAAACGGCACCTGTAAAGGCAAAGAAATTCTTAAATCTGCCGGGGAGAAAATCCGCATACAGGAAGAAGGACCAGAGCATGAGCACACTGACAACAAGGCGCAGGGCATAGGAAGATGCCGTCGATCCTGTCTTCTCGCACATGCCGCTTACGATACAGGTCAGGATCGCGGTAAAAAACACAAGATTATGCGCTGTCCTTAAGATTTTTCTGATGTCCGCTATTTCCATGCAATTTCTCTTAATATCTTGAAACGACCACACCGGATGTCATCCTGAGGCTTTAGCCGACGCATCTTTTTCAGAGATCGCTTTACACTATCGCAGCCTAAGTAAGATACACAGGGTAAAAATCTATCCCCCGTACCCCCGAAGGAAAAACCACGGTTTTCTTGGTGGGGCAAAGCCACAGCACCCTGCCGCAGTCCGCTGCCAGCAGGGAAACTGCATCCACCACCTCCTGCCTTACGGAGGATGAGATCACGCAGTATGTGATATCCGCATTCCGGGCAGCCTTTGCCGCGTCAAGGACCAGTTCAGAAAAAGGGGCCTTGTCTGCGCTAAGGTCTATCCTTGCAAGAGCCCTGGCTATAACCTTTAAATATTCACCGGATTCCACCGTATCCACGGATACAGGCACCCCGGTGATACAGTCTGAGGCGTTGGTCTTCACCGCAGTGCTGATGCCCGACCTGGAGATACCGTCGGCCATGGTGAGGGTCATCCTGATACCGTCCTCCAGAAGCTCCGCGTCAAAAAGTCCCTGGGGATCGTCCATATTCAGAAGGATGGCGATCCTGGATGACACTGTGGCGTCCCTTAAATTTACCATCAGGTCCCCTGTTTTTGCCGTCAGTTTCCAGTTGATATTCCTCAAAG
>JAEEZH010000170.1 GCA_016288495.1 Lachnospiraceae bacterium
ATGGGGATGGTCACAATGCCCGAATCGTCCCTGACCATCTCATCCTTATTGGATATTCCGTAAATGATATTATCCCTCAAAAATCCGATGGGATGGACACTCTCTCCCTCACTGGCGGTGATGATCCTCTGTCTGGCACTGTTCAGATCCTCCACCGTGATCCTGGTTTCATCATCGTTGGCCCAGGCGGCCACCTTATTGCTGCGGCTGGTCACCAGGCTGTCATTTCCCAGACCCTCAGCCACTATCTTCTGACTGCGGTTATCCAGATCGATGCAATAGATCGCATCATTCAGATAGATATAAAGACTGTGATCACGGTTTATGTATGAAAGCTTCTCCACCCCTTCCTTTAACATATCTCCGGATTTGTTATAGGAAATATAGGCTTTTTCCTGAATATAATTCTTTACCCTGTCATAATAATAGACACAGACTCCCACTTCGCCCTCATGCTCGCCCCGGTTCATATAACCGTACACCGTAAAATAGATATTCCCCAGCTCGTCCACATCCAGGACCTTTATGGAATGGCGGTCATTGAGAGTCCTCAGGTCCATATTGTTTTCGTTGTAAAACGAGAATACACTTACCAGGGTATTCTCCGAATTCCTGTATTCATACAAAGAATCACACTGGACGAAGACCACAGCCGAACCATCCGTATTTTCGTAAAGCTTCACATCCTCCTTTGCCACGATCCCCAGCATGATCTTGTCATTTACAAAGGTATTCTTATAGGGCATGAATATCTGGTTCATGGTCCTGTCGTAATCCAGCAGATATATCCGCTCAGGAGTATATCTGATCCTGTATACCTCTTTTACGGGATATCTCTCCAGATTCCCACCGGCGATTATATCCACATAATAATCAAGGCGCACTGTGGCCAGCGCCGAATCCATATCACAGATCTGAAACTGCGGTTCACTCACATTGCCTATATTCAGATCTCCCCAGGTCACCTGATAAAAACTGGAATGGATATTGACCTTCTGATAGGTGCTGTTATCACCTTCCTCGTTACTCTCCAGATAGGTGGCCAGAGAGGCCGCCGCGCTTTTATCGAAGGTCCTGTCATGGAAATCCCTGATAAAGCCGATCATTTCCTCCGCAGGGATGTCCTCATCCACGATCACCCGGGTAAAATACTTCACTTCCCTGTCCCTGCATTTCAAAATGATTATCAGCGCATATTCCTGCTTCGGGTCTATCAGGTCCTTAAGGGAGATCTCGGCCTGCAGATGGTCATCTCCGTGTACGTAATTATATACCTCCGTCTTTTCCACCAGACGTTCAAAGTCCACGGAACGGACCTCATACGAGATACCGTCCACCTTGGTACCCATGGGATCCACCTTAAGGCTTATCCTTTTATCGGTTTTTATGGGGGTCAGCGTCTCCCTCAGGTATTTTCCTTCCATGACGGCGGTGTAACCGAAAAGGGTATTCACGTTCTGTCCGTCGATCACCAGATTCACCACGGGCAAAGTGGCAGCACTCATCTCAACCGTTGTATCCACGTTGCTCATATTCTTGAGCATACCGATGATATACAGCGATATGAAAAATACTATTATGAAGGATGTCGCTTTGATTATGATCTGTTTCATTATCCGATGGCAAAAATATTACCCCGAAGAATTGCTTCCCCGGGGTATACTGCTTTTTATCCAAACTTATTATTTTACCACATAGATCCTGGCTATAGCCCTTTGAAGTGCGGTCTGGGCCCTGAGCACATCCAGCCCTTCGTCTCTTTCGGCCAGTCTCTTCTCCGCTCTCTTTTTGGCCTCCTGGGCTCTTTCCAGGTCTATCTCCTGCGGCCATTCCACCGTCTCGGCCAGGATGGTCACCTTATCGGGAAGAACCTCCAGGAAACCCTCATGAAGTGCAGCCTCCTTTTTAGTGCCCCCATCCTCAGTGATGGTCATGGCTCCGGGAGAAAGTATCATGGTCATGGGCATATGCCTCTTGTAAATACCCACCTCTCCTTCGATGGTATTTAACTCAACCATGGATACGTCGCCTTCGTAAAATATCCTGTCAGGACTGATTATCTGTAGTTTAAAACTGTTTTCAGACATATCATACCCTCGCTAATACGTCGTCTATGCTGCCGGCATTAAGAAAGTGACCCTCAGGTATATCGTCATGCTTTCCTGCAAGGATCTCGGCAAAGCCCTGAATGGTATCCTTGATCTGTACATAACGGCCGTCATGTCCGGTAAACTGCTCAGCCACAAAGAAGGGCTGTGACAGGAAACGCTGTACCTTTCTGGCTCTGGAAACCACCAGCTTGTCCGTCTCGGAAAGCTCATCCATACCGAGGATGGCGATGATATCCTGAAGTTCCTTATATCGCTGAAGTATCTCCTGTACACCTCTGGCCACTCTGTAATGCTCCTCACCCACTACTCTGGGATCCAGGATCCTGGAGGTAGACTCCAGAGGATCCACTGCGGGATAGATACCCAGCTCCACGATGGATCTGGAAAGCACTGTGGTCGCATCCAGATGGGCGAAGGTGGTAGCCGGTGCGGGGTCGGTCAGATCGTCCGCAGGTACATATACCGCCTGGACAGAGGTGATGGAACCGTTTTTGGTGGAAGTGATACGCTCCTGAAGAGCGCCCATCTCGGTCTGCAGGGTAGGCTGATATCCCACCGCGGAAGGCACACGTCCCAAAAGTGCCGAAACCTCTGAACCTGCCTGGGTAAATCTGAAGATATTGTCAATGAAAAGGAGCACGTCCTTTCCGCCTTTATCACGGAAATACTCGGCCATGGTAAGTCCGGAAAGTCCAACCCTCATTCTCGCTCCGGGGGGCTCGTTCATCTGACCGAACACCATGGTGGTCTTATCGATAACGCCGGACTCCTTCATCTCGTAGTAAAGGTCGTTACCCTCACGGGTACGCTCGCCTACGCCGGTAAATACGGAATATCCGCCGTGCTCTGTAGCTATGTTTCTGATCAGCTCCTGGATGAGCACCGTCTTTCCCACGCCGGCACCGCCGAAGAGTCCGATCTTTCCACCCTTCTGATAAGGACAAAGCAGATCCACGACCTTTATTCCTGTCTCCAGAAGCTCGGTATTTGTGGACTGTTCCTCAAATTCGGGAGCCTTTCTGTGTATGGGCATGCGCTCCACGCCCTGAGGATCGGGCTTATTGTCTATAGGCTGCCCCAATACGTTAAACATACGGCCCAGAGTATTCTCTCCAACGGGTACGGATATGGGAGCTCCGGTAGCATTTGCCGCCATGCCTCTTACCATACCGTCAGTGGAACCCATGGCTATACACCGCACGGTATCGTCTCCCAGATGCTGTGAGACCTCCACCACCAGGGTGGAACCGTTATTCATGGGTATCTCTATCGCCTCATTTATTTCGGGAAGGTCACTGCCATCAAACTTGATGTCTACTACCGCACCTATTATCTGGGTCACCTTTCCCGGACTTCTTTGAGCCATAGTTTTCTCCTTTCATGTTCTTAATTCTAATTTTTATCTTATTTTATCAAAAAAGATTCTTCGCTTCGCTCAGAATGACAAACAGACGCAAGATTCTTCCTGTTGCTTCGCAACCCCTCGTCATTCGTCATAAGGGGTACCACGTAGTGGTGGATTCCTTATGACACCAAAAGGGCGGCATCACACCATTTCATGGTGTGATATGCGTCGCTTCGCTCAGAATGACCTCATATCCGGGATCAGGAGATAGACTCCGCACCTGCGATGATCTCGGTAAGCTCCTGGGTGATGGAGCCCTGACGAGCCCTGTTGTACTGAAGCGACAGCA
>JAEEZH010000171.1 GCA_016288495.1 Lachnospiraceae bacterium
ACCACCACACTGTACTGAAACATCAGTATTACAATGTTTTTATTTGTGCGATCCATTCTTTATCCTCCCTTAATCCATACCGCGCCTGACTGCAGCCATGGCCTCCTTTTGTATATCCTTATCAAATGAAAGGATGGGCTCTATATCACTGCCCTTCATCCTACGTTCTATATAATTCCTGGTAAGCCTCACTATCAACGGTGCCTGCGCGATGATGCCTATAAGGTTCGGGATCATCATAAGCCCGTTGAAGGTGTCAGAGATATCCCACGCGAGATTTGATTCCATCACCGCTCCGAAAACAATGATCACGATGAATACCAGCCGGTAAATCCGGCCACATCCGACCCCTAAAAGATACTCCGTGACCTTGGCTCCGTAATAAGACCATCCCATGACGGTCGTAAAAGCAAAGAGGGTTATCACGATGACAACAAACCATTCCCCGGGACGCCCTAAAGTATTCCGGAACGCGCTTGCCACCAGTGTAGCATCATTGATGCCCTCCACCATGATCCCTGTCTCAAGGTCGATGGCACCGGAGGAAAGCACGACGATGGCCGTCATGGTGCAGATCACTATGGTATCGAGAAATACCTCCGCTATCCCCCACATCCCCTGTCTCACAGGCTCCCTTACACAGCTGTTGCTGTGCACCATCACGGATGACCCGAGGCCTGCCTCGTTGGAGAAGACCCCCCTCTTACAGCCGTTCTTTATCGTATTTAATGCTATCTGTACCGCCGTGCCGGCCGCGCCTCCCGCTACAGCGTGGGGTCCCAGCGCAAACCTGAATATAGACGAAAAGACAGCAGGCAGGCTGGAAATGTGAAGCAATATCATAATGAGGCATCCTATTATATAGGCTATCGACATAAAAGGTATGAGCTTTTCGGAAACAGCGGCCAGTCGCCTGAAGCCTCCTAAAATGATCATAGCCGTAGTCATCATCAGAATGAAGCCTATCAGCCAGTTTACCCTCGGTGCGCCGAGGAAAAGCTCATCATCCATGCCTGATAAAAAGGTGGACTGAAAATTCAGGGTTATCTTGTTTATCTGGCTCATGTTTCCGATACCGAAGGATGCCAGCACCGTGAAGATGCAGAAGAGGACTCCCAGCAGCTTCCCCAGTCCTTTACAGTACTTTATCGAGCCGAGTCCGTCCTGCAGATAATACATCGGCCCTCCCGACCAGGCTCCCTCCGAATTTCTCCGTCTGTAATACAGACCCAGCACGTTTTCGGAATACTTGACCATCATACCAAAAAAAGCCGCGACCCACATCCATAGCACGGCTCCGGGTCCGCCTACGCATATAGCGGTAGATACTCCGGCGATATTTCCGGTGCCTATGGTGGCGCAGAGCGCCGTACAGAAAGCCCGGAACTGGGACAGCGCCCCGGCATCATTGATGATCCTTCCCTCGGTCCTCATGATCCCGAAGGTTTTGCCCCACCAGTGCCTGATATGGGTGATCTGGAAAAAGCCGGTGATCACTGTACATATCAGTCCCGTTCCAAGGAGCAGTACAAGACCGAAGGTCCCCCAGGCAAATCCGTTTATGGCATTATTGATGCTGACAGCTGTTGCCATTTATTATCCCAGTATCTCGCAGTAAACCAGAGTCTGGTTCAAAAGCTGGTATGCCACCTCGCCGAAAGTCACAGGTCCCATAAAGGGAGCTATCTTCTTTCCGTCGAGGCCGCCATACTGGTAATTCAGAATACAGTTGCAGGAAAAGACCGGATTCCTGGCAGCTGCTTCTTCTGTCCTCTTAATAAATTCCCCGGCATAATCCTCCACGGCTGTGGCAAAACGGTACTCGATGTTCCTGAATACCGGGGCATAGAAACCGACCTCATCTCCTTCCACGCTCATTATCGATGTATTGATATAGGAGCCGTTATAGTCAGCCACAAGCGGCATCTTTGTGTCGATGCCCTTCTTTTCGATGTACTCCGCAAAGTTCACCTCCTGACCGTTTACTGTGCAGCTCCTGGCACTGAGCTCATTGTCAGGAAACCTGATGATCGGATCGGTCTTGTCATCGGTGAAGATATTGACCATATTGATCATGGCGGTCTTTTCTGCGGGAAGCTTTATATACATAGCCACGGCTTTGTCGGTATAGGCCTCCCCGGTGGTCCCGTCGTAAACCTTTGCCTCACCCACGGCGTTAAGGTCAAAGCCGGATATCCAGCCAATGACGGGATGCATGAGAAGCTCCTCCACCTCGGGTGCTTCCTTTGCGTACTTTATAGCGACCTCAGACCCATAAGGTATGATCAGCATCGTAAGGCCATTGTCATAGCACTCCTCTACCACCTGAAAAACATTATACTTACCGTATACCGCTATCCTTATGTCTTCGGCAAAATCTATCTCATTCACAAAAAGCTTTTCCTGGGTGAATTCACCGCCATCGCCGCCGATGAAATACGGTGTCGTCCCCCCTATCCATTTTCCTTTTGGAAGCTTTTTAAGCAGTACATCGTCTCCCGCTATGTGCAGAATCTTTCCTTCATTGATCAATGAAACAGCTTCTTCCAACGTGATAAGCATTTCCGTGTCCCCCCTTGATATTTTATTAAAGTGCCGCAATATTTGCGAGATCTACCTTCGCCACTATGGGATACTTTCCCAAAAACGCCTCCATCTCTTTCATACATGATTCCATGCTTCCGGGATCGGCCTTAAGCCGCTTCTGCATTTTTGAAATCATCATATTAAAAGCAAGATTCGTAGATGTGTATTTCTTTTCTCCGCGCAGGATCTGCTCTAACTTTTCCTGTACATTCGCATCCATATGCTCTCCTCCTGTTTTTAATTATTTAACGCTTCCAGCATTCCGTCATAATCCAGTATATCCGCCTTTTCACGGACAAGCGCAAACCTCTCCTTTTCCGCATCGGGAATATCGTATCCCTCGATCTCCTTCAGGATGTCCTCTACCATA
>JAEEZH010000172.1 GCA_016288495.1 Lachnospiraceae bacterium
CATCTGGGATATCTGTATCCTGTAGGCAAAATAGTTGGCAAGCCATATTATAACATATTCCGCCAGAAATATGCCGAACATCGTAAAACAAAACGCCACGTCTTTATAACTCCACCATCTCAGGAAAAAAGCTGTGGCGTAAAAGAACACAAGGGTTACGGGAAAGTGTATGCTCATGGCTTTGAGCACACTCCAGTTCTCTATGTAATAAACGGATGAAAGCCCCATTCCCAGAGCGCCGAAAAGCCCCGAAACGATCGCCTGTACCACAAAGGCTTTGAGTATCCCGCCCATGGCTTCATTGAATTCCGGATCGCACACATACAGCGTTCCGTCACCGATCTCCAATGTGGCGCTTATGGCGGTTATCAGGGTCCCTGCTATGACGCCAAGGCCAAAGCCAATGGAGGCAAGGACTATCACTTTATATTTGAAAGCCATTCCTTCGTCTCTCATTTGCATAACCTCGCCTTTATGAGCTTAACCCGGCTTCTGGCCACCCAGGATCTGGTCCCGTTGTCAAACTCCACACCTACGGTTCCGGCCACGCTCAGGTCAAAACCTTTCACTTTATACAGATTAACTATCTCTGACTGGGATATGCGAAAGAATCTCTCGGGATTCAGGATCTCCTCCAGTCCCGATAATGTTTTCTTTGCGATATAGCTGCCGGATTCGGTTTCTATAACAACCTTGCGGCCCTGAATGCAGACTCTGATTATATCTCTCTGCGATAAGAATTCCAGAAAATTATCTTTATATGCGGGAACGGTGGGGAAGTCATTGTCAGAAGCATTCTCCACCGCATAGATTATATTTTCTACCTGCTTGTTTTTTTCTTTTGTCTGAATCGTAACTTTAGGATCGATATAGTCCTCATCCAATACTATATCGATATCAACCATGCTTTTCATACTGTCCGGTCTTCCGTTTCAAGTTGTTTAATCTGTCCCAGGATCACTGAAACACATCCGAAAAAATTATAACAGATAGATTATTTTGTGACCATTGTAAAATTTATCATCGTGATCATTCGGTTGATTTTTGTGTGTATTCGGTATTATGTATCTTTACTCCCGAACGTGTCCACCTGCTGTTCTGACTACCCTTTTGATCCAACCGGAGAGTATTTCTACACCGATACATCTACCGAGATACCCTCCGTTATTGCTGCTGAAGATGCTGCTGCCGGAGCACCTGCCCAACCTGTCAGACCATCCGTGCCTGCCGAAAATCGTCCCACGGATAATGCAGCCGATGCCACACCTGACGATACGGATACACCGCCTGAAACTGTCATTTTCCCGGATGCTGCCTTTAGATCAACCGACTGCCCCGACTTTTCCCTGTGCTCCATCACGCCCTTAAGATATTCCATATCCGCCTTTACCATGGCTTTTTGTTCCTTAAGACGATGCTTCATCTTCATCTCATCAAGATCCTCTCTGTCCATATGGGGATCTGTCATCTCCATATCTTCCAGCATCTCCATCATATCTTCCAATGCTTTCAGTTCTTCCTCACCGAATTCTGATATCATCTCATTAAGCCCGGCAAGCACATCCTGTCCCGCAGATGACACCGCTTCCTGTCCGTGGTTTACCAACGATGCGGTTTCCTCTCCTGCTTCATACACCGACCCATAATTCTCAGCAGCTTCCTTTATCATATCCTGACGTTCTTCAAATACCTTATCTTCCAGGCCGCTTACCTTTTCTTCCTTCTCTTCGACCATGGCATTCTTCAGTTTATTAAGGACGTCTTCCTGTCTGTCCTCACGCTCATTACCCTTCACCTTTGCTGAAGCGATCTCCTCCAGTTCCAGATGATTCTTCTTTTTTCTTGCTGCCATCTCCATGCGCTTTGCATGGGTTAACGCCAGCTGCAGCTCTTCCGGATCACCGTCACCTGCGGAGATCTTTCGTTTTACATCCATCACTTTCCGCTTAGCCGCAAACACAGCCTGGGCGGCACTCACGGAAGTCTTCGCACGCTGTATCTTCGACGCCACTTCCTTGTAATTATAGACCACCGGTTTTTCTGATCTTTCTTTATCTTCCTCATCATCCGTCACGCCCAGAAGTTCCGTAAACCCATCGTTTTTACCATCAGGTTTTACGGCATAAGGATTTTTGTTTTCTTCTTCGGTTTTTTTCAGATCACGAAGGAGCCGCCTGAACTGCTCACTCTGACGCACCGTGGCTCCGGAAGATGTGTGTTTATGCTTTACTGACGACTGTCTGTATTTTTCCTCGGACACGAAGCTGCCTGTATCTCCCATATAGGACGCAGCAGCACCGCCCGTATAGGACACAGACGAACTTATGGTGCCTGCAGATCCGTCCTGCGCCTTCGCATGTCCCACTACAGCGCTCAGCGCATTGCCCCGGGAAAATATGTTCTGATATGGATTTTGAAATGATCCGGATATACCGGAAATACCGGTCATATATTCTACCTCCATGTAGATTCATTGCGAAATCCTTTTCACCCTTATCTTCTTTATCGGACAAACCCTCCGGATCATTAACCTCCCCGGATCATTATCAAAAGCCCTCCCCTACCTTTAAAAGCATCCAATGCCTTCAAAAAACCACTTGATTTTATATTATTTGTAGTGTATCATTTGAGCAATTCCTGTGGAGATCCCACATCAATTCTCATCGAAAACAAACTATAGTTTTAATTACACTGTCTTGGACCGGTTCACCCGATTTTCAGCAAAACGACCAGAGCAGTGTTAAGGAAATAATCGTACCCGATGAACCAAAAATACGGACGAACTGCAAAAAATCACATTCGTCCGTACCGCACTTCAAAAATAATACAGACTATTTTTTGATTTTCGAATTTCGTACGTATCGCTTCAGACTCACATACGGACGAACTGTTAAAAAATCACATTCGTCCGTACCGCACTTCAAAAACAATACAGACTATTTTTTGATTTTCGAATTTCGTACGTATCGCTTCAGACTCACATACGGACGAACTGCAAGAAATACTAATTCGTCAGTACAAACATCGCAAAGCACTTATGATCAAGAAAGGAGAGCAGAAAACATGGATTTAATATCAGACTTAAAAAGAGAATTAGACGAACAAAAAGAATTATTGCACAAGTTAGAAAAGAGGGCCAGGTCAAATAAAAGCAGATCCGTTGGAAAACTGAGAGTTTCAAAACGAAACAACACTTATCAATATTATTTCAGAGAAGACCAATCAAAGGAATATAAATACGTACCTGTATCAGAACTCGAAAAAATAAAACAATTTATCCAAAAAGAATATGACGGAAATATGATCAAGAAACTCAAAACAGGTATTGCAAATACTGAAAGATTCATAAAAAAATATCATCCCGATAGTTCTGTTGTTTATCCGGATTTTATTCTCTTAAACCTGAGAAAAAGAAAAACATTTATATGGGAGCATCTCGGTTTAATATCTGACGGAGCTTATGCTACAAAGAATTTAAAGAAACTATTTCAATATGAGAAAAATAATTATATACTTGGAGATAAGCTGCTGATATCAGAAGAAGCAGAAGATATTTCTATCGATCTTGATCTTGTAAATACAAAAATAAAAAACTATCTGTTATAAATACAATATAGATAACCGATCGCTGAAAACAACTGAAACATTGATGAAGGATAATGAAAAAAAACAAAGCAATACAGACAATATTATTTATCACAGGCATACTGTTTATTGCATACAGCATGATAATCTGGCGAGTCAGAAGCGGAACCGGATTTTTCCTCATATGGGATATCATGGGTGCAATGATGATTATGACAGGAATCATGATACACAGAGGTCTTCCGGCAAACATCTGGAAAAGGCTTTCGCCTGCAATACACAAAACAGTCATGATCATAACTGCAATTATTCTGACCATGTTTCTTACGATTCAGGCAATAATAATTAGCGGTTTCTTCTGTACGGGCAGACAAAAACTTGACTATGTGATAGTTCTCGGAGCTCAGGTCAAACAGACTGGGCCCAGTATAATACTTCAATACAGATTGGACAAAGCATGCGAATATCTGAAAGAAAATCCGGACACCATCTGTATAGTTTCCGGAGGACAAGGCAGCAATGAGCCTGCACCGGAAGCTACGGTCATGAAAAACTACCTCGTGGGTAAGGGAATTGATTCAAAACGGATAATTCCGGAGGACAGCTCGACTTCAACAAGTGAGAACATAAAATACAGCATAGAGCTCATCGGCGATAAAAACGCCGATATTGGAATAATCACCAGCAATTTTCATGTTTTTCGTGGCACGTCCCTGGCACGAAAGCAAGGTTTAAGAAATGCATGTGGAATAAGCGCATCATCTCATCCGCTTTATCTTCCCAACAATATGCTGAGAGAAACCTTTGCCATTATAAAGGATAAGCTATTGGGAAATATCTGATGACAAATATACTTCTGAGATATTTCAATATGTGAAGAATCATTATATACTGGTATAGTTAAAACTATAAAGATACAGTGAACCTGCTTAACGGAGGCGAAATGAAAAAATTAGAACAACTGTTATACCAGACAGATCATAAAAGCTACCCCGCTTACAAGGCACTTAAGGGCGAATACCGTTTTCCCGGGTTCGTGCTGTCCATCGACCATGTACAGGGCGACCCTTTTGCAGCGCCTTCTTCCCTGAGCATCCATATTCCGGCCGCACAGCATGGATTTGACCAAAAATACTACAATGCTCCCCACAGAAGGATTGCATTACAGGACCTGCTGCTCCGCTGTTTTCACAATGAACTGGGACGGGTAAACCACAAAACTTCCGGCAGCGGAAAAAGCGGTACCCTGTCAGTGAGTACCTGTCATCAGGAGATCCTGGAACGTTCTGCACTAACGATCGATCCAAAAAACGGAACACTGACCGTCAGATTTCTGGCAGGCTTTCCTGCAGCCGGCCGGACCACACTTTCCATGGAGCTGAAAAAAATGCTCATGGAATATGTTCCCGTCTGTGTACAAAAAAGTCTTAATTCAAAGGCTGTAAATTCTCAGAAACTGGAGCAATGGGCAACTCTCGCCGACGATCAGCTGCTGATACGTGAAAAACTGGAGGAGATGGGACTTGTGGCATTTGTTGCAGATGGTGCCGTCCTGCCAAGAAAGAGTGGTGTGGACGACAGGCCCATGCCTGATGCCACGGTTTTCGAAAGTCCCGAACAGGGCAGGGTTACCATACCGCTTTCCGACGGACGATCCATTACAGGTCTCGGGATCAAAAAAGGCATCACACTCATCGTAGGCGGTGGTTACCACGGAAAATCCACTTTGCTTAAAGCATTGGAACGCGGAGTTTATAACCATATTCCGGGGGACGGCAGAGAATATGTGATCACGGAAGATACAGCAATGAAGATCCGTTCGGAGGATGGGCGGAGCGTCCGGCAGCTGGACATCAGCCCTTTTATACGCAATCTGCCGAACCGGAAAAGCACAACCGATTTTTCCACTGAAGATGCCAGCGGAAGCACTTCCCAGGCAGCCAATACTATCGAAGCCATTCTGTCCGGCAGCCATACTCTTCTCATAGATGAAGACACCAGCGCCACTAATTTTATGGTACGCGACAAACTGATGCAGCAGGTCATCAACCCGGATCAGGAACCCATCATACCTTTTTTAAGCCGCATGCGCCAACTGTATGACGAACTCGGAGTCTCCGTCATTTTGGTCGCCGGCAGTTCAGGCTCCTTTTTCCATACCTCAGATACCGTTATCCGCATGAAAGAATACAAACCATGTGACATCACAGCCATGGCTAAAGAAGCTGCTAAGGAAGCAGGCGAAGCTCCGAAAGAGCCTGATGCGCTCATACCTTTTTCCGATAGAAGGATCCCTCTTGCCAACAAAGAGATCATTACAGCCAAAAAGGTAAAAGTCCGGGGTTCGGGAACAGACAGCGTTTCCCTCAATCACGAGTCAGTGGAATTACGTTTTGTGGAACAGATCGTAGACAATGAGCAGACTAACCTTTTAGGAGCCCTGCTCAGAGTGCTGGAAGAGAAAAGCTTTAACGGCAAAACGACTCTTACCGAATGCGTGGCAACGCTTTATTCGCAGCTGGATACGCAGGGATTCAAAGCTGTGGCAGGAAACAATATCCCCGGCAATCTTGCCATGATCCGCATCCAGGAGCTCTGGGCCATGGTGAACAGATACAGGGCACTTAAGACCATCAACCCTGCCGGAAAAGATCGATCCGGAAACAGATAAAGATCATAACGATATGAATGCTGCCAGGGATCCGCGCTCATTCCCCATTATCCTGTGAGAAAAAAACAGTTTGGGATCACATCGGGTGCAAAGATCGGTCACTTCTATATGATCTTCACTTATTCCTGCCTCCAGGAACACAAGGCGGCAGGCCTCCCAGAGGTCCAGCATATATTTATCGGGATCATGAGGATTAAAAAGGGATGTTGAAAGGATTTTATCCGACGCTGCTTTTCCGAATGCGGATAAAATCTCCTTTGCCACATCCCCACTCACTTCATAACAGTTCTTACAGATACCCGGCGCGATGCCGCAGATGATATCCCCCGGATCACAGCCAAAACACTCACTCATTTTCTTTACCGTAACCGCACCCATCCTGCCTACCGTACCTCTCCATCCCGAGTGGGAAAGAGCCACCACAGCCTTGACCGGATCATATAAAAACAACGGTATACAGTCAGCATAAAAAGTAACAAGCGGAAGACTTTTTACATTGGTGATCAGACCGTCCACGTCATCATAGGGCACCGGTCTGAGTATACCGTTTCCCGCATCTTTTTCATCCACCACCCTTACATTCACGGTATGGGTCTGCTTTGAAAGACACATCCTGTGATAGTCCATATCCAGCGCACCGGCCATTCTCCGGAAATTTTCATGTACATTTTCGTCAGAATCACCACGTCCGAATCCCAGATTCATGCTCTCATATACACCCCTGCTGACACCGCCGAGCCGGGTGGAAAAACCATGCTTCACTCCCAGTTTCTTAAGATTATCAAATGTCAGATATGTGACACCGTTTTTTATTTC
>JAEEZH010000173.1 GCA_016288495.1 Lachnospiraceae bacterium
ACCACCTCTAAACCTGTAGCAGCCAATGCTCTGATAGCTGCCTCACGTCCTGAACCGGGTCCCTTTACAAATACATCCACATACTTAAGGCCATAGTTGAGAGCTGCCTTTGTCGCAGTCTCTGCCGCCATCTGTGCCGCATATGGAGTAGATTTCCTTGAACCTCTGAATCCAAGACCACCGGCACTTGCCCAGCTGAGGGCGTTACCCTGTGCATCAGTCAGTGTAACGATAGTGTTGTTGAAAGATGCCTGGATATGTGCCTGTCCGCGTTCAACGTTTTTCTTTACGCGCTTTTTTGTCACCTTTTTAGTAACTTTTTTAGCCATAATAAAACTAACCTACTTTCCTGATTAAACTTGTGAATTGAACAATGATCCGCACTAAATTACTTCTTCTTATTAGCAACGGTTCTCTTGGGTCCTTTCCTGGTCCTTGCATTGGTCTTAGTCTTCTGACCACGGACAGGCAGGCCCTTTCTGTGACGGATTCCGCGATAGCATCCGATTTCCTGTAATCTCTTGATGTTCATCGCTATTTCACGACGAAGATCACCCTCTACCATCTGGGTCTCATCGATTACGGCACGGATCCTGTCGACCTCTTCGTCTGTCAGATCTCTTACGCGGGTATCGGGATTTACCTTAGCCTCAGCGAGTATACGCTTTGAGCTGGGTACGCCTATACCATAGATATAGGTAAGTCCGATCTCCACACGCTTATCTCTCGGTAAATCTACACCGGAAATTCGAGCCATGTGAGTACTTCCTCCTTTCGTAATATTTTTGTTGATCAGCCCTGTCTCTGCTTGTGCTTAGGGTTGTCGCAGATCACTCTGATACGACCCTTTCTCTTGATGATCTTGCACTTTTCGCAGATGGGCTTAACTGAAGATCTTACTTTCATGACATACCTCCTTTAAAAATAAGATGATCAATACTGCCTCCGATCCTATATCGGAGGAGCCCGTATCCTTATCCGCAAAAGGGCAGAAAAACCCTATTGAGGGCAGAACAGTAAACATATTATCACAATGAGAATAAAAATACAAGAATTTTTTGAAAAAAGTCACGCAGAAGTTTTGATGGATACTCAAAACGAAAACGTCTTCAGAAAACGGGCGGCGCGCTCAGTCTTCGGGGAGTCAAAAAACCGGTCGGGAGCCCCCTCCTCGATCACCTTTCCGCCATCCATAAAAATAATACGGTCGGCTACGGCCCTTGCAAAGGCCATCTCATGGGTTACGATGACCATGGTCCTGCCTTCCTTTGCAAGCGACAGCACCACATCCAACACCTCTCTCACCATCTCGGGATCAAGAGCCGCCGTGATCTCATCCAGCAGCAGTACCTCCGGATGCATGATAAGAGCACGGACGATGGCCACTCGCTGCTTTTGTCCTCCGGAAAGCTGACGGGGAAATTTATCTTTATGTGAAAACAGGCCGATACGTTCAAGCAGCTCCAGAGCCTCGGCCTTCACCCCCTCCTTATCCCGTTTCTGTACCTTCAGGGGAGCCAGCATGATATTATCCAGTATGGTCATATGAGGAAAGAGATCATAGCTTTGAAAGACCATTCCGATCTTTTCACGCACGTGGCTCAGACTTTTTCCGTCTGCCGGGTTTATGGCTTTGCCGTCCAGCAAAACCCTGCCCTCATTTATTTCCTCCAGGGCGTTAAGGCATCTTAAAAAAGTACTTTTGCCGCAGCCCGAAGGGCCGACCACCACTATGACCTCGCCTTTTTTCACTTCCAGATTCACATCACTGAGTACCGGCGTATCATCAAAAGATTTATATAAATGCTCTACGTCCAGTATTACACCATTTTTATCACTCATATACAGTTACCTTTTTAAGATTCTTCCTGTTGCTTCATTCCTCAGTTCTCCCACTTTTTCTCCAGATATTTTGACAGGCAGCTAATGGGATAGCATGCCAGAAAATACAGGACAAAAACAGTGGCAAATACGCCGAATGCCGCATTGGGCGATGTTTTTCTGTTGGCTTCTATTATCTGCTGTCCCACCTTGAGCACCTCCACGATACCTATCATCATCACCAGGCTCGTGGTCTTGATCATTCTGGTGATCAGGTTTATGGACATGGGGACTATCCGTCTTACAGTCTGGGGAATGATCACATAAGCATAGGTCTGCCAGGGCGAAAAGCCCAGGGCCGCACTGCTTTCATACTGGATCGCCGGGATGCTGGTCACGGCGCCACGCACCAGATCAGACATCTCCGCGATCCCCCAAAAGGAGAAAACCAAAATGGAAGAAAACTCCGGCGACAGATTCAGTCCCATTGCCTTTGCCGCACCGAAATATACGATAAAGAGCAGCACCATCTGAGGCATTATCCTCACTATTTCCAAATATATCTTAAAGAGCTTATCGATAACCGGATTTTTAAGCGAAACCAGTATCCCGATCACGATCCCCGCCGCTATGCTGATCACCACGGAGATCAGACTGATCCTGAGGGCGATCCCCAGCCCGCCCAGAAGCCTTGCCATATTTGTGCCCTTTAGCAGCACATCAAAACCCAATGATCCGAAAAAAACACCCATATTCAATCACCGTACATACCGAAACGCAGTTTCTTTTCAAAATATCTGCCCAGGAAGGACACCGGCAGCAGCATTATGATATAGAACAGCACCAGCAGAACAAGGCACTCCGCCGTCTTATAATACAATCCTATCAGATCCTTTGCCTGAAACATCAGATCCATGAGGCTTATGGCCGAAAACACGCTGGTCTCCTTCAATAAAAATATGACATTGGCGACTATGGAAGGTATGCTGATGGCAAAAGCCTGAGGCAGTATCACATGCAAAAACAGCTGCTTTTTACCAAGCCCCAGGGACAGGGCGCCTTCCTTCTGACTGTCGGGAACAGCCTCCAGTCCGCTCCTGATACTCTCCGTCATATATGCTCCGCCCAGAAGTCCCAGTCCCAGCACGCCGCAGGCGAAAGCCGACAGACTGATGCCCACCTTGGGCAGACCGAAATATATAAAAAACAGCTGGACCAGAAGCGGCGTATTTCTGAAAAGCTCCACGTACGCCTTTATAATAGAAGAAAGTACGGGAAGCCTGAAATACAGCACAAAACCGCCAAATATCCCGATAAGGGCCGACAGCAGTATTCCCAGCCAGCCGGCCTTGAGTGTCAGGACAAACGCCTGTGTATATAAAGGTATATATTCCCTTATCGCTTCCGTTTCCATTAAAGATCCCTATTTCTTCCTGTGATCAAAGACCATCACGATCTTTGCACCCAGATTCTGTATTATCTGAAAAATGATGATCAGCAATACCACGGTGACCACCATGATATCCGTCTGCCATCTGTAATAACCGTATCTTACGGCGATGTCTCCCAGGCCCCCGCCGCCCACGGTACCGGACATGGCGGAATATCCCAGAAGTATTCCGGTGGTTATGGTGGCGCCTGCCATGAGCGAGGTCTTTGCCTCCACCAGAAGTACCTTACATATTATCTGAAAATTATCGGCGCCCATGGATTTTGCCGCTTCTATGACACCGGGGTCCACTTCGTTAAGAGAGGCCTCCACCACGCGTGCGATATAAGGCGCTGCGCATATGACCAGGGGAACAATGGTGGCTGTGGAGCCGTAGCTTTGTCCCACCAATGCTCTGGTGAAAGGAATGAGTACTATCAGCAAAATAAGAAACGGCACGCTTCTTATTATATTGCAGATAAAATCAAGTATCCTGTATATCACACTGTTCGGATGGAGACCGTTCTTATCTGTTACGCAGAGTATGATCCCCAGGGGGAGCCCCAGCACATAACCAGCCAGGGTGGAGACCAAGGTCATATACAGAGTGTCCCTTATGCCCTCTGCCAGCATGAACAGCACCTTTGCGTCAAACATGACCCTTCACCTCCTTTGTTTCCTTTACCTCTGTTACTATGAGACCCCTTTCTCTCAAATATCCGATGATCTCTTCGCTGACTCCGGGATCCGAAGGCAGACCCAGCAACATCTCACCCTTGGCTATGCCTCCCACATTGCGAGTGTCTGCCTTCAGGATATTGATCGGTGTCTCATATTTCAATATGGCGTTGGCGATCACCGGTTCAAAGGCGGAATTCTCGGAAAAGACTATCCTCACGACCAGATCGGTGTTAAGCTCTTCCAGGGGGAGGAAACTGTTATTGTTCCCTGAAATAAGTTCTCTTGCCGCATCCGACTTCGGAGAATCAAAGATATCCGCAGTCTTTCCTTCCTCCACGATCTTTCCGTTTTCCACGATCGCCACTTTGTCACAAACCTGCGTGACCACACTCATCTGATGAGTGATGATCACTATAGTGATCCCCAAATCCTTGTTTATCTGCTTTAAAAGCTTCAAAATGGAATCACTGGTCTGGGGATCCAGAGCGCTTGTGGCCTCGTCGCAAAGAAGTATCTTCGGATCTGTAGCCAGGGCTCTGGCTATGGCCACACGCTGTTTCTGTCCTCCGGACAACCTGGAGGGATATGCTTTTTCCTTATCCTCCAGACCCACTCTTTTAAGAAGTTCCCTTGCTCTGGTCACAGCATCCTTTTTCTTTACGCAGGCTATTTCCAGTGGGAAACACACATTACTCAGCACATTCTTTTGTTCCAGAAGATTGAATCCCTGAAATATCATGCCTATGTCGGCACGTTTTTTTCTCAGCTCTCTTTCGGATAAATCCGCGAGATCCACGCCTTCTATGAGCACCTGCCCCTCTGTAGGTTTTTCCAGATAATTTATTGACCTTACCAGTGTGCTTTTCCCGGCGCCCGACATCCCTATGATGCCGTAGATCTCACCCGTTTCAATCTTCAGGTTCACATCCTCCAGAGCCGTCAGTGTATGACCGTCCGCCTCAAATTTTTTTGTCAGATGCCTGATCTCGATCCCGCTCATTATCCGTTACCCTTTTATCCTTTAAAGAAAACTACCGCACCATCATAATTATCTGTGATGAACTTTTCGATCTCCTCGGATCGAAGGACCGCTACCAGTGCCTTTATCTTGTCGAGGTTCTCATTTCCCTCTTCCACGGCGATGATATTCACATAGGTCTTTGCAGCCACGGAATCCGTTGACTCATATGCTATGGAATCTTTTCCTACCGAATAGCCTGCCTCAAGAGCGTAGTTTCCGTTCAGCACCACATACTCAACTTCATTTACCACTCTGGCCACCTGTGCGGCTTCCAACTCCACAAACTCGATGTTGTAAGGATTCTCTTCGATATCATTCACTGTCGCGGTGAGGCTTGCTCCATCCTTTAAGGTAAGAAGTCCGTTGTCCTGGAGAAGGAGCAGCGCCCTTGCCTCATTGGTAGTATCGTTGGGAACCGCTATCCTGTCACCGTCAGCTATATCGTCAAGGCTGCTCTTTGTTCCGGGGTAGATCCCGAAGGGCTCATAATGAATCTGGCCTGCATCCACCAGATGTGTTCCCTGCTCTTCATTGAAGCTGTTAAGATAAGGTACATGCTCTACATAGTTTGCATCAAATTCACCGGACTCTACTACCAGGTTGGGCTGTACATAGTCATCAAACTCCACTACATCAAGCTCATATCCATAATCCTTGAGGATCTCGCCGGCCTTTTCCAGGATCTCTGCATGAGGAATGGGAGAAGCAGCTATCTTTATCACCTCGCCGTTGCCCTGAGGGATATCAAGCTTTGCCGCATCACTTCCTGCTGCTGCGCCTGCTGCCGCGCCGACCACGCCGCCTTCTACTACCAGGGTCTCCTCATAATCCTTTCCATAGGTGTCCAGAAGAGTTGCCTCATAATCCGCATGGAAGAAATTCTCCTCGCCAAGGCTCTTTATCTCATCATTCAGCCAGTCAAGAAGAGTACTGTTACCCTTTGATACTGCCGGAGCGATGGTATCCTGGCTTCCCAGTGAAGGGATACCTACCACATATCCGGGATTCTCAAGAGAGTATGCGATCACCTCTGTATTGTCATTTGCCCAGGCCACGCCCGTCCCATTTTCAAAAGAGGTCTTTGCGGCCGCATAGGTGTCAAACTTCTGAAGCTTGATCTCCGGGTTATTTTCCTCCAGATAAGTCTCTGCAGTGGTACCTGATATAACGATCACCTGATCATCAGCACCGATCTCACTGAGGTCCTTTATAACCCTGTCCTCCGGTGATACCACGCCGAGAGCCACATTCATGTAGGGCAGTGCAAAATCAACCTTTTGTGCTCTTTCATCGGTTACGGTAAAGTTTGCAAGGACTATATCCACCTTACCGGTCTCCAGATACTCCACTCTGCTGGCAGCCTCGGTGGATACATAATTGATATCCACCCCCAGATCCTTTCCTATCCTCTCGGCAAAATATACGTCGTATCCCTGATACTCACCGTTCTCATCCACATATCCAAAGGGGTTCTTATCGGAGAATACTCCGATGTTTATCTTTCCGTCCGCCTTTATCTCATCCAGCGTCCTGAATATCTGATCTGAAGCTGCCGCTGTCTCTTCGGTTGCCTTCGCATCCCCTGCAGGCTCTGCATTGGCATTTGTGCATCCTGTGAGCAGGGCTGCGCCAAGTGTTAATGTAAGTATTCCTGAAACAATATTTTTTATAGTAAGATTCTTCATTTGTTTTCTCCTTCTGTATAAGTTTATCTCTGATTTTTGGCAATAAAAAATCCGGGCTCATACTCCCGGACAAGCGACTGTGTATCTTATGGCACCCGTGTCAACACATGACTCCGGGGCAAAATCTGCAGCCCGGATCACCTGTCCGATAAAGCATACTCCGACAACACCAGCACATACACATACACATCATCATTTTGTCTCTGTAGCCAAACATTTTGTCTTCCTCCTTCTGGGTCAATACTGGCACGAATGTCTCATGCCGATGGACCATACTATACACCTTTTCACCTACTATGTCAATAGGTATTTAAATAATTTTTATAGTCATTGCAAAAACGGAGATAAACAGAGTAAAATAAGGAAAGAGAAGGCTAGGTTTTCAAAGGGGGTGATTCTTATGTTGAAGGATTGGGTAAAGCCAAAGCGGCCTGACGACGAGGAGATAAATGAAAGGCTCCAAAAATGCAGGGCACAGCTGACGGGAATGCAGATGGCCATAAAAGAAAAGAAGCTGCCCGTACTCGTCATCTTTGACGGCTGGGGAGCTGCCGGCAAGGGCAGCATAATGGGTAAGGTGATAAAGAATCTGGATCCCAGATTTTATAAGACGGAATCCTTATCCAAGCCCAGTGAAGACGAGATGCGCAGACCGTTTTTATACAGGTACTTTGTCCGCATCCCGGAAGCCGGAAAATTCTCATTCTTTGACGAAAGCTGGATGGGCGAAGTCACTTCAGGCTATCTTCAGGGAAATATCAGTCAGGATGATTATCACAGGCAGCTGACATCCATTAAACGCTTCGAGCGTACTCTTACGGACAACGGCTATCTGGTAGTAAAATTTTTCTTCCACATATCCGAAAATGAGCAGAAGAAAAGGATCAAAGAACTGGAAGAAGAGAAGAGCACTGCCTGGCGTGTCAAAAAATGGGACCGTTGGCAAAATGATCACTACGACAGATGTCTTGAAGTGTACGATGATTATCTGGAAGCCACCAACCAATTTGTGGCCCCCTGGTATTTCATCGATGCCAAAAACAGAAAATGGGCCCAGCTCCAGGTAACGGAGACTTTAGTCAAGAGTATTGAGATAGCCCTTCAGAACACCGGGCGTGCAGCCGCCATTCTGCAAAATACCTTCCCGCTCAAGCAGATGCCTCATCTGTCCGAAGTCAGCCTGGATAAGAGTGTGGAACGTGCCGAATACGATAAAGAATTAAAAGAGCTCCAGGACCGCCTGTCGGATCTGCATAACCGTATATATCAGAAACAGATACCCGTGATCATTACCTACGAGGGCTGGGACGCCGCCGGCAAAGGCGGTAATATAAAGCGGCTTACCGCCGCCCTCGATCCCAGAGGCTTTGAAGTACATCCCATCGCCTCCCCCGAGCCCAGGGAAAAGAACCGGCATTATCTGTGGAGATTCTGGAACCGCCTTCCAAAGGACGGACATATCGCGATCTTTGACAGAACCTGGTACGGCCGCGTAATGGTTGAACGGCTGGAGGGTTTCTGTTCCGAGAACGACTGGCAGAGAGCCTACAATGAGATAAACGAATTTGAAAAAGAACTGTTTGACCACGGTACGGTACTGGTCAAATTCTGGGTCCACATAGACAAGGACACTCAGCTCGCCCGTTTTACAGACCGTCAGAATACCCCCGAAAAACAGTGGAAGATCACTGACGAGGACTGGCGGAACCGCGAAAAATGGGACGATTATGAAACAGCCATAGATGAAATGATCCAGAAAACCAGCACGGAATTCGCCCCCTGGCACATACTCGAATCCAACGACAAATATTATGCCAGATTGAAAGCACTGAGGACAGTTATCGAAGAGATAGAGAAAAGATTATAAAATGATGAAGACGGTTCTTTCGTTTCTACCGGGAAATGAAAGAACCGTCCTTTTTATTTACATCCAACGACCAGATCCATTCTTCAGCCACATCAAGCTCCGTGGCGGTTTTTATAATCCTCCCGGATCGATTCCAGCGGATTGTCAACATTAAAGTCATATTCCATATCTTCGGCACAACTGCAGGCTCTGGCACGGCTGACCATCTTTGACATCACATCAAAGTTAAGTGCTGTCCCTACATCATCGCATTCATATCGGACTGCCCTGTTAGCAGCTACGCCAAACCTTCCGGCGACTTCAATGGCATCGATATTCGCTCCAAGGAAGATAAATTCCCAGTGCTGCTTCTTCTTTTTCTTCTCCACCATTTTCTTTACTTTATCGTAGGAATACCGCTTGCTGGCGTTTTCCATACCATCAGTGGTTATGATGAATAAAGTCTTCTCCGGCCTGTCTTCTTCCGGCATTTCCTTCTGTACCCTGCCGATATGATGGATCGCACCGCCTACGGCATCCAGCAATGCCGTGCAGCCTCTGACATAATAATCCTTGTCTGTGATCTTCGTCACTTCATCAAGCTTCTTCCGATCATGAATTATCTCTGTCTGATCATCAAAAAGAACTGTAGAGATGATAGCTTCGCCTTCCTCCTGTTTTTGCTTGGACAGCATGGAATTATAACCTCCGATGGTATCCGCTTCCAACCCACTCATGGAACCGCTTCTGTCCAGTATGAAAACTACCTCTGTCAAACCCTTACGCATAATGATCGCCCTCCTTATCTTTACTGCCCTTTCGGGTATTTCCTTCGTGTCAGGCTCATTATACGATATGTTTTTCAAAAAAAGGTCGCTTGTAAAACGACCCTCGAAATTCAGGATATGATACAGGGTAAACCGTGCTCTTCCAACTGAATATCCAGTTCGATCATGTCATAAATCCCATTTTCTATAAAATATGAGAAGATAATATCTGTTTTGTCACACGGAGAAAGAGCATATCCGGCTCTTCCCAGCAGATCCCTGGACTCATCCAGATTCAGTTTTGCGCCCACACACAGACATAGTGCCGTCAGCTTATTCGGATGGTAATCCACATTATTCTTGATCTTGGAAAAGATCTTCTTATCTACGATCGCTCTCTTATAAACCTCCGCATTTTCCATCTGTTTATCCCGGATCAGGTACATCAGATACTGGGAAAAGGTATCGGATATATGCCGCATCCGCTCCTCAAGCCGGCTCTCATGTTCTGTCTCAAAATCGAGGAAATCATCACATTCTGCCTCCATAGGGGCCATCATTGGCTGCATCATCGCAGCACCCATCATCGGCTGTGATCCTGCCTTCCTCGCTGATGCTCTTCTGAATACAGAATAAATCTTCCTGTATTCTTCTTCCTTTCTTTCTTCGACATAATTCTGATCTATATACTCTTCCAGCTCGGGATAGAGCTTTTTCCCCAGAGTTTTTGCCTTATCATCGAAGACTACCAGAAATATCTCCAGTTCATTATTCAAAAGAAAAGCATTTATCTCATCCACAGCGATCCTTATACCCTCTTCCTTCGGATATCCGAAACCACCGGTAGCTATCAACGGAAACGCCACAGACCTGATCCCATTATCTTTTGCCAGCTGCAGACTCTTCCTGTAGCAGGAACGCAGCTTTTCTTCCTCACCTTCACTGCCTCCTCTGTACAGCGGGCTCACTGCATGAATGATATATTTTGCCTGAAGCTTAAATCCGGGTGTGATAAATACATCTCCTTCCGGTACAAAGCCTATCTTTTCCGTCCTGTATGCAAGAAGCTCATCGTAACCCGCAGCCTGATATATGGCGCTGTCACAGCCTGAACCAACCGTAGGATGGTCATTTGCCGTATTCACAACAGCATCCGTATTCATTTTTGTTATATCGTTACGAACGATCTTAAACGCCATGATACAGCCTCCTTTTCTTCGCTGTCACATCTTTAAAAATAACCCTTCCAACTGATACTTTATCACAAGTCAAGGAGATTCCCTACTTTTTTATTTATTTTCCGACAAAAACTTTACTCCGGCATAAATTTTTATTTAAATAAAAAAGCTGCAAATCCGCTTAATGGATTTACAGCTTCTACTGCCGGCGACCGGGATCGAACCGGTACGGGTATTACTACCCACGGGATTTTAAGTCCCGGGCGTCTGCCAGTTCCGCCACGCCGGCTATTTAGTCAAAGAAGGGACCCACGAAGTGGGAAGATCCCTTTGACTTTAGAGCAGCTCATCTTCGCGAAGCGAAGATTATGCATGAGCTGCGATTCATTGAAACGACCCCAGGGGGACTTGAACCCCCGACCTCCGCCGTGACAGGGCGGCGCTCTAACCAACTGAGCCATAGGGCCTTATAATAACGTAAAAAGTCGACTGGTATGTACACCATCGACTTTAGTGGACCCTCGGGGACTCGAACCCAGGACCGATCGGTTATGAGCCGATTGCTCTGACCAACTGAGCTAAGGGTCCAGATAAAAATAAAAAAATTGAGCTCCCCGAGTAGGGCTCGAACCTACAACCCCGCGGTTAACAGCCGCGTGCTCTACCATTGAGCTATCGAGGATCATCTGATTTACGTACCCTGAAAACTGAATACAGTCGATCTTAAGTGCTAAA
>JAEEZH010000174.1 GCA_016288495.1 Lachnospiraceae bacterium
GACCGCCTGCTTCCGACTCTCCTCTGCCCAGACAATTCTTCAGGCTGATGGCTGTGATCATAACATCACGCGGCATGAAGATGCCCTCGATACTGGGATGGGAATTAGGCACAGGAGTAACCGCCTGATAAGGGATTATCTCACTGATCTTTGCCACATTGATCCCGTAGTAGTTATCGCACACCTTAAACTCCAGGATCTCCAACTCATTCGTGCCGTTTTCCAATAAGATGTTTGTATCCATATTCATACCTCTCAAATGTATTAGTTATAGGCTATAAATACCCCCTAGCCTACACAACTGACGAAATTATAACACATTATTCACAAAAAAACACCTATTTTTTGCAAAAAACTATAATAAAATGCCAACTGCAAAAAAACACCGGCGGAATAAATCCGCCGGTGTCCGAAGATCATTATCTTAAGATGATCGATTACTTAAGGATAGAAGCTGCGATCTTAGCCTTAACTGCTGCGATGTCAGCTGCATTCTTAGCGTCTGCTGCTGCCTTAGCTGCCTTAACCTGAGCCTCATTAGCTGCCTTAGCTGCTGCTGCAACCTTAGCTGCGTCCTTCTGATCAACGCTCAGAAGATCCTTCTTAGCCTCAAGATAAACTGCATTAGCCTTGTTAGCCTTGTCTGCTGCTGCGACTGCTGCCTTAGCTGCATTAGCTGCCTCTGCGCAAGCTACTTCATACTTCTTCTGAAGAGCTGCTGCGGCTGCTGCCTGAAGAGAAGCCTCTCTCTTAGCTGCTGTCTCTGCAAGAACTGCATCCTTTGCTGCCTTCTTAGCTGCTGCCTGAGCTGCCTGAAGAGCTGCTATTCTTTCCTTCTCAGCCTTCTTCTCTGCCTCAAGCTTAGCCTTCTCAGCTGCTGCTGCGGCTGCTTCCATTTCCTTCTTCTTCTGCTCTTCGGCCTTCTTCTTAGCCTCGGCATCTGCCTTGATCTGAGCATTCAGAGCTGCCTTCTTGGCTGCCTGTGCCTCTGCAAGTGCCTTCTCAGCTGCCTTCTTCTCCTCAGCTGCCTTCTGGAGAGCTGCCTTCTCGGCTGCCTTCTTCTCCTCGAGCTCCTTCTTAGCTGCAGCTTCCTTTGCTGCCTTCTCCTCAGCTTCCTTCTTAAGTCTCAGTTCTGCTTCCTGCTTTTCCTTCTCGGCCTTGATCTCAGCCTCGGTCTTAGCCTTAGCACAAACGGGAACCGTAGCGGTAACTGTGGTGGAAAGCACCATAAGTCCGGTTGTAGCTGCGATTATAGCTCTGTTAAAACCGCTCTTTTTCAATAACATGACTAAACCTCCTATAACTTTTAAAAATTATAATTTGTCATCGGAAAACCGATCAGCACACATTATACCACATCATTTTGAATCATGCAAACAAAATATGCGGTAATACAGCGGTACTGTCTTACTTTGTGATCTTGACTGCTGCCTTGTATTTCTTGCCGTTCAGCATATAGGTAAGTTTAATGCTTCCCTTCTTGGCATTTGCGCTGTCAAGGGCAAAGGTAATGGTTCCGTCAAGATTAACAACCGCATTTGCAACAACGCTGCCGCTCTTTACGGACTTGGTCACGCCGATCTTGTCCATCACATCCTTGCCTACCATCCAGTATCCTCCGACAAATCTGCTGTCTGCGGGCAGTGTGCCAAGGGTCACGATATTACCATTCTGACTTGCACACTTGTCCGTTGCAGCGGGCAGGCAGTTTGCGCTCACCATATTGGCAGATACGCCTGCAGTCATGGGAAGAGTGACATTCTTGAGCTCATTCTTATTGAAGGAAGTATTTACTACCTTGACGGTTACAACCGTGTTGTCCGCAGCGTTCTTAAGTACCAGCTCATAGGTATCAACGCCCTTTATCAAAGGAAGGACGAACACGTTCTTCTTAATGAGGGTCTTGTTGATCTTTGCAGCTGCCTTGTCCGCATTCTTTGCCACCTTGGAGGTAACCTTTTCAGGTGCTCCGGGAGTGGTCTTTATCTTGTCCAGACTTACGGAGAAGCCCTGGAAGCCGGTAAGCTTAATCTTTGCGTTCAGGGTAGCATAATTTTCGGATACGCCCTTCTTGTAATTCAGAGTAATGGTCTTTACCTTATTCTTCTGGATGAACAGATTGGCGCTTATGGTATCGCCCTTTGCCTGCCATACGTTTACGTTCTTTCCGTTCTTGAAATCAGCGCTCTTCTTGTCTGCACTGAGTGCGGCGATCATGGCCTCGGTAGTCTTTACGGCTTCCTTCTCGCTCACGCCGAGGGGTGAGAACTCATCGGTATAAAGATCCAGTCCGTTAACGCCATCCGAAACCTTGATCCATACATAAGCCTTGTCGGTTATGTTGGTAGTGTACTTGGAAGGATCGAAGCTGAAATATGCGGAACCGTACTTACCTGCACCGAAATCATTCTCATAGTCGCCATCCTCTATAAAGTACACATCACCGTCATCACCCTGAGGTGCATAATAGATCATGGTGTAAAGATCCTTTGTGGTAGCCTGATCCTTATCATCAAAGGCTGCTGCAACCCACTCAAAGCTGAACTCCTTCTCACCTGCCTCAACGTCCAGAAGCTCACCGTCGATCTCCTTGTCGGGGGTCTCCCTGTACCAGAGAACATTGTCCTTCTTATAGGTCTTCTTTGCATCATAATCGGACTTCTTCACAACTACGAACATCTCTGTTCCCTTGGGATACTCTGCATCAAATTCAAACTCACAGAAATCCTGATATCTCTTGTCAAGAGACTTAACGTCGATATTGTGATCTTTAGCATACTTGATCTCAGTGGGAGTAGGTGCAGGCATAGCTGAGTTAAAGTTACCGCCGTAGAATTCCACGATGGACTCCTCTCCATCCACGGGGGACTTGATCACCTTGCCGTCCTTGCCGACAGCGGCAAAGATAAAACGGTCATTCTCAGGTACATCCTTGTCATCATCGTCAAAATACTCGATATAGGAAAGGTCACCCTCATAGGAGAACATAGGCTCTACTTCACAGTTCTTAACCTTTGCATTATCACTTACGGAATCATAGTTTACACATCCGGATACCTCTACCATCCTGGAAGAGCCGTCGCGGTACTCTTCATCATAGTACAGATCCAGATCATCATCGCTGACGGTCGTTTTATCATCGTTACCGCCCTGCTGCTGTTCCTGGTTGTCATCCTTCTTTGACTTTACAAGGAACTCGTTGAAGAGATGATCCCAGATAACGCTGGTGGTAAAGTAATAGTTCTTCTCTCCCGAATAACCGGAGCCCATGTAGCTCAGTGTAGGATAAGCTATATTTTTACTGTCGACAGCAAAATGCACGAACTCCTGATCACTCAGTATATAGGGATGAAGTGAAGGATATACCACTCCGCCGCTTCCGTTGTCGGCTATATCACTCTTGCCATCCATAACTGTAGCACCGCCGAGGCTTTCCTTATACTGTCCGCCTGACAGCCAGTAATACTTGCTCTCATCACCGCCATAGGCCTTTGCATTGTTCATGGTGTATGCAGTGGTATCATTTACAGCCTCACCGGTCACCTTGTCACGGCCGGTAGAAGTATACTTAAGAGGCACGTTGTTTACTCTGTAGTTGTAGCTTCCGCCGTCATACTCGTCACCCACCTCATAGCAGTGTGCTATCTCATGTGCCACTGTGGGAAGCATATCCTTATCCATCAGTGTGATGATGTTTGCGGGCTTGCCATAGGTGTAACCCTGTCCGCAGCCGTTGGCGTCCTGACGATACATTACAAAGGCAAGGATAATGTCATACTTGTCTTTTCCTGTTTCCTTATTCTTGCTCTGAAGCTTGCAGGCCTCATCCCACAGCTTTCTCTGGCCGTCATCGGTACACATATCATACTCTGCGGTACCTGCATCCAGTTCATGTCCCTCATCGATATTTATCTCTGCTACGGGATATACATCGTTAAGGTATTTCTTTACCTTCTCAACGGTACCGTTCCAGTTCTCGCCACAGGGGAGACGCTTTCCCTCCAAACCTGCAGGGCATCCGCCGCCCTCGGGATTGGCTGACTTGCTGTAATATGCGATTACAGGCACTGCCAGAATATTAAGGGGTCTGGTCTCATAGTAGTCGATATTGTCCTGCTTTGCTATCTGCTTGCCGTTCTCATCGGTCAGGATGTACACATATTTACCCTTTGTGGCATTAAAATGTGTAACAACCATGTAATTTCCGCTGACGGTATTTGAATTCTTATCATAATACTGCTTGAAGGCAAAATCTTTAGCGGTCCAGGTGGTCGAAGGGCTGTCCTCCTTACCGTCGGGGCACTCCTTCAGTGTCCAGTTCTTTACTTTTTCCTCGGCTGCCTTTTCACTGTCAGCCTCGACAGAGAACATGACTGCTGTAGTCTTTCCTGCAACAAAGTTGCTCATATAGGTGAGGGAATCACCTGTTGTCATATCTCTCTTTTCATGAAGCGAAAAGCCCTGGTTGATCTCGATATTTATCTCTTCAGCACCAGCACCCAGAACCTCTTCCTCTGCTTCTGCATCCGTTCCGGGGATCTCCTCTGTAAGCTCATCATTTGCAGCCTCAGTCTCCTGTGCGGCTACAGTCTCCTCCTCTGTCCCGGCAACTTCAGTCACTTCCTCTGTCTCTGCGGTGTCCTCGATCTCAGCCTCGGTCTCAAATATGACCTCCTCTGTCTCAGGCTCTGCCGCAAAAAGCTGTGCCGTGTTTGTTCCAAAAAGCATGGAAACAGCAAGCACACAGGCAAGTCTTGCCTTGAACGTTCTTGATTTCATTTTTTACTACCTCCTTTAATGAACCAAATAATACAAAAACCGCAGATTATATTAGCACACTTAAGGTTGTTAATCAATAGACAACTTAAAAAACAGGGGAAGATCCCCTGTTTCAGCAATTTCCTGTATAAACATACTTAAGATATTCCCCGGCGATCCCCGCCAGCCTGTATATGAGCCCCACATCCGTGGCCGGTCTGTCCGTCATATGGAAGCGGGGGAAGAACCTGGAGATATGCAATGGTATATCCTTATCATTTTCAAGCTCCAGTCTCTTTATGAAGCTGCAGATATCCCTCATCTCCCCTTCGCTGTCATTTTCTCCCGGTATGATCAGCGTGGTAAGCTCCACATGGCAGTGTCTTACCGCCCCGGTGATAAAATCAAGGACCATCCGCCGGTCACCCCCCAGCAGCTTTGAATAATATTCATCCGAAAAGCCCTTAAGGTCTATGTTCATGGCGTCGATCCAGGGTGCAAGCTCACTTAGCACCTCAGGGGATGCGCAGCCGTTTGTCACCAGCACATTCTTAAGGCTCGCCTCATGGGAAAGCCTCGCGGTATCCCGTACGAATTCGTACCCCACCAGCGGCTCGTTATAGGTAAAGGCAATTCCGATATTCCCCCGGGGGATGTTTTCTACAGCCAGTTCCACCAGTTCTTTGGGCGAGACATATTCCGCCTCTTTTCTGAATTCAAAAGCCCGCTCCGACCAGGAGATCTCATGATTCTGGCAAAAGGGGCAGCGAAGATTGCAGCCATAGCTGCCCACCGACAGTATCCTGCTTTGGGGATAAAAATTGTTGAGGGGCTTTTTCTCTATGGGATCCAGCGCCAGGGAAGTGATCCTGCCGTAATTGTCAGCCACCACCCTGCCTTCGCGGCATGAGCGCACGCCGCAGTATCCGAACCCGCCCTCATCTATATCGCAATGTCTGAAACACACCTTGCAAACAGCCATATCAGTTCTTTCCGGTGGATCCGTGTCCGCCCCTGTCCACATCTCCCAGCTTTTGTACAGTGACAAAATCAAGGGCCGGCTGATGTTCCATGATGCGGAACTGACATATCCTGTCGTTCTTTTTTATCTCCGTATTCCTCATGGCATAAGCCGGGAAAAACCACTGGTCATTGTCACCGCAATAGGTCTCGTCTATCACTCCGCAGTGATTGGTCTGGATGATACCGAAATTTTTGAACGTGGAACTCCGGGGCACCACATGGGCCTCATAGCCCTCCGGCAGCTTCATGCCCACGCCCAGGGGGATCAGCTTAAACTCTCCCTGCTTCATACTGATATCCTCAGCCGCCCTCAGATCTATCCAGTCCGACTTCCCGTCCACATAGGTCAGGGGCTCTATTCCCTCGGTAAAATATTTGATCTCGATCTTCATATTCATCCTCCCTCAAGATTCTTCGCTTCGCTCAGAATGACAACAGACAAAATGCATTCAGAATGACAACAGACAAAATGCATTCAGAATGAAGACAAAATGCATTCAGAATGACTACACCGGCTGTCATCCTGAGGCTTCAGCCGAAGGATCTTTTTCATGTATTACGCTACGCCATCAAAGCATAGGAAAAGCACCACCGGACAGATGGTGCCGTTTTGACCCGCAACAATATAATTTTACTATAGATCAGCCGGTCTTTACAAGTCAGAAAAATGCCGATATTCGCGCCTGCGATTTGGCCATTATTACGTCTTGTTTCAGGCGTTAAAGAATGATATCATTCACATATCAACTACAGAGAGTCGAAGAGAAAAGGCTCCGGTTGTTTGAAATATATACCAAGGAGGTACGGTCCGAAGAAAAGTTAAGAGCACCCGCTTCTATCGTCGTAAGATGAAACCGTGACATTCTTTATAAAAAAGAGAGGGCATCGAAAAAGCCGGATGAGAGTCATGAGAGATCGAAGTTGCAGATGAGGAGGACGGGGAAGATCAGCAGACCGGAGAATTGGAGGTAAGGACCGATGGGAACATCAGAGTAGAAGGCCGCTACGGGTAGTTATCGTAGCGGCCTTCTCATGTGAAAACTTTTGTCACTTTATACTAACCCCCACCATTTTAATATCATGCCCAGTCGGAAAACATAATCTGATAATCATCCCTGTACTCTATCACTATCTCGGGATGTGTCTTTGCATATTCTGCAGCTTCTTTTGCAACTGACTGCGCCACCTCTTTAAGCTTTTCAGGATCCGCCTTCAATATCGCAGGGCAGGTGGGCACCAGCGCCAGTGCCAGGCCGTCACCGCTTTTCATCAGCCGGAAAGGCCAGAGCTTGCAGTCAAAGGGTTTGAGATCCTCCGGCAATATGCAGCCCACCTCATTGAAAGGACAAAGTGCTTCTTCACTGCTGTCATCCGTGTGGTATTTGTCATCAATATCGATGGTGACCGCGCCGTTCGGCAAAGTCTTAAAACATGCCCCGGGATAAAGTCGGCTTATCTGTCCCACAGTCTCCTTTGCAAAATACGGAGTCAGATTCAGGCTCTGACGGCGAAAGGAACAGCAAAAGCCGCAGGCGGCACAATCCTCAGGAGTAAGAACATCTTTCAGCATTACGACTCACCTCCATAGTATTTTGAGAGCAGATACACCGGCCTGTAGGTTTCCTTGGACTGCCTCAGGCCCGGTATATTCATATCCTCTTCCAGATTAAAAAACTGCCGGCCCTGCGCTATACCGGCTTCAACAAAATGACGGCGGGCCGCAACGGTAGCACCGGCTGCAGCGAACCGTCCCACCGCTTTATCAAAATGAAAGTCTACCAGATCCGTGGACAAAAAAGAAGCCATGGTGGCGGCGATGGGGGCGCCGTCAACATACAGCACTCCTCCTGTCATACCAAGTTCCTTCCAGTATTTTGCCGCATCATTGATGCACTTCTGCTCCTCGTCAAGGTCCTCATCCGGCATATCCTTGTCTTCATGTTCCTCCTGCCAGATATGCGATACATAAAGTGCATCCTGAAGCCGTTTGTCACTGTCTATGGGATAATACTCCGTTTCGGGATAAAGACGGTTGAACATATTCATGCGGTTTCTGAGTCGGTAATATTTTTTCCCGGAAAACGTAAGCCATTTATCGGACTCATAAACATAATCACAGTCCCCTCTCTCACTATGCCAGTCTATGTCAAAATGCTCCGACAGGACAGCCCTCTGATCCTCATCACAAAGGCAGAAGCTTATGCCGCCTCTTTCCTTCGCATCATCCCGCAATATTTCAAAAACCTTTTCATAGTCCGGTTTTTTCACGGACAAAGGAAAACCGTAGCCCTGCCGGTTACGGCTTTTTCCATGATAATACCGATATAATACGCCTTCATGCACCGCCACTTCCAGCTTGTATTTTCGCCGCAGCAAAAAAATGTTCACCACAGACGTATCGCTCCCCCTGTAGGGGAGCGATGAAAAATCTTTAAGCATATCTATGGTCGGAGAACTCCATACCAGTTTTTCCATTTTATTTAACCTTTATCGTAGTTGTATATACCACGCCGTTTACCATGGCCGTTACCTTTGCGCTTCCGCTGCCGACACCTGTAACCTTTCCGGTGACGGGATCCACGCCCAGGACCTTGCCGTCATCCTCCGTGAAGTATGCCACGCCGGCGTTCTCCGGGATATCAAGCAGGATATCCTTAAGTTCCAGGGTCTCGCCCACTTTAAGCTTATAGGACTTTTTCTTAAAGCAGGGGCACTTGATCAGCACATTTATCACGTGCTTATCAACCTTCTGGCCCTTCTCTCCAAAGGTCACCGTCACCTTCACCTTGCCGGGCTTTTTGACGCTCAGCAGTCCGTCGGGACTCAGCTCGGCCACCGCCTTGCCGGAAGATTTCCAGAGCGAGGGTTTCACAGTGGAATCCACATATTCGTTAAGGTCCGCCCTTCCCATATAGTCTATGGTGAGTTCTTTCACCTTCACATCTGCCTTGCACACGGATACGGTCTTCTTCTCACCTACGGGATTGCCGCTCTTATCCAGAGCCTCCACCGTAAAGCTTTCCGTGGCCTTTATCTCCAGCACACCCTTCTTGTTGACAGTCGATATAGCGCCCTGGGAGAGCCTGAAATTCTTTATGCCCTTGACACCCTTAAAATACTGCTTTTTAAGGTTTACGGATCTGGCAGCCAAAGTCCCCTGGGGTGCGGTATATCTGCTTAAGTCCGCCTTATCGGGACCTGCAGGATCAGTAACCGTCACCTTACAGGTCACTTCCCCCACATCCTTTACCGACGCCTTTATCACTGCCTATCCTGCCTTATACTGTGCCTTTACAAGGCCCTTGTCATCCACCGTGGCCACGGTCTCATCACTGCTTGACCACTGTGCCGAGGCCAAAATCTTTTCATCCGCACCCGAAAGCTTCAGCTGATAAGTGCTGCCGGGCTTTAGCGTGATGTTCTCTTTATCAAGGGTTATCTTATCCTTTTCCTTCTTCTCAGGCTCTTCCTTCTCATAATCCTTTGTATTCTCCGTAGTGATGTTGCCCTCGGGATCCACGCTTATGACTGCATCCTTGCCTATACCTGTTCCGCTTATCTTTATCTCCTCGACATCCTCACCATCCTCAGAGTCAAGGCCACGGCAAAGCTGTATCTCGAAGGCCTCCCCATCCTTAAGGGGAATCTCGAACCTGGCCGCGCCGTCCTCATCAAAGCCCACCTTCGCCATGTCCGCATCCGTCTTTATGCTGACACCACGGTCCTGGTCCATCAGGTTTAAGGAGAGGTTCTTATCGGCGTCATTGTTGGTTATGGTCTGGTCGCCTATAGGTACGAAGACAGGCTTATACCCGGCGTCTTTTTCTATGCCCTCCCCGGTGGAGATGCTCATGTCCTTAAAGCCGTATACCCGGTCGTCATCATATCCGGGGCCCGGAGTGACTTCACCGTTCCTTACCACTGCCACATCCTGTCCCCTGTCATCGGTCACTGTATAGCTGTTCGAATCCACCAGCATGGTACGCATCCTGAAGCGCATCCTGAAGCGCATCCTGAAACGCATCCTGAAACGCATCCTGAAACGCATTCTGAAGCGCATCCTGAAGCGCATCCTGAATCGCATCCTGAAACGCATCCTGAAGCGCATCCTGAAGCGCATCCTGAAGTTGGCCTGATCATATCCTGATCTTACCCAATCCTGATAAGCCTCTTCATCATCAGCCCCCCAGGAATCATACTGTTCCCTGGTCTCTGATGACGGATCCCATTCTCCCCCCTGTTCCACGGCCTTCTGATAGGCTTCTTCCTCTCCGGCCGTCCACTCTGTCTGGGTGTTGTCGTTATCATCTGCCACATCCCAGTTCTTATAGTCCGCCTCTTCCTTATCCGACCAGGGATAGAGCCTGTATACACGCTCATCCTCCACCGACCAGTCATCCTTGCTCAGCTGATAAGCGGCCTCATCCTCATCGGTCCATTCCCCCAGACCGTCCTCGGTGAACCAGTCTTCTTCGTCATAATCCCCTCCGTCATACAGCGGGGCCCTGTAGATATAATAGGGCACATAGAAGATATCGCACTCTCCCGCCTTAGGATTGGGGGCTCCGGTTTCATCCACCGTTCCCCAGCGTATCTGGGTATGGTCGCTCATCTCACCCACATAGTACATCCAGTCGGTGTATTTACCGTCGTTTTTCTTAACGGTTATCACACAGTCCTCATTGGGATGGTTGCTGTCATATACATGGATCAGGGCGTCATTTACGTTTGCGGCTGCCGTCGCAGATACTTCCTCCAGCTCATAGGCCAGCACCGCATGTCCCCCTTCAGGCCCTATGATGCCTATGACCATGGGATGCTTATCCTGCTCATCCCTTAAGGCGTCACACACCTTATCTATCCCGGAATTATTGGAAAAACAGTACTGGATACGGTCATCGAACTGGGATATCTGCATAGCCTCCATGAATTTACGAAGGTCCTTAAAGAGCTCGCTGCGCTTATCATCCGAAGGATCTGCATCCGCTTCATTCATTATGAGATCCCCGATGGCACTTGCGTTTTCCTGATAGTCGGATACGCTTATATCATTATTCGCACAGTCCAGCAGTGAGCTGGTGGTAGCGGCGCCGTAGCAGTTTCCGCCCCACTCGCCGCCGCACATCTGATAGAACATACGGCCGCGGTTCTTATAAAGCGAAGTATACCTCTGCAAAGGAATCTTATATCCCGGCCTGTTCTTCATGCCCGAATAGCTGTTTTCAAAGCTGTAGGAAAGCTCCTTTACACGGACAGCGCTGTTGCTTTTTCCGGTAAAATATCCGGGAGAAGCAAGGCCTTTGTCGATACGGGCGTATCCATAGCCTGTATTTTTACTGTCATACGCCGTTCCTCTTCCGCCCTTAAGTGCAGTGCACCCTTCAAAGACATCATCACCGCTGCTCACTCCCGATGCATCAAAGCCGGCAGCAGCCAGTATGGTGGAAAGCAGAGTACAGCCATTGAACATGGAGGACATATCGGAAAGCTTCCCTGTCTTAAAGCAGGAAAGGTCGATGCTCTCAAGGCTCTGACAGCCGGCAAACATCCTGCTCATGTCGGTCACGCCCGAAATGGTCTCTGTGCCGAAATCCACGGACTTAAGCGCTGCGGAATCCGCGAACATGTTGCTCATGTTCTGTGTAGATGAAAAGTCAACGCCGGAGAGGTCCACGCTCTCAAGGGTACCACAGCCGGAAAAGACACCACTCATGTTCTTTCCGGCCTTTATCCCGTCGGCGCAGATCAGATTCTTCAGATAAGCATTATCCACACTTGCATTGGGAGCATCAAGCGAGGTTTCCTCAGACCCCAGCCTTACTTCAAGATGTCTGTATGCATCCTCATTTGAATCATAATCCAAAAATTGTCCGGGAATAAAAACATTCGAACATTCATTCGTATCAGAGATCTCTCTCAGATAACATATACCGTCTTTTTTATTACCGGTAATCGTATCGGGATTGAGGGTAAATATATGTTCATGATCCGTAACAGTAACCTTAAGGGTGGCACTTACGGTCTTATCTTTATCGCCATAGGCGGTTACGGTAACGCTCCCCGGTTTAAGCGGGATGATATTCCATTTTTCACCGTTGCTCTTACCGGCGTTTTTAACGGTTTTTACGACTTCAGGATCTGAGGA
>JAEEZH010000175.1 GCA_016288495.1 Lachnospiraceae bacterium
CAGCTACGGTTTTGACGCAAACATGATGGATCTGTATCCTGCGCTGTCCATGGGCGCCTGTGTCTATGTGGTGGAGGAGGAGATCAGGCTGGATCTTCTTGCCATGGAGGCATGGTTCAACAAAAACGCCATCACCCACGCCCTTATGACGACCCAGGTGTGCAGGCAGTTCTATTCCATGACCAAGGTTCCTTCGCTGAGATACCTGTCCTGCGGAGGGGAAAAGCTGGTACCCCTATCGCCGGTGGAGGGCGGACCGGCCTTCTATAATTTGTACGGACCTACGGAATGTACCATACTTGCTACCGGAAAGAGACTGGACAGGCTTTATGAACGCGTGCCCATCGGAAAACCCATCAGAAATTATAAGGTGTACGTCCGTGATGAATTCGGCCGACAGCTTCCGGCCCTTGTCCCCGGAGAGCTGCTTATCTGCGGCGAGGGCGTGGGTGCAGGCTATCTGAACAGACCCGAGCTGACCGAAAAAGTGTTTATCAGGAATGATTTTTCAAATGAGCCGGGTTATGAGAGAGCATACAGAAGCGGCGATGTGGTAAGGCTTCTCGCAAACGGCGAAGTGGATTTCATCGGAAGAAAGGACGGTCAGGTCAAGGTCAGAGGCTTCAGGATAGAGCTGACCGAGGTGGAAGCCGTCATCCGTGAATTTGAAGGGATAAAGGACGCTACGGTTCAGGCCTTTGAGGATGAATCCAGCGGTGAAAAATATATCGTCGCATATATCGTTGCCGATGATGAGATAGACACTGAGGCGCTCAATGGGTTTATCAGGAAGGAAAAGCCGCCTTACATGGTGCCTGCAGTTACCATGCAGATAGACGCCATTCCTCTGAACCAGAATCAGAAGGTCAATAAAAAAGCTCTTCCGAAGCCTGTGCGCAAAAAGGTTCAGCTTGTGGAACCGAAGAATGAGATGCAGCAGAAGATCCATGACTGCATCAGTGAGATAGTGGGACATAAGGAGTTCGGGATCACCACCCCTCTTGATGAGGCGGGGCTTTCGTCCATCGGTGCCATCAGGCTTAACGTGACTCTGTCAAAGGCTTTTGACGTGGTATTCACCATCCATGATCTCAAGGAACAGAATACCGTGGAAAAACTGGAGGCCTTTATTTTGAACTCACAGGCGGATGCCGGGGCCGGCCCCGATCTGTCCGTAAGGCCGGAATATCCTCTTTCAAAAACACAGGAGGGTGTGTATGTGGAATGCATGGCAAAGCCGGATACGGTAACATACAACATTCCTTTCCTGATCGAGTATGACAGCCTGATCGATGACGCAAAGCTTAAAAAAGCCGTTGTGGCTGCGGTCAACGCCCATCCTTTTATCAAGACAAGACTGTTTATAAACGAAGACGGGGATGTTAAGATGCGCCGTATGGACGCCGATCTTTCCTTTGACGAGGAGGCGGTCACCACAGTGCGTACGAAGAGTATCGCCGATATGGAAAAGACTCTTGTAAAGCCCTTTAAGCTTACGGGAGGACGGCTTTTCAGAGTGGAACTGATAGATGCCGGGGATGCCTGCAAATACCTGTTTGTGGAAATGCATCATCTGATCTCGGACGGCACTTCTGCGGGTATTTTCCTGAACGACATATCACGTGCTTATGCCGGGGAAAATCTTGAAACAGAGACCTACAGCGGATATGAGGTGGTGATAAACGAAGAATACAGACGTACAGCTCAGAGGCTTGCCGGGGCCAAACAGTATTACGAAGAGCTTCTGGGGGAAGCTGAAACTCAGTCCCTGCCTGTGGGAGATGTAAAGGACAGGACGGGAAGCCGGGATGAGGAAAGCGGAGCCGGTATCCTTGAAGTACAGGGCCAAAATACCACCGTATCAGCTGTCAGGGAATTCTGTTCAAAGAACGGTCTTTCAATGAACGCTTATTTTTCGGCAGCCTTCGGCCATATGTTAAATGCTTATCTCAATACCGAGAGCTGCGTATTCGCGGGCATCTACAACGGAAGAAGCGATTCGAGACTTACAAACACCGTGGCCATGCTGGTAAAGACGCTGCCTATCGTGGCAAATGCAAAGGCTGCCCAGACAGTCTGCGATCATGTAAAAGCCATGGGAAAACAGCTGTCGGATACCCAGGCCAACGATATCTATTCCTTCGGTGAGATCTGCAGACAGTTCAATGTAAACGCGGATGTCATGTTCGCATATCAGGGAGATGATTTTATCTTTGATTCCTTCTGCGGCAAAAAGGCGCTCGTCAGGACCCTGGCCCTTGAATCCGAAAAGGCTCCCCTCAACGTGAGCGTTTATCTTGAAGACGATAAGATACGTTACAGCTTTGAATACAGCAGGGATCTGTATTCAAAGGACTACATCAAGGCGATGACAGAGAGCTATGACCTGGCTGTAGCACAGATGCTTACCTGCGACAGGATGGCCGACATCAGCTTTGTGACAAAGGAGATGGAGGAGCAGCTGGGCCGCTTCAACGATACGAAGGTACAGGTGGATAAAGCTTTTGCTCCCGCACGTATGACAAGCGCCGCAAAGAAATACTCTGACCGGGTAGCAGTGGTGGCACTTGGCGGCACCAGACAGGTCACCTTTGCAGAGCTTGAAAAGCGTTCCAACAAGGTGGCAAATATCCTGATCGAAAGAGGGGTAAAGAAGGGACAGCGCGTCGGTCTTTACATGGAGAGGACTGAGGATGTTTACGCCATCCGCCAGGGCATCATGAAGGCAGGGGCTGCCTTTGTGAGTCTGGAGCCCGATTATCCCGACGACAGGATATCCTTTATATTAAAGGATGCCGGGATATCGCTTCTGATCACCACCAAGGAGCTTTACACAGAGCGCAAGGAGCTGTTTGACGGCGTGGTAAAGGCCATGAACATAGCCGGGATCTATGCAGCCGGTGTATCGGATGAGCCCCCGGCAAAGATCCGCATAAAGGATGATGATCCTGCTTACTGTATCTATACTTCCGGTTCCACCGGCAATCCCAAGGGCGTGGAGATAACCCACAAAAACCTCCGCAACCTGCTGGATTACAATGATAAGAACGAACTGGCCCACGCCTATGTGGACAATTCCACACGTTTCCTCGCCCTGGCGGCCATCACCTTCGACGTATCGGTAATAGAGGAGATGATGCCGCTGTATCATGGCAAGACCGTAGTCATGGCCAGCGAGGATGAAGTACATAATCCCATGCTCCTTCTGGATACCATGAAGAAGACGGGAGTGGATATGATGAAGTGCACTCCTTCCTACATGCTCTCCATTCTGGAAGCCCAGGAGGCGTCGGTGGTATTGGGACAGTTAAAGGCCGTGATCCTGGGAGCAGAGCCCTTCCCCGAGGGCATGTATGAAAAATTGAGGAACGCAGGCTTTAAGGGCACAATGTTCAATTCCTACGGACCTACCGAGACCTGCGTATCCGTAAGCATTGGTGTGCTCAAGGGACAGTATGTGACCATCGGCGGACCGAATTCCAATACGAGATTCTTTATCCGCGACCGTTTTTCAAACATACTTCCCGCCTATATGCGGGGTGAACTGGTGATCGCAGGAGACTGTGTGGGCAACGGATATGTTAACCTTCCGGAAAAGACAAAGGAAGTGTTCGTTAAGGCTGCTGACGGAGCCGAAAGCTTAAGGGCATACCG
>JAEEZH010000176.1 GCA_016288495.1 Lachnospiraceae bacterium
CTGTGAATGGGCAGAGTATCATTCCACAGGTGATGTAAAGTGATTTAAGAAAAAGATCCTTCGGCTAAAGCCTCAGGATGACAGTCGGTGTAGTCATTACGAATGCAGTACACCTGCTGTCATTCTGAGCGAAGCGACGCATATCACATTACGAAGTGATGTGATGCCGCCCCGGCGAGGGGTTGCGAAGCAACAGGAAGAATCTTGAAACAGGAAGATTGAAATGAAAAAAATATTTACAGGGCTTTTGCTGGCTGTGGCAGCCCTGACGAGCGCCTGCACGTCACTGCCTCAGGATAAGGCACGGGACAATGATATAAACGTACATGCGAAAAGGGCCGGAGGGGGTGATGTACCGGATGGTGCCTCTGACGTTGTTTCCGACTATGCCGGGATGACTCCCGGGGAGATCTGCAATTCATTGACTCTGGAGCAGAAGGCGGCGCAGATGATCCAGCCCACCATATATAATACCCCATTCTCCGATATGAAAGATGTGGATTACGGGTCCATCCTTTCAAGAAATGATATCTTCCCCATGTGGACCGACGAAGAGTGGAAGGCGACAGTGGATAAATATCAGGAATTTGCCCTGCAGGCCGAAGCCCCTGTCCCTTATTTTTACGGAAATGACAGCGTTCACGGCGTTAATTTTGCCTCAGGCTGCGTGATGTTTCCCCATAATATCAATATCGGCGCGGCCCGTGACGAAGCGCTTACAGAGGAATACGGGAAGCTGGTGGGAAGCGATATCCTTCACACGGGCATGATCCTGAATTTTGCTCCCTGCGTGGCCACCGCAAGGGATCCCAGATGGGGAAGGACCTACGAATCCTATTCTTCCGAAAGCGGCATCGTGACTGACATGGCGGTGGCTTATACAAGGGGACTTCTCTCGGAGGGGGTCCTTGTCTGCCCCAAGCACTTTTTCGGTGATGGGATGACTGCCTTCGGAAGCGGGGAAGACAGCGCTACCATGATCCTCGACAGGGGGGATGCAAGGCTTGGAGAGGATGAGATCGCGGAGCAGCTTTCCATCTATCAGGCGCTGATAGATGAGGGCGTTCAGGTGATCATGCTTTCCCATTCTTCCCTGAACGGCACGAAGATGCACGAGAATAAAAAATACATAGATATCCTTAAGAAGGATATGGGATTTGAGGGCATCGTCCTTTCGGACTGGGATTCCATAATGAACTGCTCCGGGGCAAACTATGAGGAGAATGTTATCCTTGGGGTGAACGCGGGCATCGATATGTTCATGACGGATACCGGCCATGAAAACGCCATGAAATACATCATCGAGGGCGTCAGTGACGGCAGGATAAGTCAGGAACGTGTGGATGACGCTGTTACCAGGATCATCGGAGTAAAGAAGGATGAAGGCTTATTTGACGATCCTTATCTTAAAAAGCTTTCCCCCTCCTATGAATACGGCAGTGAAAGATCCCATGAGGTTGCAAGGCAGCTGGCGGCCGAGTCCTTCGTACCCCTAAAGGCAGGGGATAATATGTATATCGAACCCGGCATGAAGATTTTCGTGACGGGACCTGCCGCCGATGATGTTGGGGCGCTTTGCGGCGGCTGGACCAACTGGTGGCAGGGCTTATCCGACAGCGAAATGTCCGATATGGGTATATCGGATAAGCATTTCAGGAGCGAGGGCCCTTCGATCCTGGAAGCACTTACCGAAGCCTCCGAAAAAGAAGGTTTTGAGATAGTTACCGACCCTTCTATGATAGGCGGGTGTGATATGGTCCTTCTCTGTGTAGGCGAAAAGCCTTACGCCGAGTGGTTCGGGGATACAAAAGAACTGTCACTTACAGATCCTCAGAGCCTTGACAAAAATGAGGACGCCATAAAGCTCGCGGAAGGATCGGGTAAGCCTGTGGTCACTCTCATAGTTGCGGGAAGGAATGTCCTTGTCGATGATCATATCGACCTGTGGGATTCATGTATCATGCTGTATCTTCCCGGTACGGAGGGTGGAAACGCCGTGGCGGACGTGCTGACAAAAAAGCGGGAGCTTACGGGAACGCTCCCCATGCCCTATTATTCTTCCGTGGATCAGATAGGCACGCCGGAATGTTGGCATGATGTGGGATGGAGTGCATTACAGGATTGAAATATATGCTTTTCACCTGTAGGATGATTTGATATAATCAATGTGGTTTGTTTATTTTTCGGGAGGGCTTATGTATCAGTTTCCGGCAGATCTGAAAAAAGCATATGAAGAAAGTCCGTTGTCTTTTGTATATTATCAGAATATAGACGGAAGTCCGGTGCCGGTCCTGGCATCGGCAGGCTTTTGCCGTTCAGTGGGCGTGGGCAGGGAGAAGGTCCTTGACTGGCTCAGTGCGGCTTTATATGAGCGCATGGAACCGGATGATGCCAGAGTCATTTCCAGGATCAGTGATGATTTTTTACATAAACGCGGCTCCTATGATATCGTGTTCCGCTGTCGGATCGATCCTGCCTCTTCCGGTGGTGAAGATAGCAGCGAACGGGCGATGAACATGGTGATCCACGGAGTGGGCAGATGGCAGACTATGCCTGACGGCACGGAACTGGCAGTCATCACATATGCTAACCTTCTGTCATCCCGTGAGGTATCCAGAAGGACCGTTGAAACCTATACCGGTCTGCAAAAGGATCTGTTTTACAAGGATCCCCTTACTTCACTTCCGAATATTAATTATCTTCATGAATTCGGCGATGAAAAGGTTCATGACCTTCACGCCGAAAACATTACCCCTTATGCGATCTATACGGATATCAACGCCATGCAGTCGTACAATAATCAGTACGGTTTTAAGGAAGGTGATAATCTTCTTGTACTGGTGGCAGGCATCCTGAAAGAAAAGTTCCCCAAATCCCTTGTGACCAGGGCGGCTGATGATCATTTTATCGTTGTCACCGGTGCACATGACAAAGATGAACTTCAGAACCAGCTGAGCGAGATCAATTCTTACATCAGAAAAAATGCATTCGGCAATACCACGGGGATACGTTTCGGAGTCTGTCCGGTGCGTGAGAATGAGGAACTGAGCGAGGCCCTGGATCATGCCAGACATGCCCTTAAGGGCATCGAAAACAACATGAACCGTGAGGTGGCTTTCTTTTCCAAGGACGCTGATGATGCGTACTGGAAGAACCGTTATATAGTGGAGAACTTTGACCGGGCACTGGAGCAGGGCTGGATCAAAATGTATTATCATTCCCTTATCAGGCTGGAGAACAAAAAGATATCCGCCTTTGAGGGACTGGCGCGATGGGTGGACCCGAACCGGGGAATCATTTCTCCGGCTGATTTTATTCCGGTTTTGTCCAGATATCACCTTTTGTACAGGCTGGATCTGTATATGCTGGAGCAGGTGTGCCGCGAGGTGAAGATCAGATATGATAACAGCCTGCCTCTGCTTCCCGTTTCCGTGAATTTTTCCAGACAGGATTTTGATCATGCGGACATCGTGGAAGAGATGAACCGTCTGTTTAAAAAATACGAACTGGAAAAATATATTGACAAGAGCTATTTCATAGTGGAGATCACTGAGCAGGATCTGGCCACGGGAGAGGAGAAATTCCAGGAGCAGTTAAAGCGTCTGCACGATGAGGGTTACTGTATCTGGCTGGATGATTTCGGAAGCGGATATTCCGCCATAAATATGTTTAACCGTTTCGAATTTGATCTGGTTAAGTTTGACATGGACCTGCTGCGCCATTTGGATGATCACGGCGGGGTAAACCGTATCATCCTTAAGGAACTGGTCAAGATGATAAAGGAGCTTAAGATCCCTACGCTGGTCGAGGGTGTGGAGACGGTGGAACAGATATCCTTTGCAAAGGAGATAGGCTGTGAGCTGGCCCAGGGATTTTTCTTCCATAAGCCGGAATCTCTGGATGAGATCCTGTTCCGCGTCAATGCGGGTGAATCGGTAAAGATGTGTGAGACGCCCTGGGAGCGTGAGGAACTGAACAAGAAGATCTTTTTGAACAGTTCATCCGAAAGTTCCGGGACTGAATATAAAGAATTTCTGGATCGGTTTAAGCGGGTTGCCTGCGTCATGTCTGTGGATATGTCGGCTGAGGGCAGCGACAGATATCGGGTGGTGGACGCCAATGAGGCGTATAAGCTTACGGTGGTAGATCGCGTCGAGGATTTTACCGTCGACGTACCGTACACGCGATATATCCCCAAGGCCGCGAATTTCGAGGCTTTGTGCGACAGCTGCGTAAAAAGCAACAGACCGGTCCATACATATTTTGACATTGAGTTATACAATTCCTGGATGGAAGTGTTCCTTATGCCGTTGGAATCCGCTGATCCGAATAAAAAAATGCTGTTATTCTCTTATGAGATGACCCCGGAGGCGGACATCAACAAGCTGACGGACATTTCGTCGGAAACTGCGTCCAATGTGATCAAGACCTGCCTTAAGCTTCGGGAGACAAGCGATTTCCAAAAGTCCATGAAGCTGGTGATCGCAGATATCCGCAGACAGTGTGGCGCCCAGAGATGCAGTATCCTTCTTACCGATTTTGAAAAACGGCAGTATTCGCTGCTTAGCGAAGACTATGAAGAGGCTCCGGACATGCTGCCCCTGTCTTCTTATCTTACCACCGATTTTTACGCTGTGATCGAGACCTGGCCCAGACTGATGAATAAGAGCAACTGCTTTATCATAGCGGATGAAAAGGATATGGAAGAGGCGCACAGGATCGCTCCCGAATGGATCGATTCCCTTAAGCGGGACAAGGTGGCCAGCATAGTCATTTTCCCGCTGCGGTCGGCCAATAAGACCATAGGCTACATCTGGGCCGGTAATTTTGATCCCTCAAAGACACTTATGATAAGGGAGACCCTGAGCCTTACTTCGTTCATTCTCTCTGCGGAGATAGCCAATGAACAGAACATCCGTAAGATGAAGCTCATGAGCACCACCGATCTGCTGACCGGCGTGCTGAACCGTAACGCCATGAACAGCAGGATAAGCGATGATGTCACCGGTGAAAGGGAGATCAAAAAACCTTTCTGCGTTTTCTTCATAGATGTCAACGGCCTTAAGACCATCAATGATACCAAAGGACATCTGGCAGGAGATAATCTCCTTAAGGATGTATCGGGCACTTTGCTGGAGCTTTCCGGCGGTAAGCCTGAGATATACCGTGTGGGCGGCGATGAGTTCATGATAATAAACGAGGATGTATCCCGTGATGAATTCGAAAAGCTTAGGGACGATCTGATCGCCGTTTCCCAGCGGCCGGGCAGGGCGCATTTCGCTGTGGGCGTCTGTCACAGCGATGAGGATGACGACATACGCAAAGCCATGCAGAAGGCCGATTCCAGGATGTATGAGGCCAAGGCGGATTATTATGCCAGACATCCCGAGATAGTATGTAATGTGGAGAATAGATAGTGAAAGACGAGAGCTTTATAGATAAATCGATCCGATATATAGTTCATAACAGTTTTCTGATCACTGTTGCGTTCATGGGTTTTGTGCACTTCATACTGATGCTGGTGATGCTGTGCACCGGCGTGGTACCACTGGTCCATTTTAATGTGCTCAGCGTGGTCATTTATCTGTTCTGCGTCGTGCTCTGTGCCTTCGGTCATATCATGCCGGTATATGTAAGTATCTTTCTGGAGGTCTCGGCTTATACCATCGTGTCCATTTATTGCATAGGCTGGAGCTGTGGTTCCTGCTGTTTCCTGTGCTCCATCGTGCCCATAATCATATATTTCGGCTCCTTTTTATTTCAGAGAAAGCAAAGATGGATCATAGTGATCCTGCTCGTAGTCAATTTTGCTCTCTATGTCTTTTTGTATATCAGATTTTCGGATGTTCAGCCGGTATATACGGTGCCTGTATTTGCCAGAAATCTGCTGATCATTTTTTCGTCCTTCGTGATGGTCTTTTCCATGATATTCTACAATGCCATGTATATCTACTCCAGCGAGTACGAGATGTACAATCTGGAGAGGAAGAACAGGCAGCTTTCGGCGGATGCCCGGAAGGATGAGCTGACCAGCCTGTTAAACCGCCGTGGTTTCCTGCCTGTGATCGAAAACCTTATGAAGGATGATCGGGCCCATTTTTGCGTCGCATTCTGCGATATCGATAACTTTAAAAGGATAAACGACAGCTTCGGCCATGAATGCGGCGATGAGGTGTTAAGGCATATCACCAGAGTGATGAAGAGGGAGATGCACGGCTGCGACATATGCAGATGGGGCGGAGAGGAGATCATCATCCTGATGAATGAATACTCCTTTGATGAAGCGAAAAATAAGCTGGAGACATTAAGGAAGGATATAGAGGCAAATCCCACGGTCTTTTTCAATAAAAGGGTATATGCCACCATTACCATAGGCCTTGAGAATTACAGTACCGAGTACCATGAGCCGGAGGACATCATAAAGATAGCCGATGAGAAGATGTATTACGGCAAGCAGCATGGAAAAAATATCCTGATAACCGAGATCGAGAGTAATGATGATTAACAAAAAGATAATAAGAAATATGATCATTTGCTTTGTCGTGGCAGCCATGACGGTGCCTGCATTTGCAGTCACCCGGGGAGGAGCAGCCGCAGTGACGGGCCAGGCTCCGGGTACAGGCTACGCGGCAAAGCTTTATAATGCCGATAACGGGCTCCCCACGTCGGATGCGAACGCTCTGTATTCTTCTTCCGACGGTTTTATCTGGATAGGAGGATACAGTGGACTTATCCGGTATGACGGTACCAACTTCGAAAGACAGGATTCCTCGGGGGGTATCACTAACGTAAATACTCTTTTTGAGGACAGCCGGAACCGTCTGTGGGTGGGCACAAACGATAACGGCATAGTATATATGCAGGGCGGATACAGCGAGCATTTTTCCTTTGAGGAGGGTTTGCTGGCTTCTGCGATCCGTGCCATCTCGGAGGATTCCGAAGGCAATATACTGATAGGTACCACTCAGGGCCTCTATTATCTGGATACGGATAAAAAGATCGGGCTTTTAGATGATTCGCCTCTTAAAAACACATACATCAGTTCCCTTAAACAGGGGATCGACGGGGCTGTCTACGGTCACACCAAGGACGGTTCCGTTTTTCGCGTTCAAAATCTGAAGATGACGGATTATTACAGTGTGGAGGATATGGAGATCGGGAATGTCACCGCTATTTTCCCCTCTCCCGAAAAGGCCGGCGAGGTCTGGCTCGGTACTGATTCCGGTCATGTGTATTACTGCGGCTTTAACGATCATATTGGAGGCTGTGACCCTATCCCCCTTTATTATCGGGACGGTGAGGAGATCATTTCCACAGGTGCCGATGCGGTGGCTCAGATAGGCAGTGCCGCCGGCAGGATATGGGTAGTGACCAACAGCATGATCTTTTATGCAGACAAAGAGGGCAGGTTCAGGCAGCTTGAAAACATCCCGTTAAACAGCGGCATCGGCACCATGACAGAGGACTGGGAGGGGAATATCTGGTTCACCTCCACCAGGCAGGGCGTGATGAAGATAGCCGCCAACAGATTCCTGGATCTGACCGAAAGAGTCGGTCTGGAGCCCAAGGTGATCAATTCCGTCTGCAAGCACAACGGATATCTGTATATCGGTACCGAGACGGGACTTCAGATCGTGGACAAGGCCTATAATTCTGTGAGCAACGACCTGATCAATCACATTGGGAATGCGCGTATCAGATGTATATCCGGCGACAGTGATGGCAATCTGTGGATATCCACCTATACGGGAGATCTGGGACTGGTCTGCTACAGCCAGGATCGTGAGATAAAGGATTATACCGTCAGCGACGGCCTGCCGGATGACAAGGTCAGATGCACCACACAGGCTCCGGGAGGGGAGATACTGGTGGCTACCAACGGTGGACTGGCAGTGATAAAGGACGGCAGGGTGGACCGTATCATAGATGAAAAAAAGGGTATGAAAAACACCATGATACTCACCGCCGAAGCTACGGCTGACGGAAGATATTATCTTGGAACGGATGGTGACGGCATATATGTGCTGGACGGGAATAAGATGACTCATCTGTCCAGGAAGGACGGCCTTACCAGCGATGTGGTCATGCGCATCAAAGAAGACAGGGAGAGGGATGTCCTGTGGATAGTCACCTCCAATTCCATAGAGTATTTTAAGGACGGCCATGTTGAAAAAATAGAGGGTTTTCCTTACACAAACAATTACGATATATATTTTGACAATGCAGGTAACGCCTGGGTCCTGGCCTCCAACGGCATCTATGTGGTAAACGCCTCGGACATGATCGAAAAAAAGGACTTCGATTATGTGTTCTACAATGTAGCGGACGGTCTGCCCAGCGTACCCACAGGCAATTCCTTCAGCTTCCTCGACAATGAAGGTGATCTTTATATCTCCGGAAGAAACGGCGTCAGCTGTGTGAATATCGATGATTATTCCATGGACTCCCAGGATATCATGTTTTCCATACCCTATATAGAGGCTGACGGCGAACGTTATTATCCCGACAAGAGCGGATCCTATGTACTTCCGTCTTCGGCCAAGAATATCACGGTCTTCGGTTATGCACTGACCTTCAGCATGCATGATCCCCAGATCGAATATTATATGGAGGGGGCGGATAAAAAGCCTGCCGTCATAAACAAGTCGGATATGAATCCCATGCGTTATACGAACCTTAGGGGTGGGGAATACAAATATACCCTGGCCCTGATCGACGGTTCAACCCATGAGATCAGACAGTCTGTTTCCTGCCGTATCGTTAAAGAACGGGCATTTTATGAGCAGATATGGTTTTATCTGTTATGCGTGGCAGCAGGCCTTTTGGTGATCGCATTGCTGGTGAGAAATTATCTGCGCCGCAAGACCGCCATCTTCCGTGTAAAGGAAGAGGAGCAGAAAAAGCTCCGTATCCTTTTTGAACAGACAGCCACCGCGCTTGTAAACGCCATAGATGCAAAGGATAAATATACTCACGGACATTCCTCCAGAGTGGCGGATTATTCCAAAAAGCTGGCCCAGATGCTGGGTAAGAGCGAGAAGGAAGTCGATGAGATCTACTATGCGGCCCTGCTCCATGATGTAGGCAAGATAGGCATACCCGCCAGCATCATCAACAAGGACGGGAAGTTGACCGATGAGGAGTATGACACCATCAAACAGCATCCGGAACTGGGTGCACAGATACTTCAGAGCATTAAGGAATATCCTTATCTGAGCATAGGTGCCCATTTCCATCATGAAAGGTATGACGGAAAAGGTTATCCCGACGGGCTTAAGGGTACGGACATCCCTGAGATCGCCAGGATCGTTTCGGTGGCTGACGCCTACGACGCCATGACCTCGCGCAGGAGCTATCGTGACCCCATTCCCCAGCACAATGTGAGGGAGGAATTCGTGAAGGGCTCCGGGACCCAGTTTGATCCCGAGATAGCCAGGAATATGCTGCATCTTATTGACATGGATACCGAGTATGACCTTCAGGAAAAGGTAGAGGTCAGGGAGTTGGCCGGCAAAAGTGAGCTGACCGCCTATGAACACAGAAGCTCGGTTTCAGAGGGCATATTGATCACGGATCACAGGGTGGTCATCACCATGAAGGTGAGTCCTGTGGACAGAGGGGCCGGCAGGTCGCCACAGCCCTCCGTGATACTTTTTGATTCCCTTGACGGACGTACATATACGGATGAGAGAAAGGTCAGGGATCTGCTCTATTTCGAATACGGAGAGATATGGTTTGACGGCAGCACCAGCAGGGAAGGAGCCAGAAAGATACACACCGACACAGTGGATGCTTCCGGGGCCGGAACGGGCAGTGGGAATGAGTACAGGATAGAAGCCATAAAGATAAGGGATCATGTGCTGGTGAGGATCACCGGCAAAAAGAAGAGTACAGAGGTTACCGTGGCTCTGCCCGACAGCGCCAGATTTGCTTACCTGGGTCTCACCGGAACTTATTGCCGTATCAGTGATGTGGTCATCACCAGGGACGAGGAGCCGGCACCGCCCCACAGTATTACCAGGATAGCCGAGGAGATACGTTACACCGACGGACCGGAGGGGGATGTGCCCAACATCCAGATCGACGGTTACCGCACGGATTCCACCGAGGGTATAGTCATCACCGACGGTATGAAGATCAGCTTCCACGCCATGAGCCTGCCCACTGCCAGACTGGTATGGCATTGTCCTTTCATCAATGTCTTCACCTCCGACAACGGCAGGGTGGACGGTGAGAATTATCATGATTATTCTCTCATGAGGCTGGACGGCGAGTGCTGGGAGGGTGATCCCGGCAGCAAGATCAGCGCCGTAGTCAACAGAAATGAAGAGTTTGACGGCTGGGATAAATGGAAGGAAGAGTGCAAAAAGGGCTTCGACTGTGTTCTATCCATAGAGAGAAAGGACAATACGGTGGTGGTATCCACGGAGAACAAGGGTATACTGGTTAAGAACACCACCATAATAAACGACGGGACCACGGAGCTGTATATATCCCTTACGGGAGATCAGTGTGTACTGACAAACATCAGGATAGATAATGCAAAATAATTGTCATTCTGAGCTTCAGGAAGAATCTTGAATAAAAGGAGGAAAAACATGGAAAACAAGGAAAAAGCCAATTCTGAGTTAAAGAATCTGGCAGGAAAGGGCCGGAAGCTGGGAGAGGAACTGCTGGGCAAGGTGAGCGGAGGAACAGGGATAGAAGATCTCACCGCAGACCTGGTGGATACAGCCAAAGAAACCATGGAGGATTATGTGGGAGACATGACCTCTAAGCTTGTCGGTAATCTTAAGTAAGCCGTGATGATAAGGATGTTATTGGTAGGAGGGATCATCATCCTTCTTTTATGCCTCAGCAGATCATTTTCGAAAAATCCGTTTGCCTACAGAAACATAGCAATGACCAGTGTGGTGATACTGCTGGCGGCGCTTCTTATCGGAAGCATGCATTATGCGGTCATGGAGACGGCTGAGGGCAGGGTCCCTTTTCTGAATGAATTCTGTGCTTTTTTATGGAATTTTTCCAGGGACCTTTTTATACCGCTTTGCTTCATGGCCCTGTTCGTGGCCTTGAGCAATGTGGCTCTTCTTTCCAGAGAAGGGTTCAGGCTCCACAATTTTCTGGGGATCATATTCATGGGGGCATACCTGACTGTGATCAACGTGCTGTGGTTTCCCCTGAACACGCTTCCCGCCGTGGTCACCCCTGCGCTGTTTTTTATGAGGCTGCTGCTGTGTTATTTTGAATGCACCATTCTTGCCATGTGCATCATCGGATATGCGGTGCTTTTTATCAAGCCCGAGTATGACAAGGACTTTGTGGTGATCCTGGGCTGTTCCATCAGCAAAAAAGGCAAGCTGAGGCCGCTGCTTAAAGCCAGGGTGGACAGAGCCATACGCTTTGTGTGGGAACAGGAGTGGAAGGCTGAAAAGAGCGCCCTCTATGTGCCCTCGGGAGGCAAGGGCAGTGACGAGATCATGAGCGAGGGCTCCGCCATGGAGATGTATCTTCTGGGTCACGGAGCCGAACCCTTTGAGGTCCTTCCCGAAAAGGAATCAAGAAACACCAGGGAGAATCTGTTGTTTTCAAAAAAAATAATCGACGCTCAGAAGGAGGACGCCAGGGTGGCGGTGGTGACCACGAATTATCATGTTTTGAGGAGTGGGATGCTCTGTATGAAAACAGGGCTTGACGCCACACTGATAGGCAGCTCCACAAAGTGGTATTTCTGGCCCAATGCTTTTTTCAGGGAGATAGTGGCGATCCTGTTCATGCATACAAGGGTGCATTTGTTTGTGGCCCTGTTATGCGCCCTTGTCAGCGCGATGCTGTCGTTTTAGGTGAAGCGGTATGCCTGTTGTCGTTTTAGGTGATGTGAAGGAAAGATCCTTCGGCTAAAGCCTCAGGATGACAGTCGGTTTAGTCATTCTGAGGAACGCAGTTCACCCGCTGTCGTTTTAGGAGATGTGAAGGAAAGATCCTTCGGCTAAAGCCTCAGGATGACAGTCGGTTTAGTCATTCTGAGGAACGCAGTTCACCCGCTGTCATTCTGATCGAAGCAGTTCACCCGCTGTCATTCTGAGCGAAGCGAAGAATCTTATACAGGAGAAATTAAAATGAGATTTATCTGTGACAAAAGTTATGAGGAAGACCTGAAGCTGTACACCGAGCAGGTCCTTAAAAAATCCGGCTTTTCCCAGGCCGGTGAAAGGGAGACCATGTCCATGGCCGACGACCCCGAGGCCCACAGCGGAAAGAAGACGCCGGGCTGCGGAAATGTGGTGGCGGAAAAGCTTTACGGCGATCTGGTGTTTTATAAAAAGATAATCCGCCAGCGCCCCTACAGAGATGCCTTTGAGCTGTACAAAAGATCCGCCAGGATAAATATCTCGGAGGATGGGAAATGGAGCTGTCAAAAGGACGCTTATCCCCTGGCCTTCTGGAGCCTTGGCTATTATCTTTTCAATTACAGGAAGGGCACCTTCCTTCAGAAGTGCGAAAAGATAGAGGATATCGAGAAAATGACTGAGAACGAAAGGATGGCGGTGGCGCTTTCATTGGCCTCCTCCTGTCTGGAGTACATCAATTCCGCAGGAGCCATGAACCTGATAGGGCGCATCATGCTGGAGGCGTCCCAGAGCGATGAAACCTATGCCGCTCTTTCCTCTGTCATCGGCGAGGAGATCGCGGACAGGTTTTTTGCAGGGGTATCCCTGAAGACTCCCGTGTGCGAAAAGCCGGAGGACTGTCTGTTCATCTCCAATGAATTTTTTGCGGCGGCTGCCAGGGAGGGCTATGTGTACGCCTGCAACAATCTGGCTGCGGGAGAAGCGGAGCGTATCGTGAAATGCGCAGCCTCAGGGGAAAAGGTGGACAACGAGATGATCGACCGTTATACCGGGTTTTTAAGGAGGTCGGCCGATAAATATGAGCCCTACGCAGCGAACCGTCTGGGGCTGTTTTATCTCACCGGTGAGATAAAGAGCGGTGAGGGACGTTACGTCTGCAGGGATTATGTGAGCTTTCCAAAGGCAAAGGAGTATCTTAAGAAGGCTACCCTGTATCCGGATTCCAATTCCGCCTGGGCGTTTTACAATCTGATAAAGTATTTCCCCAAGGATTACGAGGCGGACATAGAGATGCTGAACGAGCATATGGACTATATAAAACGGCTGAATAAAGAGGTTTATGACATTGCCATAGAATTATAAAAAAAGATTGATGATTTTTTAACGTATATATGATATGATGTGTCTTGTGATATTTTGAGAACAAAACCTGTAGTCATTCTGAGCGAAGCGACGCATATCACATTACGAAGTGATGTGATGCCGCCCCGGCGAGGGGTTGCGAAGCAACAGGAAGAATCTTAAGAATCTTATCAGATTAAGGGAGGAGAGACATGAAGAACAAAGGATTGAAGACAATACTCAGCCTCGTGATCACCGCGTCCATGGTGACCGGGAGCTTTGTGGTGCCCATGGCAGCCGAGGATGAAGCGGCAGCTGCCATCCCCGAGGGTTATGCGGTACTGTCTGAAGAGGAAGCCGAGGCGGTCTTTGCCGGGGCTGATTTTGAGGCGGTGAGCGAGGCCCTTGAAGTCGAGGCTTTTTCTTCGGAGGAAGAGGCGGCCGGTTCTCTTGCCGCAGAGGGCAGTGAAGCGGTCGAAGACGACAATGTACGTCAGGCATTTTCGGTAAGCTCCGACAGCTCGGATGGAGAGGGCCGCTTTTTTGGCCGTGTTCCCATGTCGGTACAGCCGGTACATCATAAGGTACAGCCCATTGAGGATCCTGCGCTTGGAGGAGAGGAAACAGCCAGATCCTATATGAGCGATGCCTGGAACAAGGTTATCAAGGATCAGGGATACAGCGGAAACTGCTGGGCCTTTTCCACTACCACCGCTCTGGAGGCAGGATTAAATAAAAAGAAAAATAATACCGGAACCTATCCTTCCATTTCCTGGAAAAACCTGAGCTACTGGGCTTACAGAAAGTCAGATCAGACCGGGGATGATACCGCTGATTACTGGGAGCAGTTATATTTTCCCGAGACCTACGTGAGTGGTTTACATAATTGTATAAGCGATGACACATATTATCATTTTGCCGGCGGAAATTCATTTCAGGCCGCATTGATGTTTTCGCAGTACAGGGCGATGAAGGATAATGCGGGAGCCGATGACGGCAGTAAAATTGACCTTTCAAGTGTGGATACGATCTATTCCACCAATACGCCTGCAGGTTCATCCTATTCCGACAAATATCGTGTGATCGACTCGTATCTTCTGAGCGGAGATCCGGATCAGAAGGCAAATGTAAAGGCCATGCTGGTAAAGTATGGGGCAGGGACCATCTCCTATTACTACGACAGAGATAAGAACACAAATACAAAAACAGGCGCGGTGTATAACAGCGCGGCCCCCAAAGGCACCGATCCGAGTGTGGATTATGCGAATCACCAGATAACCCTGGTGGGCTGGGATGATGATTATCCCGTGTCCAATTTCCTGACTGCACCCAAGGGCCCGGGAGCCTGGATCTGTGCGAACAGCTGGGGAACGGGAGCGGATACAACTGATAAGGGCCTTACGTATATTTCGTATTATGATGACTCCATAGTCAATGCAGGCATAGATTTCCATGATGTGTACAGTAAGGATGACCCTGAGGGCGCCGAGTATTTTTACGATAACAATTTAGGTACCAACGGAGTAAGGTTCTATGGATCGCAAAAAACCGACCAGGCCTTTGGGCTTGCGGTCACTGCGGATGCGCCCCAGACACTTAAGGCTATATCTGTTTTTTCAGCAGAGGATAATGCCGGCTATACCGTTTCGGTTTACGGCAATCCTGTTGTGCAAAACGGCGCCGTGGACATAAGCGGTGCGGCCAATACCCCGATCGTTACCCAGCATGTCAGTGTACCTTTTGCCGGTTTTCATACCGTAAAGCTGGATAAACCGGTGGGCCTTGGCGTGGGACAGAGCGTTGTTATCAGCGTCAAGCCGGATAAGGAAGTGCTGCTTGTCCGTACTTATGATGAAGAGTATGTGGATAAGTCTCCCCTCGTGGATGAAACCCTGAAGACTTATTCCGGGAATATCCACTGGCATGCGGAGACCAGCATGAAGAATCTGGTGGAGGACAATGCGGGGACCCTCAATAAAAGCGCTAACGCCGATTTCTATTTAAGAGCTTTTACCAATAATGACATAGAGACCGGAGCACTCACCTTCAGCGGCAATGATTTTGATATGTCGAAGGTATATTCCGCATCCGAAGCCGCCAATACCGTAACCGTGGGCAATGATTATTATCAGGTGACCTGCAGCAGCACACCTTTTTATACAGGCTATAAGCATATGCCCGTATCCGTGTCGAAGAAGAGCTCTACCAACGATCTTGTATTTGTGGTAAAGAAGAACGGCAAGCCCCTTGTGGAAGGTACGGATTACACCTTAAAGCTTAAGAACAATAAGTTCCCTTCAGGCTATAAGAACAAAACTCCCCAGGTAGTGCTCAATCTGGGCAAGAGTGCCGACAAGGAAGCAAAGGCCCAGCTTAAAAAGTCGCCTTTCAGCTTTAAGATAGCTCCCGGAGGTGTCAACGGTTATGTTAAGACCCTTCACTATGTGGTGAAAGTGACTCCCACGGAGAAAAAGATAGCCAGCTACTGGTTTGAGGATTTCAACGGAAAGAAGCTTAAATATTCCTATGCAAAGAACGGAAAATTCAAGCCCGATCAGTACTCCTTTGACGGATATCGTCCCAATACCAAAAAGGACGTGGAGATCACGCTCATCAAGAACCTGAGCAACGGAGGTCTTTATGCCTATGTGGCAGGTAACGGGACCACCGTTACCGGTTACGGTCTTTATGGCCCTCTTGTATATTGATGATCCGGAGGATTTGATTTCATGCTTGAGCTTAAGGACCTGTCTTTCGGGGTGAATGAACAGGGACAGAAAAAGGAAATAATCAGGGATGTGAGCCTTACGGTTCCTGAGGGCAGGCTGGTGGTGATAACAGGCCCTAACGGAGGAGGCAAATCTACCCTGGCCAGACTCATCGCCGGCATAGAAAAGACCGAGAAGGGTTCCATCATCTTTGACGGTGAGGATATCACTGATCTGTCCATCACCGACAGGGCCAAAAAAGGCATAGGCTTTGCTTTTCAGCAGCCTGTCAGATTTAAGGGTATCAGAGTATCGGATCTTCTCCGGCTTTCCGCCGGAGAGGGATACTCTGCGGCGGGAGCCTGCGATCACCTGTCGCTGGTGGGACTGTGCGCCAGGGATTATCTGGAGAGAGAGGTGAACTCCAGTCTGTCAGGGGGTGAGCTTAAGCGTATAGAGATAGCCACAGTCCTTGCCAGGAATCCCAGGCTTTCCGTTTTTGACGAGCCCGAGGCGGGGATAGATCTCTGGAGCTTCAAGAGTCTTATCGAGGTTTTTGAAAAGATGAGACGTGAGATAAAGGGCGGTTCCATTTTGATCATCTCCCATCAGGAGAGGATCCTGGATATAGCGGATGAGATCATAGTCCTTAAGGACGGACGCGTCTGTGCCCAGGGCTTAAGGGAAGAGGTGCTGCCGGGACTGATCGGTACGCCTTCGGCCCTCAGTGCCTGCAGAAAGGTGGATATGTGAAAGGTGCCTTTTATGGTTAAACTGGATGAGATACAGAAGAGGCTCCTGAGTGAAGTGGCGGGACTCCATGAGATCCCCGAAGGAGCTTATAATATCCGTTCTGACGGAGAATCTGCCGCCAGAGCTTCCACTGCAAATATAGAAATAATCCCCCGGCAGGACGGTCAGGGGATCACGGTCCGCATAAAGGAAGGCACCGTCAGGGAGAGTGTTCACATCCCTGTGGTGCTGACAAAAAGCGGCCTTAAGGAGACGGTCTACAATGATTTTTACGTGGGCGAAGGCGCCGACGTGACCATAGTGGCCGGCTGCGGCATAGACAACTGCGGCCCCAAGGATTCGGAGCATGACGGACTGCACCGCTTTTTCCTGGAAAAGGGAGCCAGGGTCAGATATGTGGAAAAGCATTACGGCCAGGGCACCGGCAGCGGAAAGCGCATCCTGAATCCCAAGACCGAGGTCACTTTGGGACAGGACAGCTTCATGGAGATGGAGATGGTCCAGATAAAGGGCGTGGATGACACTGACAGGGACACCAGGGCTTTTCTTGATAAAGGAGCCCGTCTGGTGGTGAGAGAGCGTCTGATGACCCATGAGGATCAGAACGCCGTCAGCACATATGTGGTGGAGTTAAACGGCGAGGGCTGCAGTGCGGATGTGGTGTCCAGGTCTGTGGCAAGGGATAACTCCTTCCAGAAATTTGACGCAAAGCTTGTGGGCAACGCCGCCTGCTCCGGTCATACGGAGTGCGATTCCATAATCATGGATAAGGGCAGGATACTGGCTGTACCCGGTCTTGAGGCCAACGATGTGGACGCGGCTCTGGTCCATGAGGCGGCCATAGGAAAGATCGCCGGAGACCAGCTGATAAAGCTCATGACCCTTGGTCTTACCGAGCAGGAGGCCGAAGAACAGATCATA
>JAEEZH010000177.1 GCA_016288495.1 Lachnospiraceae bacterium
GTTCCTGTCAAAGTATGTGGAGCCCAGGAAGATGAAGATAAGGTTTTAAATGGATAAACGTGTATTTGAGACAAACAGCCGGGATGAGACCTATGACTTTGGAGTAGAACTGGGACAAAAGGCAAAGCCCGGCACCATATATGCGCTGGATGCGGATCTGGGCTGCGGCAAGACCGTGTTTTCCCAGGGACTGGCGGCAGGCCTCGGCATACAGCAGACGGTGAACAGCCCTACCTTTAATATACTGAAGGTCTATGAAAAGGGCCGCCTGCCCTTTTACCATTTTGATGTATACCGTATAGGTGACATCTCAGAGATGGATGAGATCGGTTATGAAGACTTCTTTTATTCCGATGGGGTTTGTGTCATAGAATGGGCCGGTATGATCCGCGAGCTGATCCCCGATACTGCGGAGTGGATCCGCATAACCCGTGATCCTGAGAAAGGGCCGGATTATCGCAGGATAGAGATGTGAAAGGTCTTTATAAAAAATGAGAATACTTGCTCTTGATTCATCCGGTATGGTGGCATCAGCTGCCCTGCTTACGGATGAGATACTTACAGCTGAATATACCCTGAACCACAAAAAGACCCATTCCCAGACCCTCATGCCCATGCTTGATGAAATAGTGCGCATGGCGGAGTGTGATATGGAAAGTGTGGATGTCATAGCCATTGCAAAAGGCCCCGGATCATTTACCGGCCTGCGTATAGGTTCGGCGGCGGTGAAGGGACTGGCCCATGCTCTGGATAAGCCGGTAGTCGAGGTGTCCACCCTGGAAGCCATGGCATATCAGGCCTACGGGTACCGTGGGGTCATAGCGCCCATCATGGATGCCAGAAGATCCCAGGTATATACGGGGACATATACATTTGATGAAAAAGGAAATTTTGACTGTCTCATGGAACCCTCAGCCCTGTCAGTGGAAGACTGTGTCGCAAAGCTCAGTGAATTTAAGCTTCCGGTGATGCTGATGGGAGACGGGGTGCCGGTATATGAGGAAAAGATAAGAGGTCTGGCGGATTTTGAGATCCTCATCGCGCCGCCCCATATGAATCGCCAGAGAGCGGCTTGTGTGGCTGCTTTGGGTGCTGTTTACGCAAAGGAAGGAAAAACAGTCAGCGCTGCCGGCCACGCCCCCCTGTATCTCAGAAAACCCCAGGCAGAACGGGAGAGGGAGGAGCGTTCATGACGAAGTCATGAATCTGCATCGCGACGACCGATATGCCGCCGAATGAAATGAGGGGGCGCTACCGAAGAAGGAGGAGCGTTCATGCTTGTGTTCCATGAACTGACCGAAGAGGATGTACAGGCCGTCAGCATAATAGAGAGCGAGACCTTTTCCATGCCATGGAAGGCAAAGGATTTTCTGGAGATGATAAATCTGGACTATGCCTATTATATCGTGGCGAAGGAGAACGGAGTTCCCATAGGCTGCTGCGGCGTCAGAAATATGTGCGGTGACGGTGAGATCACTAATGTGGTGATACAGAAAAACCACAGACGCAGGGGCTATGCCAGACAGATGCTTAGATTTCTTATGGAGCATGGCCGTGAGCGCGGCATACGCAGATATACCCTGGAGGTCAGGCGCTCGAATGCGCCGGCCATAGCTCTCTATGAGGAGCTGGGGTTCAGATGCGAAGGCGTCCGCAAAAACTTTTACGATAAGCCTGTGGAAGACGCTTTGATATACTGGCTGGATGAGAAAGACTGATCCGGATGGAGGAATGATTACTTTATATGATAGATGTTTGTTTACTGGGAACCGGCGGCATGATGCCTCTCCCGAACAGGTGGCTCACCTCTCTGATGCTTCGGTATGACGGTGGCTCCATATTGGTGGACTGCGGTGAGGGAACACAGATAGCCATGAAGGAAAAGGGCTGGAGCCCGAAACCAATAGATCTGCTGCTGATAACCCATTTCCATGCGGATCACATAAGCGGATTGCCGGGGCTTCTACTCACTATGGGAAATGCGGAGCGTACAGAGCCTCTGACCATAGCGGGACCCAAGGGACTCAGCCGCGTGGTGGGCGCTCTGAGGGTGGTGGCTCCCGAGCTGCCCTTTGACATACAGTGTTATGAGTTTTCCGAAAATGAACAGACTCTCCAATACGGGGATCTGAGGATAAAATGTTACAGGGTCCATCACAATGTGATCTGTTACGGTTATTCCTTTGAACTGGACCGGGCCGGCAGGTTTTCCGCTGAAAGGGCAAAGGAACTGGATATACCTCTCAAATTCTGGAACAGGCTGCAGAAGGGAGAGCAGATACAGCATGAAGGACGGCTGCTCACTCCCGATATGGTGCTGGGACCTCCGCGAAAGGGCATAAAAGTCACCTACTGTACGGATACCAGACCCACGGACCTGATAGTCAAAAATGCCATGGAGTCGGATCTTTTCATATGTGAAGGGATGTACGGTGAAGAGGATAAGCTGGAAAAGGCAAAGGAGCACAGGCATATGACCATGTATGAGGCGGCACAGCTGGCTGTGGACGCGAAGGTTTCAAAGCTGTGGCTCACCCATTACAGTCCCTCCCTGGTAAAACCGGAGCCCTTTATGAAAAAGGTGCGGAAGATCTTTGCAGAGAGTTATCCGGGCAAGGACGGTATGAGTGAAGAGTTAAGATTTATCGATGAATGAAATCGGTGAATGGCGAAATAAGAAATGGATCCTGACAGATCCGAGAGGGATTTGAACGACACTATAATGAAAAATTAAGCAGTGACCGGATCCTAAGCAAAAAAATTGAGGAAAGGAGGTGAGATCCGTGAAGAAAAAGAAGCAAAACGGCGTAAAAGTCGTGATCATAGCCATTATTCTGGTGGCCATGGTCGTGGGCTATTATTTTTATCTGTCCGGCAAGACCGAGCAGGTTCAGGAAGTGAAACAGCTCGGGGAAGTGGACCAGGTTTTGCTCAGAAATCTTAAAACGGATTATCCTCCTTCGCCTAAAGAAGTGGTCAAATATTACGCGGAGATAACAAAGTGTTTTTACGATGGGAAATACACTGATGAACAGCTGGAGGAACTGGCCATCCAGTCAAGAGCACTGCTGGATGACGAGCTCATAGCCCAGCAGAGCGATTCGGACTATCTCTTCGACCTGAAGATGGATATATCGGAATATCAGAAAAATGATATGCGCATATCCAGCTACGCCACCTCATCCAGTGTGGATGTGGAGTATTCAAATACGAAGGACGGCCAGCTGGCCAGTCTGTACTGTATATTCAATATCAGAAAGGGCACCATGCTCATGAGCTCGAACCATCAGTTCATTCTCAGAAAGGATGAGGACGGGCACTGGAAGATCCTGGGCTGGACCCTGGCTCAGGATGAAGAGGAGCAGAAGGAATAGAATACTCCTTACTGTCATTCTGAGGAACGCAGTGACGAAGAATCTTGAAAGAGTAAACAAAAATGAACAGTAAACCCGTAAGGATCCTGGCCATCGAATCCTCCTGCGACGAGACAGCCGCAGCGGTGGTGGAAGACGGCAGGACAATACTTTCAAATATAATATCATCGCAGATCGATCTCCACACTCTCTATGGAGGCGTGGTGCCGGAGATCGCCTCCCGCAAGCACATAGAAAAGATTGTTCCCGTGACGCAGCAGGCTCTGGATGAAGCGGGCTGTACCCTGAAGGATATCGATGCCGTGGCCGTGACCTACGGACCCGGGCTGGTGGGAGCCCTTCTGGTGGGGGTATCTTACGCCAAAGCCCTTGCTTACGGGGCCCGTCTTCCCCTGGTGGGAGTAAATCATATCAGAGGCCACATAGCTGCAAATTATATTGAGGCGAAGGAACTGGAGCCGCCCTTCATGTGTCTGGTGGTGTCCGGTGGTCACACCCACCTGGTAAATGTGACGGATTATGAGCACTGCCGGATCCTGGGACTGACCCGTGATGATGCGGCCGGCGAAGCCTTTGATAAGGTGGCAAGAGCCATAGGCCTGGGTTACCCGGGAGGCCCGAAGATAGATAAGGTATCTAAGGAAGGGAATCCGGAGGCGGTTATCTTCCCCAGGGCAAAATTTAAAGGCGGAGAGGAAAACGAATATGATTTCAGCTTCAGCGGCTTGAAATCTGCGGTGCTGAATCATCTGAACAGCTGCTCCATGAAGGGTGAAGAGATAGTTCAGGCGGATATCGCCGCATCCTTCCAGGCTGCAGTGGTGGATGTGCTTTGTCATAATTCCATGGAAGCCGTGGAAAAAAACGGGGTAAAAAAATTTGCCCTGGCAGGAGGCGTAGCCTCCAACAGCGCGTTGAGATCCGCTATCAGGGCCGAGTGTGAAAAAAGGGGAGTGCAGTTTTACTGCCCTTCGCCCGTGCTCTGTACGGATAATGCGGCCATGATAGGCTGTGAGGGATATTATGCATTTATGAGGGGCGTGCGCTCGGACCTGTCACTTAATGCCTGCCCCGACCTGGAGCTTTAAGGGAAGAAACCCGGCAGATATGGCATAGAGACGATCATGAAAAAGATCCTTCGGCAAAGCCTCAGGGTGACATCGGATATAGTTATCTCCGGAAAATAGCAGAGGATTACATTGAAAATGGTTAGTGCAATAGTACTGTCCGCAGGCAGCGGAAAACGCATGAACTCGGACGTAAAAAAACAATATATGCTTCTGGGAGATCATCCTGTGATCTATTATTCCCTCAAGGCATTTCAGGAAAGCTTTGCGGATGAGATCATACTGGTGGTGTCCCCCGGGGATGAAGAGTATTGCCGCACTGAGATCGTGGACAAATATTCTTTTGACAAGGTAAAAAAAATAGTTCCCGGCGGAAAGGAAAGATATGATTCGGTCCAGGCCGGACTCAAGGCTTCCGGCCAGTCCGATTTCATTTTTATACATGACGGTGCCAGGCCCTTTGTCACAGGGGATATTCTGGACAGGTGCCTGAGGGAAGTCAAAAGCTATGACGCGGTGGTGGCTGCCGTACCCTCCAAGGATACGGTGAAGCTGGTGGATGATGACGGTTTCATCAGCGAGACCCTTAACCGCGATCATTTATGGAATATGCAGACGCCCCAGGTGTTTAAAGGTTCGTTGATTAAAGACTGTTATGACCGGCTGCTGGAGTCGGCGGATGAGCTTGCCCAAAACGGTGTGGCCATTACGGACGATACCATGGCCGTGGAGCTCTTCAGTGATGTCAGGGTACGCCCTGTGATGGGTTCCTACGATAACATAAAGATCACCACACCTGAAGATATCACGATGGGCGGCGTCATCCTTGAGCGGATGAAGGGAATGTAACCCATTCTGCCAACCGATGGATAAGGTAGAGCAGTATACCTTTCTGTCATCCTGATGAGCGAAGCGAAGAAGGATCTTGACAGTTATGGCATGAGATGCACGTAGAGGAATAATAATACAAGGAGCAAAGCGGTATGATAAAACCCTTGGAGGAATGTTATAAGATACTGGAATTTTCGGAATACGGCGACGAGAGGGGATCTCTTGTGATAGCTGAAGGAAATATGGACGTGCCCTTTGAGATAAAAAGGGTCTTCTATATGTATGGCTCCGATCCGGACGTTATACGCGGCCAGCATGCAAACAAGGAGTCGGAGTTTGTACTTATTAATGTAAGCGGCTCGTCCAAGGTGAAGATCGATAACGGGCGGGAGAATGTGATAGTGGAACTGAACAAACCCAGGATGGGACTGTATCTGTCCACCATGATATGGAAGGATATGTATGACTTCTCCCCGGATTCGGTACTTCTGGTCCTGGCCAGCACCCATTATGACGGCAGTGAATATATAAGGGACTATAATGATTATCTGGAGATCATCGGAGAAAAATGATCTGCAGATTAATATAAGAAATCTCTTGACACGTTTGGATGAGATATGTTATACTCATCGAACGTGTGGGAAATGACCCACTTTTTTTAGTGTGGAAAATGGAGGTACTAAGATGCGTACAAAGATTACACTCGCATGCACCGAGTGCAAGCAGAGAAATTACGACACCACAAAGGAAAAGAAGAATCATCCTGATCGTATGGAGATCAAGAAGTATTGCAAGTTCTGCAAGAGACATACTCTTCATAAGGAGACAAAGTAATCATGGCTGAGAATGAAGTAAAAGAAGTAAAAGAGTCAAAAACTCCTTTTTCAAAGAGCCTGAAGTCAGAATTTGCCAAGATAATATGGCCTACCAGAGATGAGCTTACAAAGCAGACCATAGCAGTGGTATGTGTGTCCGTTGCTGTGGGCGTACTTATCGCGCTCATTGATATGGCTCTCCAGTTTGGCGTAAACAGGCTTTTCGGAATTGGTATATAATTTCAAATAAGAGGTTACTATGGCAGATACGGAAAAGGAAGGAAAGTGGTATGTGGTACATACCTATTCCGGCTATGAAAATAAGGTAAAGGCCAATATTTGTAAGACCATCGAGAACAGACATCTGGAGGATCAGATCCTTGAGGTGAGAGTTCCTGTACAGGATGTGGTCGAGGTGAAGAACGGCTCCAGAAAGACCGTTCAGAAAAAGCTTTTCCCGGGCTATGTGATGATCAATATGATCATGAATGACGAGACCTGGTATGTGGTCAGGAATACCCGTGGCGTTACAGGCTTTGTCGGCCCCGGAAGCAAGCCGGTGCCTTTGTCGGATGACGAGATGAAGACCCTGGGTATACGTATGGAGAATCTGGTGGTTTCCTTCAAGGAGGGAGATACGGTTTCCGTTATATCCGGAGTATGGAAGGATACTATCGGCGTAGTCAGACGTATGGATATGAACAAGCAGACCGCTACCATCACCGTGGATATGTTCGGTCGTGAGACTCCTGTGGAGATCAACTTCTCCGAGATGACCAAGCTGAAATAATGATTATATTTTACCCCATGGTATCCTGAGGAGTGAATGTTACTCCATTGTCATCCTGAGGAGTGAATGTTACTCCATTGTCATCCTGAGGAGTGAAACGACGAAGGATCTTTAAGATTCTTCGCTGCGCTCAGAATGACAAAGTGACAGAATGACAAAGTGATCCGGAATGACAGGATATTAGAGTATATAGTTATCAAGTGGGAGCCCCTCTCCGGGCGTTAACCACTATATTATAAAAAAGGAGGTGCCATCATGGCAAAAAAAATCGAAGGTTACATCAAATTACAGATCCCTGCCGGCAAAGCAACACCTGCTCCCCCGGTAGGTCCTGCTCTGGGTAACCACGGTGTAAACATCGTGGAGTTCACAAAGCAGTTCAACGCAAGGACCGCTGATAAGGGCGATACCATCATCCCCGTTGTTATCACGGTTTACGCAGACAGAAGCTTCAGCTTCGTAACAAAGACTCCCCCTGCGGCTGTCCTTATCAAGAAGGCCTGCAACATCCAGTCAGGTTCCGGCGTGCCGAACAAGACAAAGGTTGCAAAGATCTCCAAGGACAAGTTAAAGGAAATAGCAGAGCTTAAGATGCCCGATCTGAATGCGGCAAATCTTGAGTCAGCTATGAGCATGATCGCAGGTACCGCACGCTCCATGGGCGTGGAAGTAGAAGAGTAAGGAGGTTAGTTATGAAGCACGGTAAGAAGTATGTAGAAGCGGCTAAGCAGATCGACAGAGCACAACTCTATGAGTCGGATGCTGCCATCGCTTTGGTAAAAAAGGTTGCAACCGCAAAATTTGACGAGACCGTGGAACTCCACATCAGGACCGGCTGTGATTCACGTCATGCTGAGCAGCAGGTCAGAGGTGCGGTAGTACTTCCTCACGGTACCGGTAAGACAGTAAGGGTTCTGGTTTTCGCAAAGGGCGATAAAGTCAATGAGGCTGAGGCAGCAGGCGCCGATTATGTAGGCGGCGATGAGCTCATCCCCAAGATCCAGAACGATGGCTGGTTTGAGTTCGACGTAGTGGTGGCTACTCCCGATATGATGGGCGTGGTTGGTCGTCTGGGTAAGGTTCTGGGACCTAAGGGTCTGATGCCCAACCCCAAGTCCGGCACGGTTACCATGGATGTTACAAAGGCTATCAACGATATCAAAGCCGGTAAGGTAGAGTATCGTCTGGACAAGTCAAACATCATTCACACCGTTATCGGAAAGACCTCCTTCACCGAGGAGCAGCTTAACGATAACTTTAAGACTGTTATGGACGCAGTTGTAAAGGCCCGTCCTTCAGCTCTTAAGGGACAGTACATCAAGAGTGTATCCCTTTCATCCAGCATGGGCCCCGGAATCAAGCTTTCAACCGCGAGGTTTGCTTAAATCATGAAAACCCTTGACGAGTATGTAAGAGTCATTCCCGATTTCCCTAAAAAGGGCGTAATGTTCAGGGATATCACCTCAGTTTTACAGGATGCGGACGGATTTAAGCTGGCCGTGGACGAACTGTTTAAGCTGGTGGAGGGATTGGATTTCGATGTGGTAGTGGGCGTGGAGTCCAGAGGTTTTATCTTTGGCGCACCGATGGCCTATGCGTTGCATAAGCCCCTGGTGCTGGTGCGCAAAAAGGGTAAGCTTCCCGGAGAGACTATCGCAAAGGAATATGCCCTGGAATACGGTACCGCGACAGTGGAGATCCATAAGGACGCCATACAGCCCGGTCAGAAGGCTATAGTCATAGACGACCTCATAGCCACCGGCGGTACCCTGAAGGCAGCTGCCGAACTGGTGGAAGACCTGGGCGGGAGTGTGGCAAAGATCATTTCTCTCGTGGAACTTAAGGGATTTGACGGAAGAGGGTTCCTGTCAAAGTATGATGTGGATACGGTCCTTCAGTATGAAGGAAAGTAAAATCTAATACGAAAAACGAAAAGCCCGGAGTGCGGTAAGCATCCGGGCTTTTTTGATTTTAGATATTTATAGTCTCTCCGCCTTTGACCTCGACGATGTCCTTGTTGTCAAGGGACAGCCATACGGTGTCTGCGGAAGGATTGTATACTTTGTCGCAGTTATATGAAAAGCGAAGATTTTTGGCAGCCTCCATGTAATCGATGATCTCTATGTTGGTGGCGTACCAGATGTCGTCACGTCCACCCATGAAATCACAGAACTCCTCGATCACATTCCAGTTGTCGTCGTTGATGAATTCGTAGCTGTGGCCCCAGACATACATGAGCTTCAGATACTGGCGCTTGTTGAAATCCGCAAAGAAGTGCGCATATTCCATGAGCTTCGGGTCCTTGTGATGACAGGTGGCTTTCCACTCATATGGATCGGCCGGAAGGGAAAAGGAGGGGTCTGTCTCCACCACACGGGCGTAGGCTATTCCCAGATCCTTCAGCAGCTGTTTTATGTCTTCGCTGTATGAACCGTTGGGATAAGCATGGCCTCTGATAATGCGCCCTGTCAGCTCCTCCAGCCCCTTTCTGTCCTCGGATATCTCAGCGGCCACACGGGTCAGGGGAGATCTGGCTACAGTGGGATGGGTGAGAGTGTGGGTGGCGATCTCATGTCCTTTATAGAGCTCGTTGATCCTGTCTGATTTGATCCGGGGATGCTGTACCTGAGTCTCGTCCTCTGTGGTCATGATCCCGTAGTTCAGATTGAAGGTTCCCTTTATCCCGTTTTTGTTGAATATATCAAGAAGTCTGATATCGGCGGTCTTGCCGTCATCATAGCTCATGGTGAGCGCTTTTGCTTTTCCCTGCGGAAAGCAGGTGTAGATCGTCTTTGCCATATGTTGTCCTTTCAGTATTCCGGTGTGAATGAAAAGCCGACGCCCAGGCCTCCGGGACCCAGATGACATGCTATCCCCAGTGAAAGATCACCGTAGATCACCCTGCTTTCGGGGAAGGCGTCCTGAACCTCATCGGTCCATTTACTTGTCTCATCCGAAAACAGACAGGAGGCGGAGATCACCCTGAGCCTGTTTTTGTCAAGGCCGGCCGCTTCCATGGCCTCCATGGAAGCCCTGGCACTGGCTATCATTTCCTTGCGCAGCTTTACCGAGCCGCGGCATTCCTTGTATTTTTCCAGCAGGCCGCGCCTGAGCCTTAGCATGGGCTTGATGCTGAGCATTTTTCCGATGAAGGCGCTGGCAGCCGAAATCCTGCCGCCCTGCTTTAGGTATTTGATATCCTCTACGCCCACATAGATGTCGAAATCGTCGGGCTTTGATTCCAACAGATCTTTGATAAACGCAGCATCTTTGCCGGCCTCTATCATCTCCAGACTGTCCAGAATGGAGCAGACCTGAGGCACGGAGATACGGCCGTTATCCACTACAAAGACTCTGCCGGCGTATTTATCGTCCGAGGCCAGCAGCATGGCTGTGTTACATGAGCCGGAAAGTCCGCTGCTGATGGGGAAATAGAGGATCTCATCATTCTCCGAGAGGGCTTCGTCCCATATTTCCATGACCGCTTCGGGAGTGGGCTGTGTGGTGGTGACCTTTTCACCGCCTTCGATCCGTTTCAGGGCTTCATCCCTGGTGATACCTTCTCCCTCATAGAAGCAGACCCCGTCAAAATAAAAAGGCATGGGCAATACCCTGATGCCCATATCTGCTGCCTGTTCTTTTGTGACGCCGCTGTGGCTGTCGGTTACTATTCCTGTTTTTTTCATATCATCTCCTGAAAACAAGCCTGAGACAACATAAAGATTTTAACAGATTTACCCCTGTTTTACAATGGGTTCGGTTTGACAAATCCCCCTGCACTCTGTAAAATAATAGATTGAGAATTTGTCGATTTGGATGGAAAGTGATATGAGAACATTTTTGAATAAAACCGCACTGCTGTTGATGGTAGTGTTTTTGCTGTGCGGCTGTGACCAGAACGGGCAGCCCACAGGCGAAGCGGACCCTTCCGCAAAGGAGCCTGCCGAAAACGCCATGGTGATGGAAGCTTCCGATGAGGAAGGCTCTGGGGAGAGTACCCATCTGGAGGCGGGAGAAGCCAGATATTCCCAGTCGGGTTACGGCTCGTCCGAGGCGGTGAGTGAAGTCATCTCTTCCATGAAGGAGGAGGCAAAGAACGGAGTAGTGCCTGAGAGTCCGGCTTTCGAGGATGTTTTGCAGGAAGATCCTCAGGAAGATACCGATAAAGAAGACAGTGAGGAACAGGCTCAGGAGGATGCCGGTGAGACCGGTCAGGATGCTGAGCAACAGGATACTGAGCAGCAGGATGCCGGGACAGAGCAGACTCAGGAGACGGAAGAACAGGAGCAGACACCCGAACAGCCCCAGGTGCAGACAGGGTCGGGCAGACTCATAGCCATAGATGCCGGTCATCAGGCCAGGGGAAATAATGCAAAGGAGCCCATAGGCCCCGGAGCCAGCGAGATGAAGACAAAGGTGGCCGGAGGTACTTCCGGAGTGGTTTCCGGATTAAAGGAGTATGAACTGACTCTGGCTATTTCCCTGAAGCTGCAGCAGGTGCTCGCAGCCAGGGGCTATGATGTGCTGATGATACGCACTACCAACGACGTGAACATATCCAATGCGGAGCGTGCCCAGATGGCAAACAACGCAGGCGCGGCCGCTTTTGTGAGGATACATGCAAACGGTTCGGACAATTCGGGAGCAAACGGCGCCATGACCATCTGTCAGACCCCTTCGAATCCTTACAACGGTTCGTATTATGCAGCCAGCAAGAAGCTGTCATCAGCGGTTCTGGATGCTCTGGTGGCAAAGACGGGCTGCAAAAGAGAAAGAGTCTGGGAGACGGACACCATGAGCGGTATCAACTGGTGTACGGTTCCCGTTACCATAGTGGAAGTCGGCTATATGACCAATCCCGCCGAGGACCAGCAGATGGCTACCGATGCTTATCAGCAGCTCATGGCCGAAGGCATTGCCGACGGCATAGATGCGTTCATGCACTGAGAGAGTTTGGAAGCTTGAATAACAGGGAACATAAATGGCAATAAAACGACGTTTTATTCCTACCAGGACCCTCCACACCGGCATGAAGATAGACCAGATGGTGGTGGACGCGACAGGCAGGGCATTAATTGAAAAAGGCGCATATCTCGATGATTTTCAGATCATGGAGCTGATCAAACGCGGCGTCACCGGTATATATATAGCCGAGGGCGAAGCGGATGAGGATGATATGACCTTTATCCCCGAGTTCACTCAGAAGGTGATCGAGCAGAATACCAAGCCTGATCCCCAGAAACTGGAGCTTTCCCAGGAGATCAAAAAGCGTGTGAACGAGGGTATCCAGTTTTTGTACAATAACACGGACTCCCCGGATTTTGTCCAGAACAGTGAAAATGTGTCGGGGGAGCTGATGAAATCCATTATGGATTCCGATGCCGTGGCCATCGACCTTACCACTTTAAAGGTGAGTGACGAATATACCTTTAAACACAGCGTGGATGTGGCTGCCATGTCCATTATCATAGGCAAGAATCTGGGTTTGCCGGACGAAGAGCTGAAACAGCTGGGTACGGCAGGACTGCTTCACGATGTGGGAAAGTCAAAGATCCCCAACGAAGTGCTGAACAAGCCCGCAAAGCTGACCGATGAAGAATTCGCCATCATGAAGCAGCATTCGGTTTTCGGATACAGGATACTGATGGAAAAGAAGGGCTTTTCGGACGCTATCTTGAAGGGCGTGCTGCAGCATCATGAAAAAATGAACGGCCGCGGTTATCCCATGAATGTGGACGGAAAGTTCATACATAAATTCGCCAGGATCATATCCGTGGCGGATATATACGATGCTCTGGTGACGGAAAGACCTTATAAGAAGGGGTTTGAAAAGAGGACGGCTGTTGAGATGATCATGGCCATGACCTCAGAACTGGATATCAATGCCATGCAGGGCTTTCTTAATACCGTTATTTTATATCCTGTCGGGAAGCAGCTGGTGCTTTCGAACGGCGAAAAGGTTAAGGTGCTGGAAAACATACCGGGCTATCCCCTTCGCCCCAAGGTGGTGAGTATAGCTACCGGCAAGATCTACGATCTGAGTTCCGATGTGCATTGCGCATCCCTTGTGATCCCCGGAAATGATCAGGAGGCTTGATCATGGATGAACTGAAGGCGGAAAAACAAAGACTGATCAGGGATAAGATCAAAAATGTGACGCTCATATTTTTGATCCTTACCATCGTGCTCTTACCCTCCTTTATGTATTTCAAGATGAGCACCGAAGAGAATATCGCCTTCAGGGAGGCTAAAAATATAAAACTGGCCACCACCATGCTGGCTGTGGAATATTACGGAAACGGCAGAAGCCTTTATGATCCGAAGAGTCCCGACGGCATGGCAAACGGAGTGAAGGAGAGGCTGCTTACCACCACCCAGAACGAGGGGGACATCAGGATCCTTTCGTATGACGAGAATGAGCGCTGCGTGGTGGATTTCATATATGAATCGGGCCATTCCCGGATCACATATCATCTGAATCAGGACGGATCCGAGGACTGGAAGCTGGATTATATTATTTATTACGACAGGTATAACTCCGAAAACAATAATGTCAGGAGAGATTGAAAGGGAAGTGAAGGGAAGATGCCATACTTTAAGTATAAGGCAAAGGATGAAAAGGGAAAGACTGTATCCGATGTGATGATGGCAGCCAATGAGCAGGATCTGTATTCCAGGCTCAAGGAGGATAAGAAGTTCCTTTTGAGCAGTAAGGAAGTGGTGGATAAGGCGTCCGCCAGAAGGATCAGATCGGATGCTCTGGCGGAATTTGCCAGGAATCTGGGTCAGATGGTGGGCTCAGGTATTTCACTGGTGAGGGCACTCAAGATCATCTCCGAGGATGAGTCCGTAAAGCCGAAGCAGCGCGATATATATGCATCGGTGCTCAAGCTGGTGCTCTCGGGCGTGTCCCTGTCCGATGCCCTTGCCCAGCAGGGAGATGCGTTCCCCCCGCTTCTGATAAACATGTTCAGATCCTCGGAGTCTTCGGGTAATCTGGATCAGGTGGCTCTTCAGATGGCGGAGTACTATGACAAGGAGTACCGTCTGAACCAGAAGATAAAGAGCGCCATGGCCTATCCGAAGCTCCTGTGCGTATTGATAGTGGCTGTGGTGGCGGTGATCATGGGTTACGTGATACCCCAGTTCCAGTCGCTTTTTGCCCAGATGGAGCAGCTCCCCATCACCACCACTATTCTTCTCAACATCAGCAATTTTGTAAAAAACAGATGGTATGTTATAATTGCCGTGGGTTTTGTGCTGTATGTATTCTACAGGGTATTGATATCCATGCCGCCCATAAAGCTTTTGATGGCCAAGCTGGAGCTTTATATCCCCAAGATCGGTTACCTGCGCCGGGTCATTTATACGGCCAGGTTTTCAAGGACTCTGTCCAGTCTTTATTCCGCAGGTATCTCCGTATTGAGCTGTATAGAGATAGCCAAGACCACCATAGGCAACGCCTACATAGAAAAGCAGTTTGAGACCGTCTTTGCTGACATTAAGGGCGGTGAGAATATGAGCACCGCGGTGGAAAAGGTGGACGGCTTTACCCAGAAGCTCCCCGCTTCCA
>JAEEZH010000178.1 GCA_016288495.1 Lachnospiraceae bacterium
AGTTTGTGCCCGATACAGGTCTTGTTATGACCACCGGAGATGTGAGGGCGCTGACCGCAGGAATATTACCCCAGGGGGCTGTCGGAAATGTGACCTGGAGTGTGGGAAATCCCGATATACTTGTTGTAAATAAAGGAAAGATCACTGCCCTGGCAAACGGAACCACTCAAGTGACTGCGTCTGTCGGGGAACTGAGCGAATCCGTTTCGGTGACCGTTAAGGATATAGAAGTGGAGAGTGTTGCCATATCCAATGGCACGGAAGAAATCACGGAACTGGACGTTGCCTTGGGCAGAACAGAGGCTGTTAAGGCTGTTTTGAATCCTTCAAACGCAACGAATAAAAATGTCGTATGGAGCAGTGGGGATGAAACTGTTGCCACGGTTGACAGAGGCAGGATAACCGGTGTGAAGCTGGGAGATGTTGTAATTGATGTCAAAACAGAGGATGGAACGAAGGGAACAACGCTTATTGTCCATGTAAAGCCTGTGGCCTTGGAAAGTGTTACGATCAGCAAGTCTGAACTTGAACTCATAATAGGAAACAAAGGCAAGCTGACAGCCCAGGTACTTCCTACCGACTATGCAGATCGTTCTGTTACCTGGTCTTCTTCAAAAACTTCCGTTGCCACTGTAGATGATAATGGTCTGGTTACCGGCGTAGGCATGGGAACCGCTACTATCACGGCTACGGCAGCAGACGGAAAGACAAAGGCTTCATGTGAGGTGACGGTAAAGAGTGTTCCGGCTACATCTATTACGCTTAACCCGACCGGTAACTTTACCATTAATATCAATGAAACGAAAACGCTTACAGCGAATGTGCTTCCTGCAGAATGTGTAAATGAAGTGACCTGGACCACTACTGCTTCCTCCATCGCCACAGTAAATAATGGTGTGGTCAAGGGCGTTGGTGCAGGTTCGGCAGTGATCACAGCTTCGGTGGCAGGAGCAGCAGGACCGATCACGGTACAGTGTGAGGTGACTGTGGTGGATCCGAATGCTTCACAGGGTGATCCGGTAAATCCCGGCCCCGGACCCGCACCCGGTCCCGATCCTGATCCTGAGAATCCGGGGGCAGATGACGAGGTTGTGGATGTAACAGGTATTACCCTGGATCCCGCGGATAAGCTGGAACTGAAGGTTAAGCAGACTAAGCAGATCAAGGCTGTGGTAGCTCCCGAGAACGCCACGGACAAGACAGTGACCTGGGCTACATCCGACAAAAAGGTGGCTACCGTGGATAAGGACGGTAAGGTGACGGGCGTGGCTGCCGGTAAGGCAGTGATCACCGCAGTTGCAGGTAAATTCAGCGCATCCGTAAACGTGATCGTAAAGAAGGAGGTCAGCGGCAACGAGACTCCCGAGCCTGTTCAGGAAGAGAAGACAAAGATACCTTTCAGTATCGGCGGAAAGACTCTGAACATAGAATATACCGGAAAGACTGAATATAACGGCTCCAAGGTGCTGCTCAGTGATATCACCGTAGGCGGCGCAAAGGAGGGTGAGGTGATCCCCGGTACTTCAGTCAGGTTCAAGAAGGTGAAGTATAAGGATAATAAGAAGGTGGGAACAGGCCACTTTACCGTAATGCTCAAGGCGGAGAAGATCTCCGACAAAAATGCAAACAAGACAAACAAGGGTGATGTGAAGGCAGCCAATAAGTACCTCAAGGAGAATCCGGCTCCCTTTACCATAGCACCCAGAACTCTTGCATCCGATAAGATTTCGGGAACCGCTGTTTATAACGCAAAGAAGAATTCCTGGAAGTTCAAGCTGACCATGGATGTGGGCGGAAAGAAGCCTCTGAAGCTTAAATTTAACAAGAAGAGCGCTAAGACGGACTTTACTCCCGATGCTTCCTTCGCTGTGGGAACAGACGGAAATTATCCCGCAACCGTTAATATCACAGGCGTAAATAATTTCACCGGCACTGCAGCAGTCAGTGTACAGGTAAAGTAACAGATCCCGGATCTGTTCCCTGAAATTGACAAGACGAAAAAGGCGTGGCTTTGGCCGCGCCTTTTTCTTATCTGTTTTGAACCGGTTTGATAGGTTATTGCTTATTGTGTCAGTATAGTGTAAAGTTATTTGTGTAGAAAGGTAGTACCCACGGCAATCTGTCTTGATATTGTTATGAATGTCTATGATTATGGTGATCAGTCTTCAAACCTTGTACTGATCCGGCCGGTAAGCGATCAGGAATTAAGATCCATTCATGAGGAAATGGCGGCTATTGAGAAAATGAGCGGCGCTGTTTTCTGCCTCAGGGCAGTAGAGATCACTGACTGGAATACCCAGCTGTCCCCGTGGAGAGCAGCCGCGGTATACGGAGACAGCGACTTCGGTGAGGGGGCTGCCGGGACTCTGGATGAGATCCTTAAACTTACAACCGACAGAGAAAAGAAATACTATCTGGGAGGATACTCTCTTGCAGGTCTGTTCGCATTATGGAGTGCCTGCCGCAGGTCTGTTTTTTCAGGCGTAGCCGCCGTATCGCCCTCCCTGTGGTTTCCATGCTTCACTGAGTATCTGGCCCAAAACCGCTGCCTGGTACCTCAGGTATATCTGAGCCTTGGAGTCAAAGAGTCCAGGGTGAAAAATCCTGTCGTATCCACGGTGGCCGACAGATTGCGTGACAGTTATGATATTTTGCGCGGGCAGGGGATAGACTGCACCCTTGAGTGGAACCCGGGTAACCATTTCTGTGATGTGCCGCTTCGCATGGCTAAAGGCTTCTCTGCAGTGCTTCTGAATGAAAAAACGTGAATTGTTGACGCCGGCGTAAAGGTTTCAGATCATGGCATCAGGTGACCGGGGCAAAAAATACGTGCGTTATGGACTTTTTACTGATATAATGGTTAAGGAGAAAAAGGTTTTCTTTTTAGGAGGTGTGTATGGGGACGAAGAGTTCAAAAGGATTGGGGATAAGAGGAAAGATGATCATATCGGTGGTGCCGGTGGTGCTGCTTTCCCTTATCATATGTACTGCAGTCAACAGTTCCGTGGCGAAGAAGTCTATCAATTCCGAGATCTCGGGGAAGATGAATGAGACTTTGAATTATAATCTCTCCGAGGTACAGGGGAAGCTGGACAAAGTAAAAAAGGCTGCGGAAGATCTTTCTATTTTTGTTTCAAAGACATATACCACGTCAAGGATCTCGGTTTTCCAGAACGTTTTTGCCCAGGAGATCAGGTCGGATGATATCGTGAACGGCTGCGGTATCTGGTTTGAGCCTAAGGTTTATACCGGAGACGCTGCGCACTTTGGCGAGGAATACGTGGGCCCGTACTGGTATCGCGGTGAAGGCGATGTCATAGAAGAGGACTGGCAGTATTCAAATGCCGAGTACGATTATTTTTCACAGGAATATTATCTGAATGCGAAGGCGCAGACCTCACTGGAAGCGATAATCACGGATCCCTACTATGATCCCGGCAGCGGCATCATCATGGCTACCTGTTCCTGCCCGATATTCGGAGACAACGGTAAATTCATCGGTTGCGTCACCGTGGATATAAGCCTTGAGAGCATTTCCGATCTGATAGGATCCATAAGAGTCGGTGAGTCAGGCAAAGCCGTACTCGTTACAGCCGACGGTACCTATATTTATACTGAGGATATTTCCAAGGTCTCATCCGCCATGAAGATAGCGGATGATCCCGACGGGATCAGCTCGGTTGCTTCAACCGTGATGGGAAGCAGCAGCGGTGAGACGACCTATAAATCGGATAAGGGACTGATAAACACATACTTCGGCACACTCCCCGGGGTGGGCTGGAAGCTTCTTGTGGTAATGCCGGTGTCTGAAATAAACGCACCTATAAACAGGATGATCCGCATTTCCCTTATCATCTGTATTCTGGCTGTTGTTATATGCGGTGCATGTATCGTAGTCATAGCCGGTTCCATAGCCGGTTCCATAGAAAAGGTAAAGGTTTTTGCCGGAGTTCTTGCATCCGGTGACTTTACGGTTAGTAAACTGGAAGTGAAAAGCTCTGATGAAGTGGGACAGATGTCCGATTCGCTGAATCACATGTATGAGAGCAACAGTACTGTCATAAGGAACATATCAAACGGTTCCATTCAGGTTAAGGAGTCTTCCGAACAGCTGACAAAGGTTTCCGAGGATCTTGCCAGAAAGTTTAATGTTATTCATGATTCGATGTCCACTGTCAATGATGCTATGACGAACACCGGTGCGGCGACTCAGGAGGTTTCCGCTTCCGCAAATGAGGTGAATTCCTCAGTTGTGGGTCTTGCTCGTGAGACTGATGAGACCATGAAGGAAGTAAAGGAGATCCTGAAGCGTGCAGAAGAGATAGTCAGGGATTCACAGAAATCCTGTGACTACGCCATAGCAATAGCGGATGAGAGAGGCAGGGAACTGGAGAGCGCCAGTGAGAAGGCTGAGGTCATCAACGAAATAGGCGCGCTTGCAGATGCCATCGCAGGCATAGCGGAGCAGATCAACCTATTGTCTTTGAATGCATCCATCGAGGCAGCAAGAGCCGGTGAGCACGGACGCGGTTTTGCCGTGGTTGCTTCCGAGATAAATAAGCTGGCCATGGATACCGCACATTCTGTCGATCAGATCAAATCCACCATCAGCGGTATTCAGGACGCGTTCTCCGATCTGGACAGGTGTTCGGCTGATCTGCTTAATTTTGTAAAGGAAACTGTTACGCCTGATTATAAGAAATTCATTGAGACAGGAAAACAGTATGGCGCGGACGCCCAGTCCTTTGGAGAACTGACCGGCCATATTTCGGAGATGGTAAAGAATATCAGAGAGACCATGGACCAGGTGAACGATGCCGTTGCATCGATTGCCGAGAGTGCGAATTCCACAGCAGAGTCGTCAGCGAACGTCACGGATACTGTTGAAGAGGTTAATCTTATGGTTTCCGATATTTCGTCGATGGCCCAGACACAGCAGGATATATCCATTGGACTGAATGATATTGTTAATGAGTTCAAGCTGTAAAAGCTCAGGATTTATAATGAATTAAAAAACGGAATTGATAAAAGGCTGCGGCGAGAGCTGCAGCCTTTTTAAAAAAATAATGTATTGAGGAAAGATTCCGGTAAGTTAAGTGGTGATCACATGAAAACTGTAAGAGTAGTAGCGGCGGTGATCAGGGACGGCGATAAGATATTTGCCACCGCCAGAGGATATGGTGAGTATAAAGGCTGGTGGGAGTTTCCGGGGGGAAAGATAGAAGAAGGAGAGACGCCGCAGCAAGCGCTGGTACGTGAGATACGCGAGGAACTGACGGCAGAGATCCTTGTAGGGGATCTGATCAGAACCATCGAATATGATTATCATTCATTTCATCTTTCCATGGATTGCTTCTGGGCGGAGGTGGTATCGGGGCATCTTGAACTGAAGGAAGCAGAGGACGCAAAATGGCTTACAGCAGAGCAGTTGTATGAAGTAAATTGGCTTCCGGCGGATATGGAACTGATAGACCCCATAAGACAGACTCTGGCAAAGAGTTCAGTTTTTGACTGAATTCTGATATAATGTAACGGAGTGCATTTTGCATTTTTACATATGCAGGATTCCATCGAAATAAGGGGAATGTGGAAATGGATGGTACTCTGGGAGGATTATTTATGAGGAAAATGAATTTTAAATCGATACTGGCAATTGCTTTATCTATGGTTATGGCGTTTCCTGTCTCTGTTTCTGCGACAGAGGACGGGTTTACCCGTGAAGAAGACCTTTCTGAGAATGCCGGAGAAGACCTGGCTGAGGAGGTTACGGCAACCCTGCCTAAGGAAGAAACGGTGGGGGATAGCGCAGCGGTGCCTGAGATCCTTTCATATGGCGGCGGGTTTGAGTCCATCTATGCCACCATCGCCAACGTAAGTGACGAGCAGGTGACAGCAGTTTCGTATGAGGGGACTATGTCAGGGCAGCTTTCAGGAGATGACCTTAAATATCTGGTGAGAGATGATAAGAACGGAAATGTCAGGGTGGATATCCCGGGACTTAAGAAAGATGGTGTCTACAACCTTAAGATAACTGCAAATAATCTGACTATGACCTGTGAAGAAATACATGTAAGGTCTTATGACCGTTCCGGTTATGCGCATTTTAATTATAACGAGGGTGTGGGGGCATACAATGACGACGGTACCCTTAAGGATAACGCCATAGTACTGTATGTGACGGATGAAAACAAGAATGATGTAAAGCTTACCGTGGGCTCAAAGGAAGTCACCGGCATAGGGAATATCCTGAACTCGGCAGGGGCATCGGGAAGCGGCAAGAAAAATACAAACAATGGGATAATAAAGGAGCTGGCAAAGAAAAATATACCTCTGGCAGTCAGGATAATAGGTTCCGTAAAAAACCTTAATGATACTTCGGATCCTTCGAGTGAGGCGCTTATCCAGGGTCTGACCGCATATGATTCCGCTGATTATGGCGGATCCAAAGGGGATAATGGCGGAATGGCCAGGATGAAGGGCGGTAAGAATATCACCATAGAAGGTATAGGCACCGATGCCGTGGCAGACGGCTGGGGCTTTCATTTTATTGCGGAGGATGATTACGGTAAAAGCTTTGAGCTTCGCAATCTGACTTTCAGGAACACCCCCGAGGATGCCGTGGGAATGGAGGGGGTTCAGAGTGGCACCGACCTGACTGCTCCGGTGGAACGATGCTGGATCCATAACAATGAGTTTTATGGCCCTTCATTTACCGTGGCTGCAGAGAATGATAAGCATGAGGGCGACGGTTCCTGTGATTTTAAACGGGGACAGTATCTGACGGTGGATTATAATTATTTTGAGGGCTGCCATAAGACCTGCCTGGTAGGCTCAGACGATAGCAGTTTGCAATTTAATCTGACATATCACCACAATTACTGGTATCTGTGCGATCAAAGAGGACCCCTGGCACGCAGGGCGAATATACATATGTATAATAATTTCTTCTTTGGACAGACCTCTTATGCCATGAATACCAGGGCTGATGCTTATATCTATTCAGAGTATAATCTCTTCTATATGTGTAAAAATCCCAGCAGGGTGGACGGTGGTGCCATCAAGAGTTTCGAGGACAATCTTTCGGGCTGTATCGATGAAGGAAAGTTGGCTACCTCTGTAGAGTTTCAAAACGAGGAAGTTGAGAATAACTGCAGGTTTAGTGCAAGAAATATTGATTACAGCAATTTTGATGCCGATGCAACTCTTTCATATATCCCCGATGATCAGTATCGGCTCCAAAATAATATGAGCTTTATGAGAAAAGAAATATATGCTTATGCGGGAGTGATGAAAGAATGGGTTGACGGAGTTGGTGTTGTAAAAACAGGTGATATATCGGTTATTTCCAGATTCGGTGTGGTGCCGGAAAAAGTGTGGGTGAAGGGCGGCGAAAAATGGACAAAGGTTTTGAATAAACAAAAGACAATGTATGCCTTCAGTATCCCTACTGAGTGTGATGTGACAATCCAGTATGCCAGTGAGGATCCTTCAAAGACCGGTGTGCTGATCGATGAAACGGGCAAGAAAATGCACCAGGGAAGCATTACGATAATGCTTCCTGCAGGTAATTATGCCGTTCATTCTGTTAATCATAATCCCGGCAATTTTAAAACGAAGACACTTGGTTCCTTTAAGGAGATGGCCACGTGTACCATTACTGTTAGCAGCACAGATCCGAACTATGATCCGGCTGAATATATGAGCGTTAAGTATGCGGTGACTGATAAAGAGGCTGATGACTATGAGTTTACAGAAGTCACAGTAGAAAAAACGGCGACGGTGGCAGATCTCATATATCTGGCGCAGATCGTTAAAGATGTCGGGGAAGTGAAGATGGCGTCAAACGGCGGATATGAGACTGTAGCTCAGAGTGCCGTTCTTACTGAAAACGGACAATATGTCATCATATTTAAGAAAGATGAATACAAGGTGGATGTGAACGTGAACAGTGTCACGCTGGATCCGGCCGCAGACTTTGAACTGAACGTGGATGAGACAAAGACGATAACGGCTACGGTAAAGCCTGATAATGCTACCGATAAGACTGTTACATGGAAATCATCGGTGCCCGGCGTAGCTACAGTTGATGGCGGAGTCGTAACGGCTAAGGCAGAGGGAGAAACCGTCATTTCTGCGACTGCAGGGGGGGAATCGGCCTCGCTCAAGGTTACCGTTAAGAAGCCGTCCGGCGGACAAAGCGGAGAAGGCGGCGGACAAAGCGGAGATGGCGGCGGACAAAGCGGCGAAGGCGGCGGACAAAGCGGTGAAGGCGGTGGACAAAGCGGTGAAGGCGGCGGACAAAGCGGCGAAGGCGGCGGACAAAGTGGCGAAGTCGGCGGACAAAGCGGTGAAGGCGGCGGAGAGTCCGGCGGCGGTGATAAGCCTGTACCTGTACCTGTGCCTGTACCCGATACAAAGGTGAAGCTGCCTGTGACCATCGGAGAGAAGACATATAATGTGGAATATACCGATAAGCCTCAGTTTACCGGTGCCAAAATAACGCTGAGCGATATCACCTTTGAGGGCGCAAAACCGGGAGAGGTGATCCCCGGTACGGCTGTTTTGTTTAAGTCGGTTAAGTATAAGAACAATAAGAATGCAGGCAAAAATGCATCTGCCGTTATAGTGCTCAAGGCGCAGAAGATGGAGGATAAGGCTGCAAATGCCGCCAACAAGGCTGCGGTAAAAGCAGCAAACAATGCATTTAAGGCTAATCCCATCATTTTTGAGATCGCGCAACGTCCCCTGGCTTCAGACAAGATCAGCGGAACGGCAGAGTATAACGCAAAGAGGAGTTCATGGAAATTCAAGCTTTCCATGGATGTTTCGGGTGCTAAGCCGTTAAAGCTTAAATTCAACAAGAAGGCCGAAAAAACTGACTTTACGGTGGATCCGGCTTTTGCTCCGGGAGAGGATGGCAGTTATCCTGCTACGGTGAAGCTGACGGGAAGTAACAATTTTACGGGCAGTGCAGATGTAAATGTAACTGTACGGCAGTGATAGATTGAATAATGAAAAGATCCTTCGGCTAAAGCCTCAGGATGACAGATGGTTGTGTCATTCTGAATGCGGTAAAACGGCTGTCATTCTGAATGCGGTAAAACGGCTGTCATTCTGAGCGGAGCGACGCATATCACATTACGAAGTGATGTGATGCCGCCCTTTTGGTGTCATAAGGAATCCACCACTACGTGGTACCCCTTATGACGAATGACGAGGGGTTGCGAAGCAACAGGAAGAATCTTGACAGATCTGGCATATGATTAAAGTGTAGGAGGAGGTTCACTATGAGAAGGAAGATCATTTCGACGTTGTTGGTGACGGCCATGATGCTTCAGCTTGTCACACCCATGGGGACGGTTTATGCATCATCCGATGCTGTGGATAAAGCTGCGGCAGATGAGGTGTCGGTTCAGGCTGATGTGCAGCCGCTGCAGGAAAAGCCGACAGACGAACAGCTCATTATGGATGCTCAGTCGGACGAGGATGCCACAGGCACGCAGGAATCAGGGAAGATTACGGACGTTGATACCGACGTTAAAGCATCCGGATCTGCAACCGATGTCAAATCGTCCGGACCGGCATCCGACGAAGAACGCCTGGGAACTGCCGATCGCACCTGCACGGCTACGATCAGGAATTCCAATGGTCAGGCGGTGGAATCGGTGGAATACAATGAGACCGTGACCATAATCCTGTCGAACTTCTCGCCCGCAGTCAGCGAGAACTGGGAAGTGACCGCCGAACCCGGATTTACAAATGCGGAGGGGGAGAGCGCGCCCTATAACAGGATGAAGCACGGCCAGACCACAGTGACAAAGGATGTGGCGAACAATACCGTGACCCTGGAAAACGTATATCTGGGGCCTGCCGAGCCGCAGTATGATACCTATGGCGTGGAACCGGGAGTGTACAAGGTCTCCGTGACTGTATATGAGGATCCGGTCCATGCGCCCTATTCTGGAGCCACTTATTATTCCACAAATACTTTCGAAGTAAAAAGGAGCGACGGCGGGCCTTCCATAAAGACGAAATCCATCCCGGATATTTTGGAGGGGGAGTACTACAGTGTGAAGCTGGAAGCTGAGGGCGAGGGCGATCTCACCTGGAGCGAGGCAGGCGGAAATGCGTGGCTTTCATGGGTAGGCCTGTCTCTTTCCTCCGACGGCGTGATATCCGGTACGGTCACCATCGATCCTGATAATGGAGCCTGGGCCGGTACTCTCAATCCTAAGTATATTTTGTTTTTTAATCTTAAGGTTACTGACAGCAAGGGCAGGAAAGTCACCAGGGAAGTGGAGGCGGATTTTTATACTGCCGCCGGCGGCGCGCTGAAGATATCCACCACTTATCTGTATCCCGGCAAAATAAACGTGCCCTATGAAGGAAAGGTGATAGCCGAGGGCGGCGGCGGAATAAAGAGCATGACCGCAGAAGGACTTCCTCAGGGCCTTTCCATGTCAAATGACGGAACCATATCCGGCACGCCCTCCGTACACGGCACCTTCAAGGTATCTGTGAATGCCGTACCTGTCAGCGAAGAACAGGAACCGGTCAAAAAAGAACTGAACCTCACCATTAAGGGGGAGGTTTTAAAAGTGAGCATATCTTCCAATATCATAGCGAGGGTTAAGGGCAGGACCTGTCTGCTCTATGCCACCTTCGGCGATACGGATCCTGTATGCATTTCTTCGGTAAATCCGGCCGTGTTAAAGGGCGGAGATTATCTCAAGGACATTTACTATTCGTATAATCAGACAACTGTCAAGGATATCACACTGGGAGTTTATCTGGCGGGAAAGAATGATATGATCACCCTGGCGTCTACCCCCGCCGATACGGAATACATCATAGAAGGTTCCCAGACGGCTGTCCTTATGGAAAGCGAAGATAGCCCCGGTATCATAAAGCTTCCTTCAGATGTGGTTTTTGAGGACGAAGAAGGAAAGCCTGTGGAGTCGATGCAGGGCAGATATGATTTTGGATTCAGAGCTGCTTCGGGAGGCTTTTGCCCGGGAGAGGTGGTCACGGATGAGATAAAGGCTTATGAGGTGAGTCTTGCTTTTCATAATTCCATGTTTACACTGATCCCCGAGGCAAACCCTAATGCCTGGTACATCAAGGGCAAAACCGGAAATGATAAAAGAAAGTATGACATATCGGAAAACAAGGATGTCATTACGGTGGTGATCCCTTCATTTAAAAAGAATGCAAAGCTCAACGGAAAACTCTATTATGCCCTGAGCGATGATACCCCCGCTGTGGGAAAGACGGTGGAGATATTCCAGAAGCTCCCCGGTACCACTCTGAATTATACCGCCAAAGCGGGAACTGACGGAAGCTTTACGGCAGATGTATATTCCGGGGTGGATGTCACTATGTACAGCTACGAGCTGGCCGGAAATAAAAAAGTGGTTACAGATGATATAGACAAAGAACAGGTGATGTATCTGCCGGCAGATTATACTGCGGCCAGAGTGAACCTGAAGCTGGAAATGTCCGGTAAAAATGATGATGCGACAAAGAAGTATCTCAAGGCATTGGGACAGCCCGGAATAGCTGTTCAAAGCTACCTTGGAGACAAGGAACTTGTCAGTGATTATCTTATAGCATATTCTGACGGCAGTGTGAATGTTCACAGGATATGGACCATGGGAGCATATGATGAACTGATAGCTCTTTCGAAAAAGGCCTCGGACAGGGAAGTGACGCTCAAATGGGCAGGTAACCCGGTATTTTTGCCGGGAAGCACTACAGTTAAAAATCTGGATACGAGGCTTTGCGGTGAGGCAGATGTGAAACTGCCCGTCAGAGGCGGTATCGTGGTGACGACACACAACAGATCCACTATCTCGGCATCATATAAAGCCTACTGGTTCGATCATGCCACAGGAGCATATGCAGGGGCTTCCGAAGACTGTTCGCTTCCGAATAAATGTGATAAGGATATGGCTTATTGCTGCCCCGGCGCTCCCGGAGTTTATGATGTGGTGGTGATGTCTTCAACCATGTATCCCGTGACAGAGAGCTTCAAGGCTGTCAAAGAAAAGTATTCGGAGGATTCCACGGCAGCGGTGTTTGAGAATGTTACCATAGCCGACGGCACCGGCGTAGACCTGGGAGAAGTCAGCTTTGATGAGGCACAGCTTGCCGGTGCCTTCTATCTGACACAGCCCGGATCCGTTATTTCATCTTATGAGTCCTGCTTCACCAGTGAGGATCTGATCCCCGTTACCGGAAGTGTGATCCTGGATAAGGGCTATACAGGCAGGATCAAGCGTATTTATGCACTTTCGAAGGCCGGCGGAAGCATAGAATATATGTATATAGGAGGTCGCCTTGTTCCTTTGAATGAGGAATATGGTTATCTTAATTACTACCCGGAAAATCTGAGCGCTCCTACGTCATATACCGTTTATGTGAAACCTGAATTTGGCAAGGATGTGGATTTCACTCTCTTTGCTGATATAGAAGCGGATGTCAGCGGTGGTAAGAAAAACTATTATAATGAACCTTTGGGACGGATACAGATCAAAAAGCCGGGTATTTCATTTACTGCTCCCGCAGTCACCGGAAAAGCCGGAATATTTACCAGACTTTCGGTTCCCGATGCTTCACGGGTATATGTATACGACGGGGATGATCTGATCTATGAAGAATATTATGAAAAGAAGTTTGAAGGCAATGTGAAGATGGCTCTTTCGGGCTGCGGCAGATATAAAAACGAAAAGCATCGTCTGCGCGCAAAGGCTGTAACTGCCGACGGAAAAGGAAAGAATACCGAGTCTGTGGTAGAAGTGGATGTGATGTTTGTGGAGGGCGCGCCTTCCATCAAGGATCAGTATCTGGAACTGGTGAGGGATGACGGCACCGTATACGCCACTGTCAAAAGCGGCGGAAAGTATAATAATACCTGGATGGTCAAGTGCCGCGTCTGCGTGGAGATCGAAAACTACGAAAATCTGGATGAAAGCTATTGCGAGATGCTCACCGGTGAAAAGGCTCCGGCGGTGGCTGCGATCGAGATGCATTCAGGCTGGCTGGGAGGCGCATTCTATCCTCTTAAGGGAAGCAAAGGCTTATACAGAAGCGATATCATTTCGGGCCGCACCGTGGAAACCGTGGATATTCTGTACGGTATGAAAGATACTGCGGCGGATTATAAAACCGGAAATATAGACGCGGATCTTTCCTTTGGGGATGAGGTGAAAGGTTCGACCCTGGAGAAGCTTAAGACTTCCGGAGCTGTGGATGCCCAAAAGGCGGAGGCTGCATCTGTTTATGAGGTGGAGCTGAACAAAAAGGAGTATGCCCAGAAGCGGACCTCCATCAAACAGAATGTTGAAGCTGTAAAAGAAGATCCCGCAATGGTTAAGCAGCTTTCCGATAATCTGAAAAAAGAGGGTATATATTACGCCGATCCTGCCACCGGAAAGATAGACAAGGCAAAGGGCCCCGAATGGACCCATGTGGAAGGCAAGGGAGAGTTCGTGAGCGCTGTGGATATGCTCGATAAAGCGAAGGATGCGCAGCTTCCCGAGGGCTCATATGCATATTCCGGCATGGTGAGGAACCTGACGGAGGAAGAGTATATCAAAGAACTGAAAAAGATGATGGACCGTGTCACCATCATAGCCGAATATGATCCTCCCTATTTTGACGAGTATCAGTACAACGGTAATTTCGATGACATGGAGATCACATATTATGATGATTACATGCCTGTGAATTCAATAGTGATAACGGATGAAGGCGGAATGGTGATGGAGGAGACCTATACCATCTGCTTCCCCGGTGATACATCCACGGGACAGGTCACCATCAACCGGGTGGCCGAGGTGGACGAGTCCGGTACGCCCACGGGCGGATATGATTATTTAGAGACCGGAGACATGCTTGTCACAGGTGGCGGAGACGGTGGCTCAGGTTCAGGCGAAGGCGGCGGAACAGGTGAAGTCTTTACCGGCGAAGGCGGCGGGTACGGTTTCTTTGATCCCAACGGCGGTGGAACCTCCGGCGGATATGACTCATTTACAGCCTTCGGCGACGCCAGAGGTGCAAAGGGCTTATATGACTCCTTTAATGATTTTCATCAGGCCTTTAACAAATCAGGAGGCGGCTCAAACTTTGGCTTTGGCGGTCTTGAGGGCCAGCTCCTGAACGGATCCATAGACACGCTGATGAACATGTTTGATTTTGCCAGCGAGACCATGGACCTCATGGACGTGAAGATGGCGGCAAAGAAGCTTTTGAACAGCCCCTGTGCCAATAAGCTTCCCAGAGCTACCTATGAGAACATGAAGCGCAATTACGATAATTTCGTGAAGATGGTGAATGACGCCGAGGCCTGGAGTACTTCCCTGGCGGTCCTTAATTCGCTTCACACCGGCGCCCAGACCTTCGGTCTGTACAATGCGGGAGGAGTTTTCGGAAAATGTCTGGATCTGACCGTGTCAGGCGGACTGTACGGTGCGAATTTCATCAAGCGCATGAAGATGGAAAATGTGGCAAACGAGTCCAGGATGTTCATCGACATGCTGAAGCTCTTTATCTGGAAGATGGCCCGTCAGAATAATGACTGGAACTGTCTGCAGGCTCTGATGAAGGATAAACAGAACACACAGCAGGCCAAATATATCCCTTATATCGATCCTTCGGGAACCGTGTACGAGGGCGTGCTTTCAAATCCTGTGAAGGGTGCCACGGTGAAGCTGTATGTGAGGGATGATGCCGCCGATGACGGCCTGTCTCCCGCAGATCCCGACAGGATCGATCCTTCGGACAATGTGCAGACCGCCGATGAGAACGGATATTATTCCTGGCTGGTGAGTGAGGGCAGTTATTTTGTGACCGCCGATGCAAACGGCAGAGGAGAGGGAGATTCCCAGAATGACGTACAGGCTACGGTGAAGGGGAAAAAGCATGATTATCTGCCGGTACCTCCTCCCCAGTTGAATGTCAATATCCCTGTGATGAATTATGATACTCCCGTGGTGGAACAGGTGGCTGCAGCCACAGATGGCGTGTACATCCGTTTTGATAAATACATGGATGAGGACAGCCTGAAGACGGCAGATGCTCTGACAGTAAGGGATAAGTATGGCAACAGGATAAACACTGTGATCCAGCTTCTCGATTCAGAGACAGAGCCTGACAATATAAAGCAGAGCGAAAGAGGTACCTATTCACGGACAGTGAAACTTGCAGGTACTTTCAAGGCGGGAGCGACGGTCACGTTGAGTGTTTCCGAAGAGTGTCTGAGCTACTGCGGCGTAAGCGTCGGCGAAGTAAAGAATACCGATGTGACGGTCATGGCAAAGACAAAGGCTGATAAGCCGGCGCTTTCAAAGGACAGCGTCCAGCCGGGAGTGATCACGGATAAGACGGCGGTGATCTTTGCCCAGCCCGATAAAACCGAGATCTATTATACCACCGACGGATCGGATCCCAGGACCTCTGCCGGTGTGAAAAAGTACAATGCGGCCTTCACTATCCTTGGCGACTGTAAGGTAAAGGCCTATGCAAAGAAACTGGGATATACGGATTCTGATGTGGCGGAGTTTGCCTTCGCATCGCCGGATAATACCTCATCTCCCCAGGGAAATACTGACTGGGCCCAGGAGCAGGAGGAACTGGAGCGTCAGATACGCCAGGAACTGGCAAAGAAGGATCCCAAAGAGAAGGAAAAGGAGCCTGAACCCGAGCCGGAGCCCGAACCGGCTCCCAAGACGGAAGAAACCTATATTTACCAGGGAACTCTCCATACCTATACCATCACCTACGGCACGAACCTGACTTATACAGGCAAGAAGCAGAAGCCTTTTGTCACCGTAAAGCTGGAGGATGGGACGGAGCTTGGCAAGAAGGATTTCTCCGTCAGATATAAGAACAATAAGAACGCCGGGGACGCCTCCCTGTTCGTGACGCTGAAAAAAGCGTACAAGGCGGATAAGAAGCCGCTTAATAAGACGGCTCTCGCCTTCAAGATACTGCCCTTCACGGCCACCCAGGAGAACGTGACCTATAAAAAGATCAAAAAGGGCAAGGCAGCAGCGCTTAAGGTCGGGAACCTTCGTGTAAAGAAAAAGGAGTATGTGTTTGACGAAGCTGCCATGACCCTTACCTTCTCGGGGAATTTTGAGGGAACCATCAAGGCGGATCCGGAAAAAGTGGTGAAATAAACATTGTATATTTTTCACATTTATGGCATACTTATAGAAGTGACTTATTGTTAAGTTTCACTATGAAAAATTTATGGGGGTATTAGTATGGCTAAAGAGATTGTTGCAATGCTTCTTGCCGGCGGTCAGGGTTCCAGACTCTACGGACTGACCAAAAAGCTGGCAAAGCCGGCAGTTCCTTTTGGCGGGAAGTATCGTATCATAGACTTTCCTCTGTCCAATTGCGTAAACTCCGGCATCGACACCGTAGGTGTTCTGACCCAGTATCAGCCTCTGGTGCTGAATGAGTACATAGGTAACGGACAGCCCTGGGATCTGGACAGACTCTACGGCGGCGTTCATGTTCTGCCGCCCTATCAGCAGGCTTCAGGCTCGGACTGGTATAAGGGTACGGCGAACGCCATATATCAGAACCTTTCTTTTATCGAGAGATATGATCCCAAATATGTGATCATTCTTTCGGGTGACCAGATCTGCAAGCAGGATTATTCCGACTTTTTACGTTTCCACAAGGAAAAGGAAGCCGAATTCTCCGTTGCAGTCATGGAAGTGCCCTGGGATGAGGCTTCCCGCTTCGGCCTTATGGTGGCGGATGAAGACGGCAGGATCAGCGAGTTCCAGGAAAAGCCCAAGGAGCCCAAGTCCAACCTGGCGTCCATGGGTATATACATTTTTAACTGGGATATCATGAAGAAGTATCTCACCGAGGATGAGGCCGATCCCGAGTCCGAAAATGACTTCGGAAACAATATCATCCCTAATCTTTTAAAGGACAAGAGGCGTATGTTTGCCTACAGATTTTCAGGCTACTGGAAGGATGTGGGTACCATTTCTTCCCTCTGGGAAGCCAATATGGAAGTCCTGGATCCTGAGAATTCCGGCATCAATCTTTTTGACGACGACTGGAAGATATACAGCCGCAACAGCGGCATGCCCGGTCATCATATCAGCTCCGACGCGGTGGTTGAGGATTGCATGATCACCGACGGATGCAAGATCAGCGGCACTGTTAAGCATTCCATCCTTTTCCCCGGAGTCATAGTGGAAAAGGGCGCCAGCGTAGAGAATTCCGTAGTCATGGGAGGCTCTGTGATAAAGGCAGGCGCCACCATTACCCACAGTATCATAGCCGAAAATGTGGAGATCGGCTCAGGAGCGAAAGTGGGAGAAGTACCTTCCGACGGCGTGAAGGCTGTAGCTACCGTTTCCAGCGGCATTAAGGTGGGCCCCGGAGCAGTGGTGGGACCTAATGCCATGGTTGAAGCTGATGTAAAGGATGGTGAGAATATTGAATAATATGAACAATGAGGCTGTGGGGGTCATCTTCCGGAACAGCTATGATACCTTGCTTCCGGAGCTGACCAACGACCGCTCCATGGCCTCTATCCCCTTTGCCAGCCGTTACAGACTGGTGGATTTCATCCTTTCCAGCATGGTGAATGGCGGCATAGATAACGTCTCCATCCTTGCAAAGGAGAATTATCTTTCGCTTATCGATCATCTGGGAAATGGACGTGAATGGGATCTTTCCCGCAAAAACGGCGGACTTAACATAGTCCCTCCCTTTGCCCAGAAGAGCTCGGATAAGTATAACGGCCGTGTGGAGGCTCTCAGCAGCATCTATAATTTCCTGAACCGTGAGAAGGAAAAATATGTGGTGATGTCAGATTCGAATATTGCCATGAACTTTGATTTCAAGGCATTTTTGAACGCCCACATCAAGAGCGGTGCCGATGTGACCATGGTCTATGCAAAGACGACCCTTCCGGACAGCGGCAGGAAATTCTCCATATCCAATAAGGATCTGTATTATACCCTGGTGCTGGATGATGACAAGAGAGTCACCGAGATAAAGACCAGCCCCGAGACCAAGGATGAGGTAAAGCTTTCCCTCAACATGTTCGCCATCGAAAGGGAACTGCTGATCAAGCTGATCTCCCAGGCCTATGTGGACGGTATGATCTATTTTGAGAGAGACGTTCTGGCACGTCATCTTCAGTCACTGACGGTGAAGGGTTTTGAATTCACCGGGTATTTCGCCAGGATGACCAGCATGAAGTCATATTTCGAAGAGAATATGAAGCTTCTGGACCAGAAGAACCTGGAGGCTCTTTTCGCCGGGAATCCCATATATACGAAGATAAGGGATGACAATCCCGCCAGATACGTAAAGGGCGCCAAGGTCTCGAATGTAATGGTGGCCGACGGCTGCGTGATCGAGGGCGATGTGGAGAACAGTATACTCTTCAGAGGCGTTCATGTAAAGAAGGGGGCAAAGGTGACCAACTGCATCCTGCTCCAGGATACGGTTGTGGGTGAAAATGCATCCATCAACTATCTGGTGACGGATAAGATAGTGAATATCAAGGACGGTACCACGGCCGCGGGGACGGCGGACTTCCCTGTGTACGTGGCTAAGGGTAAGGAACTCTGATAATCGGATATCAGTGTGTTTGTTTTGTGCCTGTTGTGTGAATGAGGATGTGTTATTCTGTTCATGCAACAGGCACAGGCTATGCAGGCCCCGATTTTTCAGCATTATACGGTATGCAAAAGAACCCCATTACGTTTTGTATATCTTCGCTGATTTTGCATAGGTGCCTGTTGCTTTTTTGTTTGGCTTTTGTAATTTGAAGAAGATATAATGTCAGGCGGATCGTTGCAGTTATGAAAATCCTTGTAGTCGATGATGAATTTATAGCTCTTGAGGGTATAGTCACAAAGATCAAAAAGCTGTATCCCGAGGCAGTTGTTGCAGGTTACAGGCAGGCCGATGAGGCACTGCTTTTTGCTGCTTCCATGAAACCTGAGATCGCATTCCTGGATATTGAGATGCGTAAGACAAACGGGGTGGACCTGGCCAGGCAGCTTCTGAAAAAGGATCCGGGGATAAACATAGTGTTTGCCACAGGCTATGAGGAGTATATGAAGGATGCTTTTGAGCTTCATGCCAGCGGATATATACTTAAGCCGGTGACTGATGAAAAGATCAGAAATGAGATCGATAATCTCAGAAACAAGGTGGATACGAAGGGACTCAGGGTGAGGGCCCAGACCTTCGGTAATTTTGAGCTTTTCATAGATGGGGCACCGGTGAAATTCCAGTACAGCCGTACAAAGGAGGTCTTTGCATATTTTATCGACAGGAAGGGGGCTCTATGCTCCTCCAACGATGTGAGCTCCATCCTCTGGCCCAATGACAGCTCTTCCCACGCTTCCTATATCTCAAATATCAGGCAGGATCTGGTAAACACTTTTACCCAGAAGGACTGCCTTCAGGTGCTGGTCCGGCAAAAGGGCATCATGGGGATAAACCCTGATATGATAGAGTGTGATTATTATGAATGGCTTAAGGGAAAGACCGAGGAGTATGTTTATTCCGGCGAATATATGAGCCAGTATGCCTGGGCGGAAGAGACCAATGCTTTCCTGCAGATGAAGGGGTTGTATCATGACATTGGTTAATCTGGTACTCCATTTGTATTCCTTTGTTCTGATGGCAATAGTCTTCTTTGGGAATTTCCGCATATATAAGTATGAAAAACTGACCAACAGATGGTTTATCAAACTGGCTTTCCTGAATATGATCATGCTTCTTTCAAAGAGCCTGTTTTTTCTGATCACCCTGTGTGAATGGGATAAGCCGCTTCTCCTGGGCCTGCTTGAGTTTATTTTTTATGCGTCTCATTTTGCTTTCATATGTACTTTTGTCTTTTTTCAGGCCGGTTTTGTCCGTCAGGGCAAGGCCGTCCATTCCGTATACCGCCACATCAGTATCGTTATCTGCAGTTTGTCTGCATTCATGCTTTGCACCTGTGCCTTCAATGAATATATTTATACCTTTGACCCCGGCCACAGAATCCTCGTCTGGATGTATGTCCTGGGTCAGGCCGGCGGGGTTCTTATTCTCGCCCTTTCCATCTGTATGCTCATACAGTATCATAAGTATATGGCGGGCCTGGAGATAAAGGCCCTTCTGACCTTTCACATCCTCCCTGTACTGTCTATCATACTGAGGTGTTTCATCCCGGATCTTCGCGTCACGCCTGTGGGCTTTTCCTTTTCAATGGTCATCATAAACATATTTGCCATGTATAACAGGAGCATCCTCCTGGGACAGAGGGAAGCTCAGGTGAACCGGGACAGGATGAGGTTAATGCTTTCCCAGATACAGCCCCATTTTATCTACAACGTGCTAAACACCATCTATAATCTCTGCGATATCAATGTGGAGATGGCTAAGGAAGCCATAGACCTGTTCTCCGGTTATCTCAGGAAGAATTTTAAAAGCATAGAGGGAGAGGAGTTTATTTCCATAAAGGATGAGCTGGAGCATGTGAAATTTTATTTTCTGCTGGAAAAAATGCGTTTCAAGGATGAGCTGGAGCTGATCACGGATGTGGATGACGTGGATTTTATGATCCCCCAGCTGTCGGTGGAGCCCCTGGTCGAGAACGCCATCAAGCATGGTATCTTAAAGCGTCAGGAAGGAGGCACCATCTTTTTGTCGGTCAAGGATAAGGGGGAAAATCACGTGATCACCATAGAGGATAACGGCGTGGGCTTTGACCCTGCAGTGCTTTCACTGCCGGATGCGGACCATGTGGGCATCCGGAATATCAGGGAACGCCTGGAGTACATGGGAGCCGCCCTTGATATCACCAGCATCCCGGGGGAAAAGACCACCTGCATCATAAGAGTGCCGAAGTAGGTCGGAGGCAGGTCCGTCCGTTTCCCGTGTGCTCGTCCGTTTCATTGTGTGTTAGTTTGTTTCACAGTGGGTCCTTTGTTTCACCGAACCTCTTGTTTCATATGTGTTTTTGTTGTATCATATATGCGATATTTGGTACAGTCATCCTGAGCTTATACACTGTCATCCTGAGCGAAGCGAAGGATCTTGACAGACCCAACATATTATTTAACTAAACCGAAACGGAGCGATCATGAAAAAACCATCGAAAAAAATATTAGTGGGCATGTCCCTTTTGTCAGCAGCTGTTTTAGGCGGATGTAAGACACCTGCTTCCAATGAGGAAGTACAGGACGTTTATGGCCCTCCTGTGGAGGACGTGATGGAGAATACGGACGAACTTGTGGAGACCGTATACGGACCGCCTGAGATGTTCATGGATGAAGAGCCCGGGGAAGTAAAAGAGGAACCTGAAAAAGAAAGCTCTCCTTCGGATGAGTCCGGTGAGTCTTCGGATGAGTCCGGTGAGTCTTCGGATAAGTCCGGTGAGTCCAAAGAAGGAACTGCCAAGGATGCTTCGGATAAGGAGAGCGGGGCTGCAACGGACAGTTCTTCGGCTGCAGGGGAGCAGGATGTGAATTCTTCAGATGGTGCGAAGAAAGATCCCGGCCTCGAAAAAAATGATGATCCCACGACGGATCCAAGATCCGATGGCAGGAATAACAGAAATATGGTACAGCTGGTGTACGGGCCGCCTAAAAGGTGATGGTGTTTCGTCATGGATAAAAGACTGTATGATCATAAGGTCGCGGCTCTTGAGGAGAGAGCCCGTTACAGGCGCGGCCTTTATTCCCGGCCTGAGCTGAATAATCTTTTCTATGAATTTACCCGGAAATGTAATGAACATTGTTTTCACTGTGGCTCATCCTGTGAGGCACAGAGCCTTGCGGACAGTATGTCTGTGGACGACTGGAAGGCTCTGAGTCTGGAGGTCAGTGAGAATTTTCCCCATAAGCCCATGCTGTGCATAACCGGCGGTGAACCGCTTTTGTACGAAGGGCTTTATGAGGTGATGTCCCATGCCTCTTCCCTGGGGTTTGTATGGGGGATGACCACCAATGGGACCCTTATAGACAGGGAGTGCGCCCTGGCGCTTAAAAAGGCGGGAATGAACACGGTGTCGGTCTCCATAGACGGACTCAGGGATACCCATGATTCCCTAAGGGGGCTTAGGGGTGGTTACGATATGGCCATGAGGGGACTTTCCCATCTTCTGGACGTGGGCTTTGATCATGTGCAGGTGACCACAGTGGCAAATCATGACAATATGAAGGAACTGCCGCAGCTTTTTGAGATAATGGATGAGCTGCCCATAGATTCCTGGCGGGTCATCAATCTCGAACCCATAGGAAGGGCGCTGGATCATCCACAGCTCATGCTTGACAAAGATGATTACGCCGATTTATTCTCTTTTATCAGGGATAAACGCATGCAGGGCTATCCTGTATGCTATGGCTGTTCCCATTATCTGGGGATAGAGCTGGAAAGAGATCTTCGGGACTGGTACTTCTTCTGTACCGCAGGCCGGACCACGGCTTCCGTCATGTCCGACGGCAGTGTGGGAGCCTGCCTGGATATACCCAGGATCTTTGATGAGAGCGAAGGGATCAGGACTGTCCAGGGTAATATCAGGGAACGGTCTTTTACGGATATATGGAATAATGAGTTTAAGGTGTTCAGACAGGATCTGAG
>JAEEZH010000179.1 GCA_016288495.1 Lachnospiraceae bacterium
TCTGGGGTCAATGAGTTTCACTGCGTCGTCCACGCGTCCGTACTGGCCGCAGGCCTTTTCGTATGCTGTCTTGGGATCGTCGCCCTTCTTGATGAAATCGGTCATCTTTCCGAGGCTGACAAATCTGTAGCCTATGATCTCATTATCAGCATCCAGAGCGATGGCTGCGACATAGCCCTCTGCCATCTCCAGATATCTGGGGCCCTTCTTCAGGGTACCGTACATGGTACCCACCTGTGAACGAAGTCCCTTGCCCAGGTCCTCAAGGCCGGCTCCTACGGGAAGTCCGTCCTCGGAGAAAGCGGACTGTGAACGGCCATAGACGATCTGTAAAAAGAGCTCTCTCATGGCTGTGTTGATGGCATCGCACACCAGGTCGGTGTTAAGTGCCTCCAGAATGGTGAGTCCGGGGAGTATCTCCGAAGCCATGGCTGCCGAATGGGTCATACCCGAGCATCCGATGGTCTCCACCAGTGCCTCCTGGATGATACCGTCCTTTACGTTAAGGCTGAGCTTACATGCGCCCTGCTGGGGAGCACACCAGCCCACACCGTGGGTAAATGCGGAAATATCCTTGATTTCTTTTGCCTGAACCCATTTTGCCTCCTCGGGTATAGGCGCTGCCCCGTGATGAACGCCCTGCGCCACACAGGTCATTTCCTCCACTTCTTTTGAATAGATCATGTGAAAACTCCTTTCATTATTTATTTCAGCCCCCTTTCGGGCGCCGAACAGTTACGATTACAAAGCAATTAATTTTACCATATTACAGCCTTTTCTTCAAGGAAAAACGACAAGCTCCCGCGAAAAAGCCACCGGCCTACCTGATCTTGAATTTCTTTACGGCCACCCCCGTATAATCCCCCATTCCGCTGACCACAATGATACCCGTGCCCTTGTTGAAATTGTTGTGATAGGATACCGAATAGTCTTTTGCCTCTGTGAGGAGGGTGTCCTTAAGGTACACATCCACTCCCGGTCTCACCCTGTATCCGCTGTAGGCGTTTTGCTTCGTGTATTTTATCTTTAATTTCGACACGGGCTGCTTATCGGATATGGTCATTATGACGGATCTGGAGCCCAGGATGTTCCCGCTCTTTCCCGTGGAGAGCTTTACCTCATAGGAGCCCTTTGCCATATAGGGATTCTCCGCGTTCTTAAGGATCATGTTTCCGGACACCCACTCGGCGGCCTTACCTGTGTATTCCACCTTAAAATCCTTTTTATTCAGCTTCACCGAGCCCAGATACACTTCCTTAGGAGGGGTCTTGATAAGCTTGCCTTCCTTGTAGGCCACGGAATAATCCGGTATCAGCAGGTTGGAATTGTTGAAGGTGATGGGATATATGGTAAAATACATGGTGCCGCTGCAGGACGCCGTGTCAAAGCCCTTGTAGCTGCCTGCGCCCTTCACCCTGATCCTCGCCTTAGACGATGCATTTCTGTTTGCCGTATAGCTCACTTTAAAGCTCTTGCCCTTTGAAAGCCACTTGCCCTTCAGCTCGTCATAGACATACACCGTGGGCTTGATCGCCTTGCCCGCATAGGTAAAACCGGTGTAATAGAATACATCCAGCACATAATAATAGGATTTGTATACGCCGTCCTCTATCCTGTAGCCGGACTGCCTGAAACGGTAACCGTTTATATTGAGTGACGCCTCGTTGGAATCCCCCGCATCCGTGTCTGCCGGCTGGTCATCGCTTCCGTTGTCCGGCTTTTTGTCCGGATCCAGACCTATCTCGCCGTCCAGGCCGGTGCCGGAATCAGGACCCGGTCCCGAGCTTTGGTCATAATCCCAGAGCGCATAAAGGGTCATATCCTTTGCATCGGCGCATTTGATCACGGATATGCTTTCAGTCATGGCCTTATCCGTGAACCAGCCCTTAAATTTATATCCGCTCCTTTGAGGATCCTTAAGGGTGATATCCGGATCATCCTCATGGTAATGGGGAGGATTCTCCGGGGAATTGGTACCCTCGTTGAGCTCATATGCTATCTCATAGGACAGTCTCTTTTCCGTGACCGGGGAATCATAATAGCCCTCTGCAGTGGCTATGGCCCTCACCCTGCCTCTTACCCCCACTCTTCCCGTATAAAGAAAGGCCTTGGTATTTCCCGTAGAGGGATCATTTCCGTCCAGGGAAAAATATATCTTCGCCCCTTCGGTGGTACTGGTCAGGGTGATATAATCGCATTGCGTACCCCTTTCCACGCTGATGACGGGAGCCGCAGCCGCAGCGCCCGGCATGTCGGGACAGGCCGGTGACGAGGATGATGATGAATCGGAGCCGGCACGGGGCGTAAAAGAAGCGAAATCGATCATCCCGGAACGGGGCTGATGATCCGGATTCCCGCTCCTTACGGAATAATCGCTCTTCAGGAAATAGTTATAATTTATCTTTTTACCATCGTCCCAGGTGGTATCCACATTATAATACCTGCCCCCCAGTCTCACCAGATTCCAGGCGTGGGTATCACTCACCACCACAGCGGTCTCCACATCACAGTAATTGCAGAGCATGGCGTAGCCCGCCGCATAGCCTGCGCACACGGTGGTCCCCATGGTAAAGGTGGAATAACAGGACTGGGTGAATTCAAAATCACCCAGGGCTATATTATCTGCCCCGGCGGTATTGTAAACTACGTTTTTGCATATCAGGTCATGGGCCTTAACCAGCTTACTGTAGTCATCCGCTTCCCCGCTCACCTCTGACGCCATGCTCTTTACCTTATCAAAAAGCATCTGGGTGGTATCCCACCTCTCGGCGCCGTCCGCGAACCTCAGATAAGCCATGGGGGCTATATAGGTCTGGCCGTTCCTGCTCATGGTGGAGCAGCCGGACAAAAGGAAATAATACTGGGGATTGTTCCTGCACCAGATATTGTATAGAGTGAGAACATCGTCACCGGTCAGATCGCCCACGCATATATAATCGGTGTAAGCCACCTGGGTGCTCTCATACATGTCAGCCTTATTGTTGATGTAATAGTTACCCAGCGTAGTCAGCCGGTCCCATGCGTACTTCATATTCTCATCCATCCTGTTGTAGTAGGTGTATGAAGAATACTTTTCGATGTCGTCAAAGTAAGCCCTGCTTCCGAGGGCCGCCTCTTCTTCCAGGGTCCCGGTATCCATGATGCGGTCTTTCACTTCATCGTAATCGGCCGTCTCATGGAAAAAGACCAGATCTCCGGACCTGATGACACTTATTTCGCCCTCAAGGTTCCCGGAGTTCTTTCCGGAATTGTTTGTATGTTCGTTTTGGGAATTGGTTTCCTGATCATTTTCAGGGCCGTTTTCGATAACGGTTTCGGACTGTATGTCACAGGAAGGGATATCATCGTCGGAAAACTCCTGAGCGCATATCTCCTCAGGCGCCGCATCCGAAGCGTTCCGGATCAGTGCATTCTCACCCGGCAGGGGATCTGCCTGTGATGCCATGACCGGCAGGGCATAAGACCCTGCCAGGATCAGGGATATGACTATCGCTGTGATCTTACGGATATTCTTTAACATGATGGCACCCCCCTATTATGCTTCCACAGGTCTGTCAGGATTCTTCGTCACTTCGTTCCTCAGAATGACACAGCCATCTGTCATCCTGAGGCTTCAGCCGAAGGATCTTTTCCATAGATTGCTCTGCACTATCATTCTTACTGTTGCTTTGCTCAGAATGACACAGCCATCTGTCATCCTGAGGCTTCAGCCGAAGGATCTTTTTCATAGATTGCTCTGCACTATCATTCTTACTGTTACTTTGCTCAGAATGACACTTTTGCTATCTCCCCGGTTTTCTTAAAGATATGTGCGCCGGGCACCACGCCTCTGACGCAGGAAGTGGGATATACCCGGCTGTCCCTTCCTATGACGGTCCCGGGATTGAGCACGCTGTTACAGCCTATCTCCGCCCTGTCACCCAGCATGGCTCCCACTTTTTTAAGCTTCGTTTCGATGCTCTCATTATCAAAGGGATCCTTTACGACCACCAGGGTCTTATCCGATTTGACATTGGAGGTAATGGAACCGGCTCCCATATGAGCCTTGAATCCCAGGATCGAATCTCCCACGTAATTGTAGTGAGGCACCTGTACCGAATTAAATAATATCACATTTTTAAGCTCAGTGGAATTACCTACCACGGCATTTTTTCCCACAATGGCACTTCCCCTGATAAAGGCGCAGTGGCGTATCTCGGCGCCTTCACAGATTATGCAGGGACCGCCGATGTAGGCTGAATCAAAGACCTTCGCGCTCCTGTGGATCCATATATCCTCTCCCCTTTTTTCATATTCACTCTCATCAAGGGACGCTCCCAGCTTAAGGATATATTCCTTTATGAGAGGCAGTATCTCCCAGGGATATTCATGACCCGTAAAAAGGTCCTTTGCAATGGTTTCCTCAAGATCGTAAAGCTCGCTTATCTTTGCGTTTTTCATATTTTCTCCTTATTTTTTGTGTAATACCGGGCCACTTCGTCATACACCCGCTCAATGGCGTACTCGTTGCGCATCCCCTTTACCTTATTGGTCTGCCTGAACACATAACCGTTCAGCTTTTCCATATAGCCCTTTTCGTCAAGAGCCCCGTCCACCACCATGTTGAGGCCCTTTTCCCAGTTGGCGGTGAATTCCGGATTCAAAAGTGAGGGAATGGAACACTTCACCACCTCGTAGACCATCTCTCCCTGCTGACAGGGTGTGATGACCTGGGTCTTTTTATTCAGGTTCAGATATCTGTTGGTCACCAGTTTTTTGAGGATCTCCGCCCTGGTGGCGGAAGTACCGATGCCGGCTCCCTTTATCTGCTCCCTCAGTTCCTCATCCTCTATCATGTTTCCGGCATTCTCCATGGCCAGGATCATGGAACCTGAATTGTATCTTTTCGGCGGGGTGGTCTCCCCTTCCTTTATCTGAAGATCAAAAAGCCTGACTGCACTGTTCTTCTTCAGCTTTTTCAAAAGCTCCAAAAGAGCGGGATCAACTCCCTGTTCCTCTTCCTCCTCATCCTTATCGCTCTTTTCCTTCCTGTCCTGGTTGGAGAAGGAATAATTCATGACAGCCCGGTAGCCCTCATCCGTCATCACCTTGAAATTTGAGAAGAA
>JAEEZH010000180.1 GCA_016288495.1 Lachnospiraceae bacterium
GTATTGCTGAGACAGGTCCTCGAGAAGATAGAAGGACACAGTTTTACATATCTTAAGTACAGCTATGAGCTGCTGGGTAATGACGGTATATTCCTGGAGAAAAACGGTAAGGAGATATACTCCCTTCAGCTTACGGATCTTTCCAAGTATGAAAAAGATGATATAGAGCATGTGGGCTGGTATTACCTTCCTGTGGAATACGGAGCTCCGGTCTGGTTGGAGCCTTACCATAACGAAAATGTGGATACATATATGATATCCTATGTGTATCCCATATATTATAACGGTGAGTTTTTCTGTCTTTACGGTGTGGATCTTGACCTGAATGAGCTGCTGTTAAAGGTACGCGGTATGAAGGTAAATGATTCGGGATATTCCATCTTATATGATAAGGCAGGCAATCCGCTGGGAAAGATCCCTCCGGAGGTGGAGGGTCATCAGGATGAGTTCGTAACGGCCAGTGAGAAGCTTAAGAACGGAATGACGCTTACGGCTTATGTTCCCAAGGACGAGATATATGCCATGCGCAAGAGTCCGGCTTATCGTGCATCTTCGGTAGTGTATACCCTGTTGCTCATCTGCTTTTTCTTCTTTGTGCTTATGAGTATAGGCTCCAAAGAGACCGATGAGCAGGTGGATAAAAAGAGATCCTGGCGTTTTGTTGTGGGCGTGGGAATAGTAGTGATCCTGCTGATCCAGGGCGTTTTCCTGGTGATCATGAAGGGCGGGATCGGGTCTGATAACGCCGTTTCCATAGAACAGAAAGGGGGCTATAATACCGATTATAAGGCAGTCTCCCTTGCGGACAGGGAACCTTACAGCTATATCGAGACAGGCGGAAGAGCGGATGGCTATTTTCCGGAGGTCGCCAATGCCCTGGCCAACGATGTGATGGCGAACATAGATGTCGGCGTGGTGGAGAAGCGCATCGCGCTTAATATGGTCAAAAACGGTGAAGCCGATATCATAATGGGACTGGATTCCGGAACTGCAAAGGACAACCCGGAGCTGATATATACGGATCCCGTAGTATCCGATTATGTATGTATATATGGTAAACGCCAGGTTGACGGAATCATGGATATCCTGAAGTCCAACGTGGCTTATGTGGCAGGTGATGAGTATCCCGATGTATATGGGATATTGGAAAATGCCAGCGAGTATCCGACTTATAATGCGGCGGTTGCGGCGGTTGCGAATGACACCTGTGATTTCCTCGTGGGCCTTAAGCCTCCGGCCGACCTGGTCCTTAAGGATGCCAGATACAGTTCCATAAAAGAGGTTTATGTGCTGGTGGAATCTCAGATGTGCATGGCTGTAAATAAGGATCATGAGATGCTGGCAAGGAGCCTGAATGCGGCCATAGCCGATATCCAGACGGAGAATATACTGACCCAGCTTCATGCAAAGTGGCTGGAGAACCGCAATGTCCGCAGGACACTCCCTGAGATAATAAAGGAACACAGTCTTTTCTATGAGATCACGACACTGATCCTAGTGATCCTCATCATTATCTATCAGGTATTGATCTTAAGGGCAAGGGAAGATAAGATGTTCCTTTTGAGCGAGACTGATTCGCTTACGGGAATATATAACCGGCGAGGCGGAGAGAGGCGTATCAGACAGCTTCTGCGTCAGAGGACTCCGGGAGCTTTTATCCTCATGGATGTGGACAAATTTAAGACCATAAACGATACTTTTGGGCATCTGGTGGGTGATAAGGTGCTGACTGCCATAGGTGAATGCCTGAAGCAAACCTTCAGAAACGAAGATGTCTGCATGCGTCTTGGGGGGGATGAATATGTGGTATATATAGCAGGGATCACTCAGGAGAGTAATTCCAGGGATATTATCAACCGTTTCTTCAATGAGCTGCAGGCCATCGATATCCCCGAGATAACGGACAGGCAGATAAGTGTGAGTGCCGGTGCCGTCCTGTGGTCGGGTGAAAAGGAGACAGATTTCCTGAGTCTTTATGCTCTGGCGGATAAAGGTACATATGAGAGTAAAAATCATGTCGGTAATTTCGTGACCTTTATTCAGGAAGAATGATAGATTAAGGTGATCTATGAAAAAGATCCTTCGGCTAAAGCCTCAGGATGACCGGCGGTTATGTCATTCTGAGCGAAGCGAAGAATCTTGATAGAATACGGTTTTGAACAGCTTTGGCCGATAGTATTATTTGTTTCAGAAATATATGTAAAGAGGAGGAGTAATATGAAAAGGATAAAAGTTATAGGTATATCTGCGATCCTTATCGCGGCGATCCTTACGGCATGCGGAAGATCCGAATCTGCTGCCAGTTCGGAAGCCTCTTACAAGATGGCTGAACCCGAGATGGCCAATTATGCCGGCGAGGCGGCGGATGTGGTTGATTATGATTATGAAGAAGCCGCAGATGCAGGTTATGGGGATTCAGGATATAATGATACCTCCGGATCGGATGCAAAACAGGTCTCCGAGTCCGAAGCCTCGGCAAATTCGGACAGGAAGCTTATCAGAACCGTTAATATGAGCGTGGAGACGCTGGAGTATGATGCTCTGGTCGGAGCGATAAGATCAAAGGTGAACCAGCTGGGCGGCTACTTTGAGAGTATCAATGAGGGAAAGAGCACTTACAGCAACAATGTGAGATATGCAAATCTTACCATTCGCATACCTAAGGAAAATGCGGACAGTCTCATCGCGGTGATGGAGGATCAGAGCAATATAACCAGCCGTTCCGAATCCATAAGCGATGTGACTCTGGACTATGTGGATAAGGAAAGCCACAAAAAAACCCTTAAGGCGGAAGAAGCCAGGCTCCTTAAATTCATGGAAGAGGCTGAAAGCGTGGAGGATCTCATCAGCATAGAGGCCAGGCTTTCCGATGTGAGATATCAGATCGAGAGCATGGAGTCCCAGCTGAGGACCTATGACAACAAGATAAATTACACAACCATCTATCTGGATATAAATGAAGTGGAGAGGATCACTCCCCAGGAAGAGCCCGGATTCTTTGAGGAGATAAGGGTCGGATTCATGGACAGTCTGGCAGACGCCATAGACATAGTGAAGAATATCATCGCCTGGTTCATAATAAACAGCCCTTATCTGATACTGCTGGCTATATTTGTCCTCCTGGTGATCCTGATCGTCATCAGGCCTATAGCAAAAAAGATCAAAAAATCCAATGAAAAGAGCCGTCAGGCGTATCTGGAGCATCTTAAGCAAAAGCAGGCAGCTATGCAGGGCGCTCCTGTACAGAATGCTTCTGTACAGAATGTTCCTTCACAGAATGCCCCTAAACAGGGTGTTCAGGATGCGGCAAAGGAAGAAACACCCGGGAATACCCCGGCTGCGACAGGGGAAAGAAAGTAGGTTTTGTGTAAAATGCACAAAAACTACCCTGACCGATTGTCAACTTCGTGCAAAATCACACTTGTTTATTTGTGCGCTTGGTGCTAATATAATGGCGTACCCCCCAATACATGGATGACCTCTCCCCGGAGGTCATGAAGTTTCCGGATCATCCGGAGGCTTTACCCATAAAAAGAAATACCTTCTCCAGAAAAGGCATCGCCGCACGGCGATGCCTTTTCATTGTATCCGATATATGGTATAATGTTAGCCGTGTCTGTGATTCGGACAACTATATCAGAGGTAAGGAAATATGAAGTACGGCAAGAGCGGAAAGCTTAACTATATAGCAAATATGCGTCCGGTGTTCAACCGCAGGGCTCTCTTTTCCACCGCCTCGTATGAATATCTCATTCCCGCAGAGCCCATGCCATATTCCCTGGTGACTTTAAGGTTCAGGACAAAACGGAACAATGTGGATTTTGTGATACTCCATTACAACGATGAGAGCGTCTACATGAAAAAGGAAAAGCCCGATGACAGTACCGAGTTTAAGGAGTTTGATTACTATTCCACACAGATAACCGTGGATGATAAGGAAATAGAATATTATTTTGAGGTCAGGGTGGGCAGGATAGTCTGTTATTACGATACCAGAGGTGCGGTGGACGCCCTTGATGAGCTGTTCCCCTTCAGGTTCATACCCGGGTTCAAGACTCCCGAATGGGCGAAGGGCGCTGTCATGTACCAGATCTATGTGGACAGATTTTTTAACGGAGATAAATTTAACGACGTGCTGACGGATGAGTACGCCTACATAGGCGAGCATTCCAGGCGCGTGGAGAACTGGGACAAATATCCGGCCCAGATGGGCGTCAGGGAATTTTACGGCGGAGATCTCCAGGGCGTGATGGATAAGCTTGACTATCTTCAGGATCTGGGGATAGAGGCTATCTATTTCAATCCCCTGTTTGTGTCGCCCTCCAACCATAAATACGATATACAGGACTATGATAATATAGATCCCCATTTCGGAGTCATACTGCCCGATACCGAGTGTGATGAAGACGGGCATCTTCTGAATAATCTGGAGCAGGGCGACAACAATAACCGTAATGCCCGCAGATACAGAGCCAGGATAACCAGCAAAAGGAATCTCGACGCTTCAAACAATCTGTTTGCAAATCTGGTCCAGGAATGTCATCGCCGTGGGATAAAGGTGATAATCGACGGCGTTTTCAATCATTGCGGCTCTTTCAATAAATGGCTTGACCGTGAACGTATATATGAAGGGATGGAAGGCTATGAGCCGGGTGCTTACATCGAAAAGGATTCGCCCTATCATTCGTTTTTCATGTTCCATGATGAGAATGCCTTTCCCTATAATGATACCTACGACGGCTGGTGGGGGCATGATACCCTTCCGAAGCTGAATTACGAGCAGTCCGTGAAGCTGCAGAACTATATTCTGGATATCGCCCGCAAATGGCTGTCGCCGCCTTATAATGTGGATGGCTGGAGGCTTGACGTGGCGGCGGATCTGGGCTTCTCTCCCGAATTCAACCACGCCTTCTGGAAGCAGTTCAGACGCGCGGTAAAGGAGACTAACCCCGAAGCCCTCATAATAGCGGAGCACTATGGTAATCCCAGAGAGTGGCTTAAGGGTGACGAGTGGGATACAGTCATGAATTACGATGCGTTCATGGAGCCCCTTACCTGGTATCTCACCGGTATGCAGAAGCATTCCGACGATTTCAGACAGGACCTCCTTAACAATACGGAGGCCATGTACAATACCATTAAATATCACGCTTCCTTTTTCTCGATGCCTTCACTGATGGTGTCCATGAATGAGCTGTCCAATCATGATCATTCCCGTTTTCTTACCAGGACCAATCATAAGGTGGGCCGTATGAACACCCTGGGCAGCGAAGCCGCAAATGAGGGCGTAAATAAGGCGGTCATGAGGAATGCGGTCATGTTCCAGTTTACCTGGGCAGGCTGTCCCACCATATATTATGCGGACGAAGCGGGCCAGTGCGGATTTACGGATCCTGACAACAGGCGTACCTATCCCTGGGGCAGGGAGGACCATGAGCTGATAGATTATCACAGGGAGATGATCCGCCTGCGTAAAATGTGCCCCGAACTGAAAAAGGGAGCTACGAAATATATTGACGGAGGATACGGATATCTTTGCTTTGCCAGATTCTGTTCCAAGTCGCAGAGCATTATCCTGATAAATAATTCAGAGGGAGAAGTGGAACTGTCTCTTCCCGTATGGCTGGCACAGGTGCCGTGGGAAGGCTCCATGACCAGACTTATCTGTTCTACTCCCGAAGGGCATGACGCGGAGCCTGTCACCTATCATATAGAGGCGGGCCATTTAAAGGTTAAGCTTCCCGGGACCTCCTGTGCATTGTACAGGTTTGAGGGTATGGATTAACGAAGATGATAAGATTTCCTAAGACGAAAAAATCACTGACTGCTTTTGTCCTGTCCCTGGCCATGATACTTCAGGGCGGGCAGTTTACGGCGTTTGCCGCACCGGATGATGGATATGATGATCCATACGGCGGTCAGGAGATACATGAATACCATGATCTTTTTGACGACGGACTGAAGGCTCCGGATACCGATGAATACCTGACAAAGGCAGAGGGCGGGCTTCCGGTCATGGATGAGGATCCCCTTCGTGAAGAGAGTTTGCTCAAGGGGGCGGATGATCCGTATTACAGCTCTGTTGACAAGGGCTATGTGTCCGATGTCATCGATCAGGCCGATTCTCAGCTTTGCTGGGCGTTTTCGGCGGCTTCCTGTATGGAAACCGACGCCGTAAAAAAAGGACTTATGTCGGATGATGAGCATCTGTCTGCGGATGCCCTGGGCTATTATTTCTTTAACCGTGTTCCCGATAAAAAAGGACTGACACAGGACACGGTGATCAGAAACACTGCCCCCGGGACTTCAAGTTATTATGATAACGGCGGAAACACCATTAATGCGGTTTTTGAGCTCATGCAATGGCTGAATCCGATACATTACGATAAGGCTCCTTTCACAGCCAAGGCGAACGAATATCCGGATACAGTGGAGTTTGCGTACGATCAGGACCTGCTCCATCTGTCCGGTGCCAGATGGACGGCGTCGTCTTCGCAGAAGACCATAAAGCAGATGGTCTCGGCCTATGGGGCGGCTGCCATCGGCATATATATGAAGGACAGTGCGGTCCGCATGGTGTCCTATAACGGCGTGAAGGTCCATACGCTTTACAATGATTCCAGGGAAAGTATCAACCATGCCGTCACCATAGTGGGCTGGGATGATGAATTTCCCGCAGAGCTTTTTAAGGGTTCCACTTCTTCCTCTGCCTCCCCTGAGGAAGACGGAGCCTTCATATGCAAGAATTCTTATAATGATCACCCCTATTTTTATCTTTCATACAGGGATGCTTCCATTCTGAGCAGCAGTTACAATAACAAGGCTATCAGTTTTTGTGTGGACAGCAGCTCAAATTACGACAACAATTACGGCTATGACGGCGGTATAGGTACTTCCAGGGCTTCGGCTGTGGGGACCATTTACGGCGCGGAGATCTTCTGCGCATCGGCCGATCCCGGAGACAGGAACGGCGCAGAGGAGATAAAGGCGGTATCCTTTGCCACCAATACGGCAGGAGCAAGCTATACGGTCAGCGTATATACGGGCCTTTCTTCAAACAGCCAGGATCCTACCTCCGGCATACTTATGTCCCAGGTTTCATCCGAGCAGCCTCTGGCCTGTCCGGGCTATTATACGGTGGAGCTTCCCGAACCCGTTTATGTGGATGAGGGCGTGTATTTTTCGGTAGTAGTCAGTCTGTCAGCTCATTCGGCGTCGGATCATGCTACCCTGATGTATGATGATTCCTACGGCGGCAGCACGAGCTCGTGGGTATATTCGAATCCCGTGGCAAAGTCGGGACGAAGCTATCTGAGCAAGGACGGCGTACAGTGGAGTGACACGGCTGCAGATGATCTTAAGGCTTTTTACGATCCGGAGAGCGGACATACACCTACCTCCGGCTATGTGAGGATAAAGGCTTATACGGATAAAACCGCCGCCACCGGCCAGTATCTCATCGATAACGATATGGTGGCCCTGATCCCGGATCAGGTATATACGGGACTTCAGCTGACTCCGGACCCCCAGATCTATTATGGGACCCAGCGGCTGAAGAAGGACAGGGATTACACCGTAACCTACGGGGCAAACAAGGCTGTGGGCAAGGGTACGGGAACCATGACCATCAACGGCATCGGCAGATTCATGACCCGTTCTCCCATCATGCGTTCATTCAACATAAAAAAGGCGTCCATAACCGATCCTGCCGTGATAGTGAGCGGGACGGACCAGCCCCTTTCGTTTACAGGCAGGACCCTGACCCCCATTTCTTTATCCTTCAACGGGATAGAGCTTAAGGCAAACAGGGATTATACCATAAAATACAGCAAAAACATCAAGCCCGGAGCAGCCTTTGCGGTAATAAAGGGAAAAGGGAATTTTGACGGAAAGAGAAAAGAAGAATTCAGGATAAATGTTCTTGACATAAATGACGAGGGGATCACCGTAAAGGATATAAAACCTCAGGAATACAGCGGAGATCTGCTGGAGCCGAATATTGTCCTGCTGAACCAGTATGACCATAAGGCCGTGCTTGTAAAGGATGTGGATTACACAGTGGAATATTTTGACAACCTCATGCCCGGTGAAGCCTATGCGATGGTTACGGGCAAGGGTTCATATACCGGTATCAGGAGAGTGGATTTCACCATAGAGGGCGCGGATCTGGCTCTTGCCAACGTGACGAAGGTGGGTGATTACACCTACTGCGGGGAAGCCATCAGTCCTGAGGTTGAGGTATATTACGGCTCAAAGAAGCTGGTGGAATCGGTGGATTATGAGATCACCTACTCCAACAACATAGATGTGGGAGTGGCACACATAAACATAACCGGGCGGAAGGGTACGATCTTTGCGGGCACCGGTCTTTCCAGAACCTTTAACATAAGGTCTGCGAACCTGTCAAATGCGGTGCTTGAGAATTTTGGAGATGTGGCTTACAAAGCCGGAGTCAGGTATTATACCCAGAATGAGAGCCCGACGGATCCCAACAGGATGAAGATCAGGCTTGCGGGAGGTTATTATCTCAAGCCCGGTGAATATACCGTGACTTATAAAGATAATTATTCCACAGGCGCTACCAGGACGGCTTCCATGACCATCACCGCAAAGAGTGACAATATCAGTGGCACCATCACCAGGACTTTCGATATCATAGCCGGGGCGAAGGTGGTGCTGAATGATTTTACGAATCCGAAGATAACCGTTACCGGTATGAATTCTTCCAGACAGTATATATATGACGCTTCCAATCACAGGACAAACGCCGATAATTCCGTTAAACCTGCGGTTACCGTAAGCTATAAGGGCGTGGTGCTGACAAAGGGCGTGGACTATGAAGTGAAATATCATGACAATAACGCCATAGGTACCGCATATCTTACCATAGAGGCTGTAAACGGTTCGGGATATACGGGCGTAAGGACCGAATACTTTGACATAATAGGAAAGCCCATCTACGTCACCGCTCTGGGTGTGGCGGATAATGACTTTATGGTATCGGAGCCGGCTGACTGTGTTTATACGGGAGCACCTCAGAAGCCTGAGATCATAATCAGGGAAAATGTGCTGGTGGATAAGGATGAAAAGCACAAGAGCGGTGAGAGCGTAAAGCGTCTTGTAGAGGACAGGGATTATACCCTGAAGTATCATAAAAATGTGGATGCGGGCCAGGCCTATGCGGTCATGGAAGGAATAGGAGAATATTCCGGCAGCCATACCTTTTATTTTAATATTGAATCCGCGGATCTGTCGGAAGCGGCCCATGGTGTCATATCGCCGAAGACGTACACTGCGGCCAGGATCTGCCCCGAGCTGCGGCCTACGAATGCAGGCGGATATCTGAGAAAGGGCGTGGATTACAACGTGTCCTACGGTGAAAATATAAATGCAGGCACGGGGACCGTGGTGTTTACTGCGGCAGAGATGACCCAGGAGGAGCTGGACGCCGGTCTGGTGCCGAATTATGTGGGTCAGCTTACAGTCACCTTCACCATAAAACCCAGACCTTTAAACAGCAGCGCCATAACGGTTTCGGGACTTAATGCGGTCCGCTTTGAGGGGACGCAGGTCACGCCGCTGATCTCGGTCTATCTGACTTCAAATGACGGCTCCTTTATCGTTCCCGAGTCGGAATATGATGTCATTTACGGCAAAAATGCTAAGTCGGGCCGGGGAACGGTTACCATCAAAGCCAGGCCCTACAGCGCAGGCGGAACGGGAAATTATATAGGCAGCCGTGTGAACGGCTTTGTGATAGAGGGAGCTGATTTCAGACTGACCGAAAAGGAGCTGTCCGGCTATACAGTATCATATACCGGAAAGCCTGCGAAGCTGTCCATACCCGCATTTGATTCCCCGTCCGTGAACCTGGCGGAAAAGGTTGATTACAGGATCAGGACCGATAAGCGCAGAGATGTGGGCCGGGGTATATTTACCATAGTGGGCCGGGGTACCTATAAGGGAACCTTCGAATACGGAAATTATGAGATCGTACCGCTTCAGATAGATGAGGGTCAGATAGAACTTATAAAGGTTACGGACGGGGTATTTACTTCCCCCAATACGCCGGTCAAATGCCCTAAGCTTATGGTCAGGGCAGGTAAAAAGAAGCTGGTCAAGGGCCGGGATTACGTGGTGAACTATTTTAATAATACGGGAAAGGGAACCGCCACAGTGGTGGTCACCCTGGTAAACAATTACAGCGGAAGCGGGAGCGCTACCTTCAATATTGTCTGATTATGAACTGAAAAAAAGAATATATTCATTGTTTTCCGTGGCTGCGCTGGTATTGCCGGCCACGGCGCTTTTTGTTCTGCTTTGGCGGCAGGTATATAACTATATGACCACATTTCCGTATTATTTCAAGGGATTTGTGATGCTGTCCTTTATGTACGCCCTGTTAATGGCTTTTTTCCTCAAGGTGGCCGACGGGGTTCAGACAGTGTATTTCCACAGGGTGGAACCGGTATTGTCCATGGTTCCTTCAGTTCTGGCGGTGAATCTGATCTTTTATATGGTGACCTGCCTTCTGTCTACCTATCTGGTACCGGTGAAGGGTTTTTTGGTCCTGACCCTGGCGGATATGGTGATGCTCCTCATCCTTATCAGGCTCTTCGGCTTTTTGCGTGATAAGATACTGGGTGAACAAAAGCTTTTGCTGATCTATGATCATCATCTGCCCAGGGAGGTGGAGAGGATATGTGCGGGCTGGGACGGCGCTTACAAAATAGACCGGGTGATATGTGCGGATGAGGGCTTTGATAAGTGCAAAAAAGCGATAAACAAGTACGGGGCGGTGGTTCTGTGTGACCTGCCCGTGGAGCTGAGGGACCGTGTGGCGGAGTATTGCCAGGAAAAAAAAGTGGCCACCTATTATACTCCGGGGCTTTCGGACATGGTATTTCAAAGCGGGCACGGGCTGCATTATTTTGAAAGCCGCATACTGAAGCAAAAGACAAAAGAACTGACCATGGCCCAGAGGTTTACCCTTCTGGGATATCTCAAGAAGGTTTACCGCGGCAGCAGTCAGACGCTTTACGAGAGAGTCCGGGAGAGGATAGAAAAGGGAGAAAAGGATTTTATCGTAACAGCCAATCCCCAGACTCTGATGTCGGCCCTTTATGATGAAGAACTGGACAAAGTCATTCGGGGAGAGGATACTCTGGTGGTCCCTGACGGTTACGGTCTGATAGTGGCGCTGAAGCTGGCAGGCTTCGGTGATTATCAAAAGATTGCAGGCGTGGAATTTGCAAAGCTTCTGCTGAAAATGGCAGATATAAAATCACTAAGGGTCTTTTTGTATGGGGCCAGTGATGAAGTGATACATCGTATGCAGGAACTGGTCAAAAAGGAATACCCCCATGCGATGCTGGTGGGGGCTTATAACGGTTATGACAATGACCACGATGAGATCATGGAAAAGGCAGTGTCCGCAAAGCCCGATATCTTTATGGCTGCGCTGGGAGTGCCTGCCCAGGAAAAACTGATAGCTTCATATTTTGACCGTTTTGACAGGGGCGTATTTCTGGGAGTCGGCGGTTCCTTTGATGTATTGTCAGGATATAAAAAAAGAGCACCGGGAATATTTCTGGATCTGAATCTGGAATGGCTATACAGGATATGTACCGAACCTTCCAGGATCCGGAAATTTATGCAGTCGAATCTGTATTTTATGTCGGAGCTTAAGAGGATAAAGAGCATTCAATAGCTATAAGCGGTTGCGGGTATGATATGAGCAGACTTAGAAATATTCCAAAAGCAAAAGAAGCGGTGAGAAACAGCCCCTGGGTTTTGAAGGAGGCTGTGGATAAAGCCGCAGTGTTTGAAAACGATGCCCCTCTGCATCTGGAGATAGGTATGGGGAAGGGCCGTTTTATCATGGCTATGTCACAGCTTCATCCTGAAACGGATTATATCGGGGTGGAGGTATATGAGAGCGTTCTGTATCGTGCCCTTCAGAGACTGGACGAGGATGGTATCCATGGTAAAGAGCCTGACAGAGCCGATCATTCCAATCTGCGTTTTTTGTGTGTGAATGCTGTCGATCTGCCTGAATATCTTGAGGATGGAAGCGTGGACAGGATATATCTGAATTTTTCGGATCCCTGGCCAAAGGACAGGCATGCGCACCGGCGTCTGGTGTCGGCAGGCTTCCTCAGACTGTTTTCCCGCCTTTTAAAAAGCGGGGGTATCATAGAATTCAAGACGGACAATACAGGTCTTTTTGATTACGGGCTCACGCAATATGAGGAGGCCGGATTTGAGCTTTTGTACAGAACCTATGATCTTCATGCGGATCAGGAAGAGATGAGGGAAAATGTGATGACCGAGTATGAAGAGAAGTTTTCCGCGAAGGGAAATAAGATCTGTAAATTTAAGATAAGGGTAGTGAAATGATAACTAGAGGAAGAAAAATGATTTTTGAAACCCATGCACATTATGATGACGACAGGTATGATGAGGACAGGGAAGAGCTGATAGCCTCACTTAAGGACGGAGGTATCGGCCTGGTCTGCAACATCTCTTCCGAGGTGGGTAACTGTGATAAGACCATCGACCTGATAGAGAAATATGATTTTTTCTACGGTACCATAGGGGTGCATCCTTCATATACCGGGGAGCTCAACGAGGAGAATTTTGCCCATCTCTGTGAGCTGGCAAGACATGAAAAGATAGTAGCCATAGGAGAAATGGGGCTGGATTATTATTATGACGAGCCGGGAAAGGATGTGCAGAAGGAATGGTTTTCAAGGCAGCTTTCCCTGGCAAAGGAATTAAAACTGCCTGTGGTGATCCATTCCAGGGATGCGGCGGCGGATACAATGGAGATGATAAAAGCTTCAAATGCCGGTGAATACGGCGGCGTGATCCATTGCTATTCCTACAGTACGGAGATGGCAAAGGAATATGTGTCCATGGGCTTTTATATCGGCATCGGAGGGGTACTGACCTTTAAAAACGCAAAAAAGCTTAAGGAAGTGGTGGAATGTCTGCCCCTTGAGAATATTGTTCTGGAGACGGACTGTCCCTACCTGGCACCTGTTCCCCACAGGGGAGAGCGGAATTCATCCCTGTATCTTCCCCTGGTGGCAGAGGAGATAGCCGGTATCAAGGGCGTTTCGGTGGAAGAGGTGGAAAGGGTGACCTTTGAGAATGCCAGACGGATGTATAAGGTGTGAGAGGAGAGGATAATGCGGTTTATTTCGTGGAATGTAAACGGGCTGAGAGCCGTGGTGGGCAAGAATTTTTATGAGGCCTTTAATGAGCTGGACGCCGATATTTTCTGCCTTCAGGAGACCAAGCTCCAGAAGGATCAGATCAAAATGGAGCTCCCCGGCTATGAGGAGTACTGGAACTATGCCATAAAGAAGGGCTACAGCGGAACTGCCGTATTTACCAGGATCAAGCCCCTTTGCGTTACCTATGGCATGGGTATCGAAGAACACGATACGGAGGGACGTCTCATAACCCTGGAATTTGAGGATTATTATTTTATCACGGTATATGTGCCGAACTCCCAGGACGGGCTGAAAAGACTGGATTACCGTATGAAGTGGGAGGAGGATTTCCTGGCTTACCTCAAAAAGCTGGAGGAAAAAAAGCCGGTGATCTTCTGCGGGGATCTCAATGTGGCCCATGAGGAGATAGACCTTAAGAATCCAAAGTCCAATCATCATAATGCGGGCTTCACCGATGAGGAGAGGGGCTGTATGACCAGGCTTCTTGAGGCCGGTTTTATCGACACCTTCAGATATTTTTATCCCGATGTAAGGGATGTATATTCCTGGTGGTCCTACAGGTTCTCCGCCAGGGCAAAGAATGCGGGATGGCGTATAGATTATTTTATAACCTCGGATTCGCTTAAGGACAGGCTTAAGGACGCAAAGATACATACGCAGATAATGGGCTCGGATCACTGTCCCGTGGAATTGGAGATCATATGATCCATTCTCCTCTGATCACCCTGCTGATCGGGATCCTTCTTTTCCTGATCTTTGTGGGACGGCATTATATAAAGGATTTTATCCATGCGCCCAAAGGCTCTTTTGACGGCATCAGCGACAGGGAGATGATAGATAAGGCTGTGGGAGTCCTGAATGAAAGATTCGGGAAGCCGTTCAGGTCCTATGTTTTTCCGGCTGACATAGCGGATATCCTGAAACGGGAGCCGGACAGCGAGTATGCCCTGAATATTTTTCTGCAGAGTGTCGCCGCTCATTGCGGCTATGACAGGAAAAGCCTGATGTTGCGTCTGTACGGTGAGGAAAAGGGTATGCCTCCGGGGCGTATTCAGAAGCTGGGCAGTTCTTATCTCATGGAGCTGCATATGGATTATGAGGAGAATACGGCCTGTGTCCTTTCCGTGGTGGTCCATGAATTCTGCCATTTCTTTTTGTCCGAAAGCGGGATCGAGCTGGTGAACACTCTGGAAAATGAGGTGCTGACAGATACTGCGGCAGTATATTTCGGATTTTATGAGATCATGAGGGAAGGCTATAAGCCGAATTTAAGAAGTGTCAGCGACGGAAAGAATCAATGGCACAGGGTGGGTTATCTGAACGTGGATAACATAGACTATGTACACCGGACGGTGTTATAGGATATACTAAAAAGATCCTTCGGCTAAAGCCTCAGGATGACATTCGGTGCAGCTATTCTGAATGCAGTATACCGGTAGTCATTTTGAACGAAGCATTTGTTTATTGTCATTCTGAGCGAAGCGACGCATATCACACCATGAAATGGTGTGATGCCGCCCCGGCGAGGGGTTGCGAAGCAACAGTAAGAATCCCGGAAATGAGAGGTGATAATAATGGATGGAATGAATAATAATTTTGTCAATCCCCAAATGACAGGGGGATATAACGGTCCCGGCGGTCCAACCGGCCCTGTGGGCCCTACCCCGAAGCAGGTGCAGGATGAGATCAAAAGGACCAGGCATACCTGGGAGGTGCCCATGTATATAATCTCCATTGTGGCCGGAATGATGGGGGTGGGAATGGCTCTGCTTCAGTTCCTTCTGGACGGGGATATGATGGCAGGGATCAGTGAGATCCTTGAATCGGGCAGTCTGGATATTCCCGGTCCTCTGCTTTTTGTCCTTCTGACCTTTGGTATGTCCATGCTGGCTATCATAAGCGGCGTCACCATGATAGTGCTGACCCTTGTATATATAATCATCGTCCTGTATCAGCTCTATGCGGACCAGATGTCCTACAGTGTCAAGGTGTCCGAGAAGAATTATCCCGAGATCTACAGGAAGGCACAGGAATTTACCATGCTCCTGGGGATGAAGAAACAGCCGGAGATATATGTGCAGCAGATGAACGGCCAGTTGAACGCCTACACCTCCTGGGTATTCGGCAAGCCTTATATCCAGCTTAATGCGGAGATCGTGGATGTGGCTTACCTTGAGCATAAGGATCTGGAGTCGGTATATTTCATCATGGCTCATGAGTTCGGACATGCTTATCTTCATCATGTTCAGCTTAAATATCTGTTCTGGTCCTTTTTTGCCAACTTCCTGCCCGTAATAGGGCCTTTCATCATACTTCCTCTTCTCAGCCGCGCCAGGGAGTACTCCTCTGACCGTGTGGCCCAGGCTCTTATGCCCAATAATAACGGAGTGGAGGCCATGCTGCTCCTTATAGGAGGCAGACATACCTACAAATACCTGGATGCGGACGATTATCTGGAGAGGATAAAGAACGATCATAATGCCATAGAATACTTTGCAAGATGGTGTACGAATTTCCTTTCGACCCATCCCATCATGCCCTTCCGTATAGAGGCCTTAAGGGATGTCAGGAAAAGGAACGGAAGGATGATATAAGCGGACAGGGAGGGGCGTTTTGGCCTTTATACGGCAGGGGCTCCAACTGCATGGCAAAAATATTTAAACTGTGATATAATACCGTCTATGAAACCACTGATTAAAAACAAGGCCCTGTTTGCAAGGCGCACAGGGCTGATTTTGTATGATATACTGGCGATAGTCGCATCCTGTGCCATTGCCCTGCTGATGCGTTTTGACTTTAGCTACGCCCAGATCTCGAATCCGCTGTGGGTGGAGATGATATGGCATTATCTTCCCATCAATCTGGTCACCACCATAGCGGTGTTCTATGCTTTCCACCTTTATCAGAGTCTGTGGTCCTATGCGGGCATCACCGAGATGGTCAGCCTCATAGAGGCCTGTTTTGTCTCAGCCGTCCTGCAGGCTGTGGGTATGCTCCTTATCAGCTATCGTATGCCCAGGAGTTATTATTTCCTGTACGGTATATGCCTCACCATGCTCACCGTGTTCAGCCGCTTCACTTACAGGATATTCCGTACCTGGGTGGAAAAGCGTACGGCGAAGGCCGTGAACCGTCATGTGATGGTCATAGGTGCCGGAGAAGCGGGGAATTCCCTTATCAGGGAGATGAATTCAAGCCGTTACATCAAAAAGAACGTGATGTGTGTCATAGACGATGACAGGACAAAGGTGGGAAATTATATCCATGGCGTAAAGGTAGTCGGTACCAGAGAGGATATCCTGGAATATGCGGCTGCCTATGATATTGACGAGATAATCATAGCCCTGCCCTCCATGCCCAAAAGGGAGCAGAAGGAGATCCTGGAGATCTGTAAGGAAACCAAATGCGAGCTGAAGACTCTTCCCGGGATCTATCAGCTGGTAAACGGAGAGGTGAATGTCTCACAGCTTCGAAAGGTGGACGTTGTGGACCTTCTGGGCCGCGATCCCATACAGGTGGATTTGGATTCCATCATGAATTATGTCAAAAATAAGGTGATCCTGGTCACCGGCGGCGGCGGTTCCATAGGTTCGGAGCTTTGCCGGCAGATAGCGTCAAAAGAGCCGAAGCAGCTGATCATCGTGGACATATATGAAAACAGTGCCTATGATATCCAGCAGGAGCTGAAGCAGAATCATCCGGATCTGAATCTGAAGATACTGATAGCCTCAGTCCGCAACACGCTGAGGATGGAGGATATTTTCAATACCTACAAGCCCGACATCGTTTATCATGCGGCGGCCCATAAGCATGTACCTCTCATGGAGGATTCTCCGAATGAGGCCATCAAGAACAACGTGATGGGCACCTGGAAGACCGCACAGGCTGCGGTGGATGCCGGAGTCAAAAAGTTTGTCCTCATCTCCACGGATAAGGCGGTGAATCCCACAAACATAATGGGTGCCACGAAGCGTATCTGTGAGATGATAGTTCAGTCCTACAATGCAAAAGGAAAGACGGAATTTGTGGCAGTGAGGTTTGGGAATGTGCTGGGTTCCAACGGTTCCGTGATCCCGCTTTTCAGAAAGCAGATAGCGGCAGGCGGTCCCGTGACGGTGACGCATCCCGATATCATCAGATATTTCATGACCATTCCGGAGGCTGTCTCCCTGGTGCTCCAGGCGGGAGCCCTGGCAAAGGGAGGGGAGATCTTTATCCTGGATATGGGTGAGCCTGTCAGGATCCTGGATCTGGCCAAAAACCTTATCAGACTGTCGGGTTATGTGCCGGGAGAGGATATAGAGATCCGCTTCACCGGTCTTCGTCCCGGAGAAAAATTATATGAAGAGCTTCTTATGAAGGAAGAGGGGATGAAGGAGACGCCGAACAAGCTGATCCATATAGGAAAGCCCATTGAATTCGATGAGAAGGAATTCTATGAAAATCTGAGTGAGCTCAAGGAAGAGTCAAAGATGGAAAAGGCGGATGTTCAGGCCTGGATCAAGAAGCTGGTGCCTACTTACATGACGCCTGAGGAGAGACTTCGCAGCGATCACGTCACGGAGTGAAGCTTGGAATTGTTATAAGGATGATATTATTTTTATTATTGTTTGGAAACATGCTCCGTCCGGCATAGTAAATTGATATATGAAAATATCAGGGAGAAAAGATGAAAAGATTCGAGAATAAAGTCTGGCTCGCATCACCCACAATGCACGGTGATGAGATGACCTACATAAAGGAAGCCTACGACACAAACTGGATGAGTACCGTGGGCGAAAACCTGAATAAGGCGGAAGAGGCAGCCTGCGAACTTACCGGCAGGAAATATGCGGTGGCCTTATCCAGCGGGACTGCGGCCATTCATCTGGCGGTAAAGCTGGCAGGAGTCAGGCCCGGCGACAAGGTTTTTTGTACGGATATGACCTTCGACGCCACCGTGAACCCTGTGGTATATGAAGGCGGTGTTCCCGTATTCATCGATACGGAATACGATACCTGGAATATGGATCCCGCAGCCCTTGAAAAAGCCTTTGAACTCTACCCTGATGTAAAAGTGGTGGTCCTGGCACATCTTTACGGCACTCCCGCAAAGACGGATGAGATCCTGAAGATCTGTAAGGAGCACGGAGCTGTCCTTGTCGAAGATGCTGCCGAATCCCTGGGGGCTCTTTATAAGGGAAAGCAGACAGGTACCTTTGGCAGCTATAGCGTTATCAGCTTTAACGGAAACAAGATAATAACAGGGTCTGCCGGAGGGATGCTCCTGACCGATGATAAGACGGCAGCGGACAGGGTGAGGAAATGGTCCACCCAGTCCAGGGAAAATGCTCCCTGGTACCAGCATGAGGAGCTGGGCTATAATTACCGTATGTCCAATGTCATAGCGGGAGTGGTGCGGGGACAGTTTCCGTACCTGGCGGAGCATATCAGACTGAAAAAGGAAATATACCTGAGATATAAGGAGGGCTTTAAGGATCTGCCGGTTTCCATGAATCCCTATGAAGAGGGCAAGAGTGAGCCCAATTTCTGGCTGTCCTGTATGATCATAGACAAGGAGGCCATGTGTCCCCAGGTGCGCTCGGACAGTCAGGCTCTTTATACAAAAGAAGCAGGAAAAAGCTGTCCTACCCAGATACTGGAAAAGCTGGTGGAAATGAATGCTGAAGGCCGTCCGATCTGGAAGCCCATGCATATGCAGCCCATATACAGGAATCACCCCTTTGTAACGAAGGACGGAGACGGACGTGCCCAGACAAATGCCTACATAGCGGGTGAGAAGACAGATGTGGGGATGGATATCTTTGACAGAGGTCTATGTCTGCCCTCGGATATAAAGATGACTGCTGTCCAGCAGGCCGGGATCATAGAAATGATAGTTTCCTGTTTTAATTAAACACGGCCTCGAGTATTTTTACCGACCGTTTTACGTCATAGTTTTCAATGAGGAACTTGCGTCCGTTATCGCCGAGGACGTTCAGTTCCTCTTTTTTTGTGCAGATCTCTTTTACTGTATCCACGAAGCCCTGAAGATCGTCGGAGGGAGTATAATAGCCGCAGCGGGCTTTGTCACAGATCACGGTGCTGATATCCGAGACTTTGTCGGTCACGGCCAGTATGGGCTTTGAGCGCTGCATATAGGATAAAAGACGGCTGGGGAAATTCGGTATGGTGAATTCCCTGCGCAGCGAGATGATTCCGATGTCCTGACGGTCCAGGAGCAATTCGTATTCGTCCCGCTCCAGCTGTGACAGATATACGGCATTAGACAGCTTTTCGCTTTCAATTCGGTTTTTTACGTATTCCGCCATGGTCCCCTTGCCGATGACGGTGAAAAAGGCGGTTTCAAAGCCTTCATCGTTCAGGGCGGCTATCCCGTCCATTATAAAATCGAGAGCCTGGGGTTCCCCCAGGTTGCCGCCGATTATGAAGCGGACCCTGTCTTTTGCGATATGTGTCTTTTCAAAATTATCCTGATCCTTTATGCTGACGGTATTGGGGAACAGCTCCAGCCTGTCGGCAAAGGCAGGATTGTGCTTTTTCATGTATTCGATATTTGCATCGGACATACAGCCTATGTGATCGCAGGCTTTGTACAGCTTCTTCTCCACGTGCTTAAAATATCTGAACACGGGAGAGCTCTCCGACATCATGTTAAGGTCGGCGGCATTTTGCGGAAAGATGTCCTTGAGCATCAGATAGGCTTTGCAGTTGTAGTGTTTTTTGGCCTTTGAAATGACGTTTGCCATGGTGATGGGCGGCGTGGGGGAGACGATCAGATCTATTTTTGTCTTCCAGAGATGCTGGTAGATCACATGAAGAAAACGAGGCTCTATCAGCAGCTGGATGAGTCCTTTTTTGATCTTTGAACAGCCGAACTGGTCCGGGAGGGTCACGTAGGCTACGTGGCAGCCGTCTGTCTCGTGGATCACGGAGTCGTCCACATCCTCGCTGGTACCGGCCAGGATGTATACCTCGTGTCCCGCTGCCGCGCATTCTCTTACCAGATCCAGGTAGATCGTGGATTCTTTAAATGAAAATTTCTGGAATAAAAATAAGAGGTTCAGCATGGCTTCAGGTTCTCGTCCAGCATGATGGAAGCGTCAAAACGGAGGAAGGTCACGTCGTCCCTGTAGTCATCACTGTAAGAGAGCTCTTCTCCCAGAAGAAGCCGGTAAAGCTTCTCACAGGAATCGGCTCCCGCCATGATGCTCATGGGGGCTCCGCCGCCGAATCGGGGATTGATCTCGATGTATTCCACGCCTCTTTTTGTCTTGCGGCACTGGACGGTGATATGTCCTATGCCTCCCAGAGTCTCCAGAAGATGGCGGACATCGGCGATTATCTCCTCGTCCCGTACTATACGGCCCTTTGCGATCTCGCCGGACCGGGTGGCGATCCTTATCCTGGGGACGATGTGCAGGATATTTCCCTTAAGATCACAGAAACAGTCAATGGTGAATTCCTCGCCGTCCATGTAAGCCTGTATCATGGGTTTGTCAATGATCTCCATGTAGGCTTTTAATTCATCTTCGTTTTCCACCTTATAGGCGTCTATGGATGAGGAACCGTCCAGAGGCTTGATGAACAGGGGAAATTCGTAATTCTTTTCCTTCAGTTCCTTGTCTATGTACAAATGGGGTACTTTGAACCCGTTTTCTTCAAAAAACAGCTGGGTGTGTATTTTGTTCCGGCAGATCCCGATCACTTTTTTGTCGCTTATCAGGACCTTGCATTTTCCTTCGTATTCGATCTTTGCCTTGTTTTCGGAAAGAAGCATCAGTTCTGTATCTATGGTGGGTACCACCAGGGAGATATTTTCCTTTTTGCAGATATCGATTATGGAGGCAATATATTCGTCGTTTTGTCTGATGGGCGGCACTATCACCTGCCTGTCCGCAAAATAAAGGGCGGGTGCCAGGTCGGAGCAGTCCGCGGCGACGACGTTGCCGGTGATGCCCAGGCGGTCTCTGGCTGCTTTGAAGCAGTTAGTGAGTTCAACCCGTCTGCCTGCGCTGAGTATCAGTATGTTAATCTCTTTTTTCTCCATTGTTTTCTTCACTCCCTCGGAAAAAATCCATGGTGGCATGTCCTTCGGCCGAAATGCCGTCTCTTTTTAATACCGTGCCTATGGTGGCAAATACTATTTTGA
>JAEEZH010000181.1 GCA_016288495.1 Lachnospiraceae bacterium
AGGTTGATGGCTTCGGTCGCAAGGTTGGGCTTGGAAAGAGCATTTTCAGCCACCTCATTGGCGTTGTTTATCTCCTCGGGAGTCACATCCTCCTTCATATCGGGGGCATTTGTCTTTGTCTGTCCGGTGGTAAGCGGATCCGTCATGGGCTTTGTATCAGTGGTGCCTCCCAGCTTCTGATACTGCTCGTTCAGTGTCTTCTGCTGCGCGTTCAGCTTTTCCAGTTCAGCCTCGGCGTCGCTTATGGTCTTATTGCAGGCGTCAATGGCCTCTTTGTTATTGGGATCGGAAGCATCCAGTTTTTCAAGCTGGGTCCTTGCATTACCTGCCTTATCATTCTGCTCCTTTATCTTTGCCTCATTACTGTCTATCTGTGACTTGACGTTTTTGGCCTGCTCCACCCTTTTCTTTTCCTCTGTATCATAGAGGGATTTATTTATCTGGGCCACATCAAAGCCTGCGTTTACTATAAGTGACCTGTCAGACTCATCATAGATGGCGTTTACTCCCACACGCCCGAATTTGAACGAAGGGAGCATGGCGCCCAGCATATCCAGGTTGGGAAGCTTGCTTCCGTCGGGTGATATATCCGGAAGGCCGATGACCTGACTGCCTGCGGACAATACCTTTACAAACTTGACCCCCGTCACATAGGAGCCATAGCTGTAATCATAGCTGTTACCGTTCTTGTCCGATCTTTTGCCGAAGACATCCACCCTTATCTCATCACCGTCCACCAGATCCATGGTGCCGTTTATATACACATTTCCGGTGACCCCGTTATCATCCGTCATCTCATAGGAGGAAACCTGATAAAGAGTCTGTCCGGGTTCCTCACGGTTTACGTTAAAGCCCCTCACAAAGGAACCGTCCTTGTGATATACGGAGAATTTCACATGATCCACCAGATCTTTTCCCTCCGTATCCAGTACGCCGTCAAGTTTGAGCACGAAGCCGAAATTCTTATCCTCCAAAGGCACTGTGGGCGCATAGAGGGGAATGGTCGGATCCGTGGATGAATCCTCACTGGACATCACATAAAATTCCGAAGGTACGGGACCGTTTCCGAAGAAATCCATGATCTGGTCGGGACAGTTAAATACCATGGGATGATCGGCGTCCTTACCGTCCGCCTCCGACTGTGTATCCCTGACCACATCGATGTAAGCCGGCTGGACCACTCCGTTCCTGATAAAGAGCATGGAATGCTTTTCGGAAAACTGGGATGCATCCATGGTCAGATATGAGGTGACATTTCCCCCGCCTTCTTTTTCTTCGGCGGTATGGGAATACAGGATATAGCTGCCGTCTTCACCGGAAAGCCCGGTAAAGGGGCCCATCTCAACGCTCACGTTTGACAGGGGCACATCCTCACCCATCCAGTTACCGTTCTCATCCCGCATGGGAGGGTTGAGGATGGTACCCTCATGCATACCGGTACGGCCCTTTATGAGTCCGTATACCGGCGTCTTTATCTTTTCAAACGCCAGGCCTATCTCACTTTGGGGATTCATTATCCTGTAGTACAAAGTATCGCCGTAGCAGGACAGACCGTAGTTTTCATGCCCCTTGGTCATGATGATCCATCTGGCCCTGTAACCTTCGGCGCAGTCCGCCGCAAGCTGCATCAGCTGCCCGTTCCTCAGATTGTCCTGGGCATAGGTATAGCGCAGTTTATCAACCTCATCCCCATAAGCGTTTACTGTCTTTGCCCTCACGCCGCAGCCATCGGGCACCATCCCCAGATATTTTATATCAAGCACGGTACCGGTACTGGTATATCTGGGAGTCAGGGTATAATCATAATAACCCAGCTCCACCTTTGCGTTTACATCGGGGTAGGTATCGATCACCTGACCCGGATCCTCCCCACCGTTTATCTTTGAAGGCGTCATCACATATTCGGAAAAAGCATATCTTTCCACCACATCCGCAGGGGAAAGCTCCAGTACATCACCGTACTTGCAGGTGATATCCTTCTCTTCCCGCTTTTTAACCTCAGTGACATTACCATTCACCTTGACGCTGACTCCGCCGTGTTCATCTCCCACCACGTGGACATTTACGGAAGCCTCTGCATACACGGGCCGAACGTAGAACACGCCGTTTTTATAATCCACATAAGGCGCGCACTGATTCCAGAATTTATCATCCATGCCCAGCAGAGCGTGTTCGGCGTCAAAAGCCTCATCGTTCACGTCGATCCAGTTCTTCTGGTCGGAACTCACCTGTAAGCCCTTCAGGTAATATCCCTTGCTGTTCTTGTTTTCAAACCGGACGGGATTATAGGGATAAACAGTCGAATTATATAATCCTCCCGCAAACGAAAAAGTACCTGCGGTCTTGTTTTCAGGCGCCATTATCTGCAGGTTGTAATCCCTGAAGTTAAGCCTCATGCTGTGGACCGTCACCTCCATGCCGTTGGACACTGCCATGGCATCGGAAGTCTTTTTTGCTCCGATGGTAACGTAAAGCCTGTCCGAAGCGGCATTTGCAGAACCGGAAAGGCCGGACAGATCCATATACTCTTTCTTATATCCCTGCAGGTCATCAAAACCGCTTGTCTCTCCCGTCAGGAAATTTATACTGCAGTCACCGTCTGCGTCAGCCTGCTCGGCCAGCCTCCGGTCCCCGCTGTCATGCCAGCCGAAGCCATAATCCATAAAGGCGACATAAGCCCTGTTGCAGTCAATCGTGGAACTGTCACTATGCTCCCAGTTGAGATCAAAGGACTTAACGGTCACGGGACAGAAGGTAGTGGCCAATGTGGCAAAAGCACAGGAATTCACATGCTTTTTCTTGGCTTCATATACATTTACTTCCAGCTTGCCCCCCGATGCTTCTGTCTTTGTGGAACAGGTTGCGGAGACATTGTAATACCAGCTCCCGTCATTGTTCATTCCGATATCCAGATGATCCGCATACTGTGTGCAGCCCACATGAAAAGGATTATCCGCATCGTTTTTTTCGAAATGACGTCCCTGACCGCCGTCACCCAGCGGCTTTTCCTCGGGGAGCTCAGCCTTATGCTTTCTCTTATATGAGGCCAGGGATATGATGCACTCGTCTTTTCCGGTGATCTCCGCCCCCACCGGATCCTTGATCCTGAACACCAGCTCATCTTCACCGCCGGCACAGATATTGCTGAGGGAAAAACGGACAGTACGTTTATCCATTCCCGGCATGATCATCACCTTGCCGTTCACAAGAACCGTCCCCGTCTTTTTATCGGACACCGTGTAATCCACGCTGCTCACCTTGTAAAGGCCGTCATGGCGCTCAAGCACCACCTCTGCCTTTTTTTCATCATCCACACGTACCTTTTTTGACAAAATGCTGATGTGAGCCGTCTCGTCGGGCTCATCATCCTTTATGGTCACGGGAAGCGAGTTCTCCCCCGGCTGCCAGGCTATCTTATCCTCCTGTTCCGTATCTATCCTGATCTCAAAGACCCTGTCTCCGTCCGAAATGGCATTGTTGACAGGATATACGTATATCTCCTTTATCTGCTCACCGTCCTCAAAGACCACATCCGCCTCGCTTCCGGGGAAGAGCAGATCCTGGAGCCTGGCGCTTTTTTCAGCCTGTTCCTGGCCCTCCTCATCTATATCCACCTCGGTGAACACCGGGGCGTCATTTCCCGTATACAGACTGGTCTGCTGATTGATCTGCTCAAGAGGGCTTTGAACGCTTTTATCAACGGCAGGACTCCTTACGATGCCCTCGTCTTCACTGAGTCCGTCATCACCCTCAGCGTCACCCTCCGCCGGTGCACCTTCATCAAAGACCTCCTCAAGTCCCGACACGACGGACTCTTCCTCATCATAGGACTCCTCAAAATCTGCCTGCTGTATATCATCATCCAAAACGTCGGCTGATGCATCATCGGACTCCTCTTCGCCCGAAGCTTCTTCCATGCCTTCAACCGTTTCTTCCGAAACCGCATCTTCGGACATCAGTTCCATTATCTCTTCCGCATTTTCTTCACCGTATATTTCCCTGAGTTCTTCCTCCACATCGGCCTCATCCGATGCTTCATCATCCGTAAACTGATAGAGTATGGGCCGGGCATGCTCATTTTTTTTCAGTTCCTTTTCAAATACATTCCTGCTGAGCTTTACATAGTAATCCTCGCCATATTCGGCAGAATAATCCACCAGCTTGATATGGACCTTCTGACGACCCTGCGTGCCCCCATGGCGCACCAGGTATACCGCCAGCGGATCGTGGTTCTTTTCTTCCACCTCCGCCGCCAGGGATGCAAAGGCATATATACCCCGAGGATACTCCTCCTTCATGGACGCATCCTCTTTTTCCAACCCCTCTTTTATGCTGTCCGTCATATTCTCCGACAAACGGACAGCTTC
>JAEEZH010000182.1 GCA_016288495.1 Lachnospiraceae bacterium
GTCTTTGTACCTGTAAAGCCCTCAGGAACGCCACTGACTACGGGATCACCGATGGGTTCATAATCAAAGATCTTTTCAGGCATTTCGATGCTCACCTGATGGGTTTCCTTGTCCGTTAAGATCACATTGATCTTAACCTCATCATTATTATATTCATTTGACTTTACCGTAACAGGAAGCTTTAGAGTCTTTCCTGCAGTGCCTCCCGAAATGTTGGCGGTCACAACTCCTTCAGGCGATACTGAAAAGTCTGTGACTGTCGCTCCCGAACCGGAAACATCCGCTTCCCCGGTTTCAAAAATTATCCCCGTAGCATCCTGTGGCATGGCGCCTGCGAGATTTACAGTCACGGGAGTTCTGTCCCCAATCTTATGATAAGCTATAGTCTTTAACAGGCCGGGGTACTCTCCCTTTTTAATGGTAAATTTGAACCCCTCGGGATTAGCAAATTCAACTCTGATATTCACGGCTCCCGGTCTCACTCCCAGGGTACCCTCTGTATAATCATATTCTCCGATCTCTTCTCCGGGCTGTCTCGAGATCATTCCTATCTTATCACGGTAAATTGCACCATACAGCGATCCCGAAGAAAGCTGTACCATTTCGGTTCCATTGTTATAATAGATTTTTTCCCAGTACAGATCTCTCTCTCCCATTCTCTTGGATTGGTTGCCATACGGCCGCACCTCTACTGTCAAAGGAGTGATCTCATAGGTAAAGATCCTCACTTCATCAGTCTTTTCCGCCCACATATGTAAACTGTCCGGGCGGACAAAGACCACATATTTCCCCACATCCGTCTTTCCCGTGCCCACATGATCAAGGAACTGCTTTCGGATCGACATCATATCATCAGCAGTATTTATGCCAAAATACGAATTTGCCAGCTGCTTTAATTCCGCATCGGAAAGAGAAGCGACGTATTTCCCGGTCACATCAACACAACCGGTGCCCAAAACCGGCTCAAAGGGCAGTGCATCAAAGACCTTCTGTGCATCATTCTTTGTAATATCATTTTCCGGCTGATCGGTTATCACGGTCCTGTTGCTGAGGTCAGTATTATAATCCACATAAAAAGGATCCGAATAAGCGTAATAATAATCGCCGTCTTTCTCCAGCCTGACCACATACTGGTACTCTCCTGCCGGTACATAGGTCCCCACGGAGTCCGCCCCCGTATTGCCACTGAAATTGCGGACCAAAAGGGTCCCGTCCCATTTATTCAGATTGGCGTTCCCCTTAAGTGACCAGAATACAGTTCTGTCATCCCCATCCGTCACCAGAGCCTCGGACTCATCGAAGGCTGTGAATGAATTAAAGTCATCAAATTTTCGAAGCCAGAGGGCCTGAACTTTCTCACCGGCCTCTTCTGTGAATACGCCGCCCGCTGCCGCTTCGTCATCTGCCGCCTTTCCTGCAAGGATATAAATCTTTGCCCTGGGCCCGATGGTTTCATCAACCACCTTAAGCTTGTCCTCATATGCCGACCCGGCGGATCTTCCGATAAAAGTTTTTTCATTTGAAAGAAGATACACATCTCCCCCGGCGGGCATCTTTAAAACTCCTCCCGGTACATAAGGTCCAAAATAATTTTGGGGCAGCTTACCCTTTCTCGAATCCACTATGATATTTTTAAGTCCGTTTCCGTAAACCCTGACCGAATCCCCGGCGTCCGCACTCATGCTGTAGATATTGGGATATACGGTATAGTCCGAAAGTGCGCAATAATATTCCTCATGGGTCATATTTCCCGTGGCCACGCCCTCGGATATTACGCTGAAAGGAAGCTCAAAGTCGCACTGCAGGGTGCATTTATTTTCACCGTAATCTGCTCTCGCCTCCTTGTCTGCGATCGTCTGCGTTTTGCCTGTGGCAGCAAAGGCGAAATGAGTATCCAGCTTGAATTCTGCAGTGATCTTATAAGAATGGCAGCGGAAAATGTCGGAGGTATAGGTATTACCGCCTCCATCTGTCAGGACATCCTCATCCTTATCATCTCCTATGGCCGTCCATGACACATTGGTCAGCCTGATGCCGGCGATATTACCGCCTTCCATGTAATACCACTCCGGTTTGGTAAGTCCATATCTTATCTTTACATCAAAATCCGAGGCGGAAAGCTTCCTTCCCCCTTTAAGTATCCCCCGCTTCGGAGTGAGATAGATACCCGAGATCTCCTTTTCATACATCCCTGTCTCATACCTCACCGTCACTTCCTTATAATAGCCTGCTATCTCACCGGCATCGGCCTTATTCTTGATCGAAATGACCTTCATACGGTATCTGTTTCCGGTATTCTCCTCTGACCAGGCCGCACTGAGATTATCATCCACGGTATAATCGTCAGCCACCTTTAGCTTAATTTGAACACCGTATTTTCTGCCTCCCGGGAAGCCGTCTCCCCCGCTGAACCCTTCCCAGTCTCCATCTTCATTGGTCCTTACGTACTGATAGTCCGTAATGGAAGTACCCAGAGTACTATCAATCTTCTTTGCCGTCTCTTCAAAGTTAATAGGGTTAAACTGTGCTACACCTCCCGGACGGATCTGTGTAATGGTGCCTCCAGTCCAATCAACGATAGATAGCGAAATAAGCTTCTTAGCTTCGGTTCTGGTCATGGTACGGTTGATGGCGTATTTATATCCGTCCGGTTCATATCTCTTCACAGTATACGCCTGTTCTACGATGGGACTCCCCCCGTTCCTTGCCACAAAGGCTTTTGCATAGCCCATGTAGGAATACAGGTTAAGACGTATCTCTGAGGCATCCCGCAGAGTGATATTCCCGTTGGAATTGACCGCATTTACATTCTGCTGATATGACTTCAGCTCAAAATCAAGCTTACCGTCGGTATCAAAGATCACGTCATTCACAGTATCTATGCCGTTGATCAGAGTCTTCGCATACAGACTCATTTCAAGGGAGGCATCCCCTGTCACAAATATGCCCTGGTTTCCGTATACTCTGGAGCTGTTGGAATTGATGCCGTACACCACCCCCAGGGCATCGTCCTTACTTCCGGGGCATTGGATACTAAGGCGTCCGCCTCCGGTCCCCTGGGTGGTTATCTCAAATTCCTGCCCCGCTACAGACTGGATCGCGTAGTTATAGTTACATTCAGCCAGAGAGGCATTATCCATCTGTATCTGCAGATCCGAACCGTTCTTCAGGATGATACGGCCGGACTGAAGGAAGTTATAGGTGTCTGCATAGTTTCCAAAGGTCTGGAAATTGGAATAGTCGATACCGATGCCCTCCTTTTGCTTAGGCCGGTCCTTATTAGTCTCCCCGGACCAGCGTACCTGGGGCATGGCAACAATGGTGGAATCGGATTCCACCATGATATCAAAATAATAATCGTCTGAGCTGTCGTCCCCGCCATGGGCCATTTTTGCACAGGAATAATGGGGAACGATGGTACCGCCGTAATAATCCTTGAGATGAAGGGTACCGTTTACCTTGTCATACCAGGCGCACCATTTTCCGTCGGCAGCGGATGACGCCCTGGTCTTGTTTTTAAGAAGATAGGGATAGCTGCTGTTCAGGGTGCGGTACTTGTCCTCCTCATAGTAGATGCGGACCTCCGGCACCACCTTAAAGTCGTTTTTATAACGGTTCTTCAACACATCCGAGGTATGCTCAGAGGCATACACGGTATAAGCCGCGCCTGTCTTTTCCAGCAGCTCTCCGGGGATGTCCGGGTATCCTGCCATAACAGTCCGGGCCAGCCAAAGTGCTGCCGTCAGCACCAGTGTACGTCTCAATCCTTTCATCATCTTCCTTTTATCCATATCTCCCATCCTTTCATACATTCCGTCCTGTAATGTTCGCTCTTATAAAAAAACGCTTTCACGCCTGTAACGTGAAAGCGTTCTGTATTCAGTGTTTATTCGGCTGTCGTCGTATGACTACACGGTCACGGAAAAACCGGATCTGATCCTTACTCTGTCGGCCAGAGCAGTCCTGCTCCAGGCCTGTGTAATCTGTTCGACGACTCTCGAAGCTTCTTCCTCATTAACAAAGGGCAGCATCACAAAATACATATTCTGTTCCCACAAAAGAACGGTATCCGTGCTTGTTAGGGTATTTTTAAGTATCTTTCCGAATTCGGAAACCGCCTCCGAAAAATCGGTCTCCGACCCATCCTTCTCCACAAGGGATAGATAGAAAAGTATCCGTGCCATGGGATATTTTCCCCGGGACAATAATTTTTCCGTATAACGGTAATGTCTGGAGAAAGCATCCTGACCCAGGATCAGAGCCCCGCTCTCATCCTCGCTTCCGGACAGGGAATGGATCACCCGGGACAGCTCCTGTTCCAGTCTCTCCTCACTGTCATAATCCATGGATTCCCGGTCATACAGGGCATAGGTATGTTTATCCAGACGCTTTGCCTCATACAGGGCTCTGTCGGCATCCCTGTACAGATCCTTATACTCATTATTCTCCCCGTCGGCTATAGCTACTCCGATGGATATACCAAGGGGAATACCGTGATTACGTCCCAGCAGGGCGTCCGCCTCCTTGCGCAGCAGATCATTCAGCCAGTAGGAAAGGGACTCTATCGCTTCCTTGCGCATCAGGTTGGGGAAATATACCATGAGTTTATCCCCGCCGGCCCTGCACAGCACATCCCCGGCACGGACATTCCTCCTTACGATACCCGCAAAGGCTATGAGCACCTGATCGCCCATGTCATGACCGAACTTATCATTCACGCGCTTGAAATTATCCAGATCCATGATCATAAGGGCTCCGTCAGCTTTTTTACAAAGCCCCGATATCCTCTCTTCACCGCTGGCCTTTGTGTAAAAACCGGTCAGCTTATCGAGAGTAGCCTCCTGGGTGATATTCTCTATGGCCCTGCTGTTCTGGATGGTATTATTGATACGCTTGATCAGTATATCCTCATCGAGAGGCTTATGGATGAAATCAGAAGCTCCCTCCTTTAAACCTCTGCGCTCAGTCTCCTTTTTATCATCACCGGTAAGAAAGATCACCGGAACCTGGCGGGCGCCCACCTTTTCCTCATACTCACGAAGCGCCCTGTAGGTATCAAATCCGTCCATATCGGGCATCATGATATCCAGCAGGATAAGATCCGGGGAATTGCTCTTCATGAACTCAAGCAGTTCCTTCCCTGAATGAAGGCAGCTGACACGCATGTCTGCCTTTTTCAGAATGTCCTCAGCATTTGCCAGGAACAGTTGCACATCGTCGACAACCACTATCCAATATCCCATATCCGTTCTCCTTTACCCTAAAAAACTACCCTGTTAACCCCACATGCCTATTTTAACATCGTTTTATCATGCTGTCAGCACTTAAATTTATGAAAAAACTTCTAAAAAATAAAATTGCCGCTTGACAAGCTAATAATTGTTAGCTATAATTGCACTCTACTGCCGGCTATTAACCATTAGCCGGCAGTGATCGGTGGTATACCGGGTGTCATTCTGAGCGAAGCGAAGAATCTTGACAGAGCCGGCTTATTATTATAGTTGATCTTACGAGGAGGTGATAATCATGGAAAAAATTTTTAACCAGCTGTACGTAACCAAGGTTGTAGGCTATAATAACGAAATGTGGAAAAATATGAAAGAATACATTAAGAAAATACTGGCGATCGCAGTACCGATCATGCTGTCCAATCTGATCTCACAACTGCAGATGCTCATAGACCGCATCTTTATCGGCAGACTGTCCATCGAGAGCATGAGTGCCGTGAGCAATTCATCCACTCCCATGTGGACCACCATGAGCATCATATTTGCCCTTACTACCGGTGCCACCATCGTAGTGAGCCAGGCGTACGGCGCAAAGGATCTGGACCGTGCAAGGAGCGTGCTTGCCTCATTACTAAAATACAATAATGTGATCGCTCTGGCGCTTTTCCTGTTCTGGCTGTTATGCCCTCAGGTAGCCTTTTCGCTTCTGGGCGTGGATAAGAGCATAGTAGGCATGAGCATAGACTATTCGAGATATTTTTCTCCCATCTTTGTACTGATAGGTATAGGAGCCTCCATAAGCTGTATGCTCCAGGTCAGTCAGAAGACAGGGATCATGATATGGTACGGAGTATCCCGTTCCCTTGCAAATGTGGTACTGGACTATGTGATGATATTCGGCCACTTCGGTTTTCCCGCCATGGGTGTAAAGGGTGCGGCCCTGGCCACCACCATCGCGGAACTCCTTGGTGATCTCATCGTTCTCATATATGTGCTGAGAGCCAAAGATATACCTTTCAAGCCATCTTTATCCCAGATCCTGTCCGCCAAGCTCAGGCCCTACATCGATACCATAAAGTTCGGTGCACCTGCGGCCTGTGAGGAGTTTGCCTGGAATCTCGGCAATCTGTACCTCATCGCCATGCTCAATAAGGTGTCCATAGAGGCTGCAGGCATCCATTCCATCATATTCGGACTGGAGCTTATTTCTGTGGTACTGGTAGGCTCCATAGGCACGGCCACACTGACCCTCTCCGGATATGAGACGGGCAAAAAGAACAGACGCGGAGTATGGGATGTGGTCATGAGCTCATCAGTGCTCTGCCTTGGAATAGCCATAGTAAACCTTCTCCTGTTCATGGCGTTTCCCGGACAGATCCTGGGACTTTTCACCACCAACGAAGCAGTGCTGGCCATGGCTCCGCTGTATCTGTTCGTAGTGGGCATCGATCTGTTTCCCAAAAGCGGGAACATCATCTTCGGCTCCGGCATCAAGGGCTACGGACAGCCCAGCTGGATGCTTAAGACCCAGCTTCTGGGCACCGTATTTGTCATGGTATTTTCCACCGTGCTGGTAATGATATTCCACATGGGCATCATGGGCATATTCAGCCTGGTGGTGGTTGACGAAACCCTGCGTTTCATCCTGAACAGCTGGAAGCTGCGCAGGATCAGCAGAACCTGAGATCAAAATGATAACTTACCGCCGGTTTCGTATTGATCCATCGACCGGCAGTTACAGAATATTTACAGTCAGAGTACCTTCGTAGTTCCTCTGTCCCTCCAGGGTTACAGTGCCCTGCTCAGGGTCAGAGGAAACGACCTTGTAGTCCTTCTTTTTAAGGGTTATTTTCAAAATACTCCTGAACCTCTTTATAACCATACTCCTTGAAATCATATTTTCAGCCTTAAGATCATCCTCTGGTCACCGACCCCATGGCCTTCAGTTCTTTCTTCCGCTCATACATCACCTGATCCGCTCTTTCGAAAACATCACGCAGATGCTTGTCTCCCGGTTCCAATACGGCATAGCCTATGGAGATGACCACTCCGCCCGTTTCAATATTTTCTTCCATCATGCGGTTTGTTTCGGCTATCACATCATGCATCTTATCATAACCTTTTCCCTGCAGGATCACCACGAATTCATCGCCTCCGATCCTGAATACCGCACCATGAAGGAACTGCTCGCAGATCAGGCTGCAGGCATCCTTGATCAGCTGGTCTCCGGCCGCATGCCCCTTTGTATCATTGATATGTTTCAATCCGTTGACATCACAGACGATAACTGCCAGTTTGCTTATTTCTCCCGAATGGATCTGGGCATTGATGACCGATTCATTTTCCGTATAGGCATGTTTATTCCTGACGCCCGTCATGGAATCGGTAGTTGCCATATTGCGCAGATTGTTGCTGGTTTCTTTTTCGGCCTCAAGCTTCGCTCTGGATAAACTGTTAAACTGAACCAGCAGCAAAACGGCAAGAAGTCCTACGGCCACCAAAGTGAAAATGATCAGCTTTCTGTTGTTTTCAATATTTTTTTCACTGATATCACGGATCTGTTCATTTATGACACTCTCGCGGATCAAAACGACCATTTCCCATCCTGTTCCTTCGATCGGGACATAACTGAGCGTCTCATACGCATCATCCTCGGCAAAGGACAGGTTTCCCTCTGTCTCGTTTAAGAAATTATCATAATGCTCTTTCCTTACATCTTCAGGGACCACATCCTTTAACACATCAAACAGATTATGATCCGAGATCACAGGTCCCAGCTCTGTTCCGGACAGATTGCCCCCGTTTTTCGAATACAGTGCAAAATTGGTCCTGCCGTTATCATCAAACGCCAGCAGTGCTACTATATCATTGATATCATACTGCACAAAGCAGGCTTTAAAGCGCTTTCCCATGATATTAAGATCCGGTGTGGGGATAGCCAGGAACAGCTGTTTGGAAGAACCATAAAGAGAGACCGTGCTGATGATCCGGTCATTCAGTTGACCGTCAGACAGAAAAGGATGCCGGCTCCTGCCGGTATAGGTGGTGTACTGCGTATAGACTATATCGTCTTCATCTACCAGAGCAAAATGCTTAAGACCCAGCAGGTCTCTGACCTTCCCTATCTTTTCGCGCAATTCATCCTGTGAGCCGATATTCTCATCCCTGATAAAGTCTACGGCCTTTTCCATTTGATCAAAACTGTTGCTGATCAGATTTGTAATGGTCTTAGCGCGGCGATCCGCCATCGCTTCCAGATAAAATGAACTAACCGCCGAAACCGCCTTATCCGTTGCCATGGCAGTCTGTTTTGAAAACCTTAAGGTTTTGACCGTTACCAATGCCATAATTAGAATGCTTCCTATGGCAGCTGTCATCACGAATTTTTTATTTGTTACTTTTTTGCCTCTCATCAGATCTCACCATACAAAAGCTCAAGTATCAGGGCAGCATCCTTTTGATAGATCAACGTGGTCGATTCATCAGTCTTTTCAGGGAACAGGTCACCGGCCAGATTACCGTCTGCGATCTTTACCGCAGTCTGGATCGTATCAAAACCTATGGAATAGCAATCCTGTACGCCCAGGCAGTATATCACTCCCTCATTCAGGTAACGAAGCGCCTCTTCATCATGATCCATACCCACAATAACGGCATGGCTCTCCATTTCCGTGATCGCCCTTGCAGCTCCCACAGGATTACTCATATTACAGCAGATTATTCCATCCAGATCCGGACAGTCTTTCAGGATCTGCATGGTCAGATCATAGGCCAGATCCACAGAATCCATATCATACTCTTTGGCGACTATCTCCATATCCGGATATTTGGCTATGGTATCCTCGGCACCTTTTGCCCGGTCCTCATGGCAGGGTGCACCCTTACTTCCCACCAAAATAGCCACCTTCCCTTTGTATTCCAGTTTTTCACAGAGGGCCTGCGTCAGATCGGCTCCGTCTCTGTAATTGTGTGTATTACCCACATAGGCCAGCCTTTTACAGCCCTCGGCGGCGTCGGAACTTGAAAAGGTCATGACCTTGATCCCGGAATCCACCATATCATCAAGAACAGGTGATATGATCTCTTCATCCGCCACATCCACCCCTATCACATCATAGCCTTCTTCCTCAGCCATACGGAGTCTTTTTGTCTGATCCTCAGCAGAGGCACCCTCCGGTGCCATATACTCATAAGTGATGGTGATCCCTCTGTCCAGATATTGCCGCTGGGCCTCTTCCATACCCAGCGCCACGGCATCCCACCAGGGATGAACGGTTTTGTATGTGAAGTAAAAATTATACTTACGCTTTTTGGGCTCATACGAATCCAGTTCATGATCAAAGTCCACGGCACTTTCTGCCAAAACATCCGATCCGGTCTCATCAACCGTTTGCAAGGCCCCTGTCGCTCCACTGTCATCCACGCCGGTATCATAAGATTTCGACGAGCAGGCAGAAAAAACAGACATAGCTGCCAGGCCGGATAATAATATGATCATTATGTTTCCTTTATTTTTCAACATAAAGACACCTCATGCAAAACCGGCAGATCTCCTTACTCCGGATTCATCTGTAAACGCACCTTTCAAGGGAGCCGTCCTCCAGAAGCTCCTTGACAGATGTGGGAAGTACTATCTGTGTTGCCATGCCGGGCTGATCAAACCAGGGGTATACGGCTCCCGCTCTTCCGTTTATAGGTTTCCTTACGATAAACACGCTGTAATTCTTATACTCCGATCCCGGAGAAAGCGAATAATCCTCATAGGGATGCCCGACTAAAGAAACGAACGTACCATAATCACTGCCATAACGGTCAATATAAGTATAGGGAAGCAGTGTATAGTCGAAGGATTCACCGTAAAACCCGAGATTATCAGGCCATATGACATCACCGTTGGAACTGTCATAATAGCGGGGATTTCTGTAAACGTCCTCATACCTGGCCCAGAGTATATCATCCGGCCTGTTATCTCCCCAGCCGGCCACAAATGCCTCATCCTCCGGAGAGTATGCATCAGCATTTCCGGATGCCACGTAAGCCGTAAAGTAATGATCGTAAAGTCCCAGGCAGGCATCCACCGCCGGATCGATAATTACACTACCGGCTTTATACTCAGCCACCCTTTCTCTTTTGGCTTCGTTTACTTTTACGGCATCAGACCAGTCCAGACCGGCATAGGCTCCAAACCTTTCCGAAAGCGGGACCGGTGAGTACCCGTAAACTGCATCGGGATCAGCAACAATGTCTTTTGATATCCTTGGATTCTCAATCGGTGAGTGCTTATAGGCAAAACCGGTCATTCCTGCACTCATGTAATTATTGGGGATCTCTGCATCGCCTGCAGATACAGGAACCGATATGCCGATCACCAGCAGTATCTCTGCTAACATAAATAATACTTTTTTCTTCATCTGATCATCTCCCATTATTGCATATACTCTTCGGAAAGTCCCGACCTATACGATTATAGTACTTTTTGCCTGCTTTTTCAAATTGCTTATATGCCACTCATAGTATAATAAAACTGAAAATCGCAATTTTATCCAATTCCCAGAATTCTCCTTTTGATATCATCACATTATCAAAAGAAAGGAGAACACCAACATGAAAAATGAAGTATTTGAAGCTTTTAACAACGGGCAGTTACGTCTGCCGGGTAAAACCGTTTCCTTCGCCGAGATAGCCTGGTCGAAACATCCGGTCTTTGAAGGTGTTGAATTAAAACACATCATCACTTCCAAGGATACAAATGGAGAGTACAGCTATCATCTGGTCCGGATCGCCCCCGACAAGAGTATTCTTGATCACATTCATGAGACTCAGCTTGAAACCCATGAAGTGATCGCCGGAGAAGGCACCTGTATCAATGATGGCAATGAGCTCATTTATGAGCCCGGGGTCATATCCATAATGCCCAAAGCAGTTCATCATGAGGTTCATGCCGGGAAAGACGGATTATATCTGTTCGCCAAATTTTTCCCCGCACTATGTTAATCGCTGTTTATTACTGAATCCTGATATTGACTGGGTGTCATGCCCACTATTTTCTGAAAGCATCTGTCCAAGTGGCTTTGATCGCAAAATCCGGCTTCATAAGCCACTTCGGGGATGCTTTTAGTCGTTTCAAGCAGTTTCTGCGCTTTTCTGACCTTACACTGTATCTGAAATTGGTGCGGCGTAAGCCCAAATGCCTTCTTAAATTTCCGTATCATATGATATGGACTAACCTGCGAATCTTCAGCCATTTCCTCTATCAGATATATATTCTCCGGTTTTTCCATTATCGTATCCTGAAGTTCTTTCAGATTATCATCATCCACAACAACTTCGGTCTTTATGCACATGACCACCATAGAATAGGGGTTTTCATCCGCAGGCTTTATCTCATGCAGAACATTTGGCATTATCCGGAATTCTTCTCCCGGTTCATAGATGCAGCTTTCACCATCTATGGTAATACATACCTGTCCTTCTTCAATATATCCGATCGTAAGATGATTCGGATGGGTATGCGGAAGATATGATTTTCGCGATCTTTCATATCTGACACACTCAATCTCATCATTCTTTTTGCTGTAAGTTACTTCACTCATCCTCATCGTCCTATTGCCATCAATAGCGTCATGAAAACAGCGTGCATATTATTTCCTGAACCATGCCTCATATCAACAATTCAAACTGCTTCTTTGCCTTTTCCATTTCCGATCCTCACTTACACGTAATGATGAGTAAGTATACCACGGATCCACCGTAAAACGCTATAAAAAGCATTCAACCCTTCTGTTCCAACTTCTGGACATTATGGCCAGAAGTTAAGTAAAACAAAAAAGGCGCGGGTCTAAGATTTCTCCTAAACTCGCGCCTTTCGCTGTATACTATATTTGCAAACGCCCCTGTTTTGCGTTCCGAACCCCTATACGGAAGTGTATCCAATCCCTGAATCGTCTCATATAACAAATCATAAATGATTTCCATTTGAATACCGTCTAACTACTCTTGCGCCTGTCTTTACCGGATGCTGTATAGTAATCCTTTTTCTGTTTATACATGCGATCCTCTGCCTCCCGACTCAGTTCCTGTATCGA
>JAEEZH010000183.1 GCA_016288495.1 Lachnospiraceae bacterium
AAAGCCCATTCTCTGGATCGTGGGTGATTCCACTGTATGTGACTATGTAAAAGCAGATGGGACGCATACGGACAATTATTATTATCCCAGATACGGATACGGGACCCAGATAGGGAATTATCTGGATGATAACTATGTCATCGTAAATCTGGGCGCTTCGGGACGCAGCTCGAAAAATTATCTGACCGATGATACATCTTCGGTGTATTATGGTTTTATCAAGGATCATATCAAGGCAGGTGATGTGATCGTTATAGGCTTCGGACATAATGACGAAAAAAGTGATGATACAAAAAGATTCTGCTCGGCAACAGGCGGTGCGGAGTCGGATTTTGCTAAATCCCTTTACAATAATTTTGTCAAACTGGCAGAGGATAAGAGCGCTACTGCTGTTTTGTGTACTCCCATAGTCAGATATAATCCTGAAAAAAAAGCGGGGGAAGAATACAGCGGTTCGGATGTGCATGTCACTTCGACAGGTGATTATCCGGAGGCTATCAGAGCTCTGGGCAAGGCAAAATCCATTCCCGTGGTGGATCTGACCGCCATAACAAAGACAAGATATGAGGAACTGGGATCTGACAGCGTATATTATCATGCCTGGACGGCCGGCATGCGCGAGATACCCGGCGATGTCAGCTCCAATGTGGTAGGTAATCCGAAGTCGGCGGACAAAACCCATGTGAACATTTACGGAGCAAAATGGATCGCATATCAGTTCGCAAAGGCGGTCAAGGCTACTTCATCGCCCCTTGCGGCTCATGTGAAGGCTACCCTGACCGAGCCCACAAAGGACGCCGATCTGGTTCCTTTGCAGTCATATATTGACAATTACAGGGATTATACTTCTCCGACCAATACCTCAGCTATCTGGAAGCCCTTTACAAATGAGGACGGGGTCGTATTTTACGGATCCGTATTCGGGACTGTGGGCGGAAAGAACAAAGTAAACAGTTCTACATTCACCTTAAAGCCGGACGGACACTCGGTTCTTATAGAGAATCCCGGAATGGGCTCAAAGATCCAGGGCGACGGTGCCACTTGCGGTTTTGCCATGTATTATTACAGGCTTCCTGTGGATGCTGAATTCGTACTTACCGCTGATGCCCTGGTGGATGAGGTGGATACCATAGACGGTCAGTCGGCCTTTGGCCTGATAGCCCGTGACGACATGTATGTGGACGCCGGGGATGCTGTCTTTTCTTCCGATTATGTGGTGGCAGGAACTCTGGGCGGAAAGACGAACTGTTTTTATTCAAAAAGCGGTGAGATAGGCGGCAAGGGTACTTTGAAGGGAAAGATAGAGAAGGGCAAGACCTACGCCCTCTCCCTGAGCAGATCCTCGGATGGATATGCCTGCAGCATAGGCGATGAAGAGGTTCAGACAGGCGGATATGACTTCATGCTCTCGGGCGTGGACAGTGAGTATCAGTATGTGGGCATGTTCATCAGCCGGAAGTATGCCGTGACCTTCAGCAATGTTAAGCTTCTGGTAAAGAATGAGGCCGGGAAGCTGGTAGTGCCGGGAGCTGAAGAAGATGATGATAACGGCGGTGATAATGGTGACGATAACGGCGGCGATAACGGCGGCGAAGAAAAGAAGGAAACTGCTGTTGAAGCAGCCGCAGCCGGTAAGGGCGATATAAAGGATACGGCGGTTGTGACCGTCAGCTCAAATGCCAAGGGAAAGAAGGAATTCAGCATAGATGCCCTGCCTTATGTAAAGGACGGGAATGCCCAGATGTCCATTACCCTGGCCAAGGGCAGCAAGGTAAAGCTCACGGGTTATGATAAGAAGGCCGGCTCCACGGTTGAGATCGCCGCAGCCGATAAAAAGCTGGTAGCGGTAAACGGCAAGGGTTATCTGAGTGCAAAGAAGGCTACGGCTTCGGGAAATGCAGCAAAGGTAAAATATACCATAGCCGGCCAGACGGGAACGATAAATGTAACTCTTTCGGTGACCGTTGTAGAGCCTGCGGTGCAGAAGGTCTGCGTGTCGGGCAACGAGCTCACGGATCCCAAGGCAAAGAAAAAACTGACGGCTACAGTGCCTTCAGGCAGCAAGGATATAGATGTGACCATTTCCATGCCCATAAATTTCAAGGTGGCCGGCTCGGATAATAACGACGCGGCCTGGTCGAAGCTGATGATAAAGAATAAGCAGGTCCTTTCGGAGGATGTGAAGATCGCAGTGGATAATAAGGATGCAAAGGTTCATATCACCGCAAAGGAAGCGCTTAAAAAGGGATCTGTTTCGATTCCCTTCATGGTGAACGGAAAGAAGTTTACGGCTAAGATAAAAGTATCAAAATAAAACCGTAACCGGAAAGGCAAAGATATGTACAGTATTGAGCAGCTGATAAAGTATTCCTATTTTGACAAGGTGTTTGATTCCAGTTCCTTATCGGATATCCTGGATCCGCTTACCGGTGTCATTTCCAGACCTTATATCGTAGGCTTTGCCCAGTATCTGATAAGGGAGAATATTCCCTTTACCTACGGGATGCTGGATCTGGATAATTTTAAATTCATAAACGACACCTATGGTCATACGGCGGGTGACGGCGTACTTCAGCATGTGGCGGATGACCTGATAAAGGCGATGGCCGGTAAGGGTATAGCCGGCAGGTTCGGAGGAGACGAATATCTTTTCATCAATCTGGTGGATCTGTCTTATGACAGTAAAAAGAAATTTTTGGGGGGCATATATACCAACAAAAAGGTTCTCAGGAGAAATATAGAGCTCAATACCTGCAAGCCTTTCATCACAGGTACCATAGGCTGTGCGTCCTTCCCCGAGGATGCGGAGGATTATGATATTTTGTTTTCAAAGATAGATAAGACTTTGTATCGCGGAAAGTCAAAGGGAAGGAACTGTTATATCATTTATGTGGAGGAAAAACACAAGGGCCTGGAGATACAGTCCATGGCCGGTCATGGACTGTATGCTTCCATGCATTCCGTGACGGAGAGCTTTGAACGGGTAAACGGGCTTCAGAACAAACTGAAGGCGGCGTATGAGACTTTTCGTGATGAGCTCAGGGTTTCGGATCTGTACTATGTGGATGCCAAAAACATACTTCACAGTATAAGCGATCCGGAGTTCCAGATGGAGGTTTCCGATATCAAGGATGTGATGAGGAGTGATTTCTTTTCCACAAATTCCGTGGATGAGATCGTATCCCTCAGTCCCTGCTTTTATGAGGTTCTCAGAAAAAGGGAGATAGAGACCATCATGTTGTCAAAGGTTAGCACTAAGGATGAGATAAACGGTTATCTGATGTGTGCCGAGCCCCACAGCCTCAGGATCTGGCAGGATGATGAGACTGCGCTGCTGTATTTTCTTTCAAAGCTTATAGCATCGGAGATACGTGCAACCGGTGAGGCACTCTGAAAAGAGCCGATATGCA
>JAEEZH010000184.1 GCA_016288495.1 Lachnospiraceae bacterium
AGTAATTCTTGTAATCTGTATGAAGTTTTGAGGTTGCTATATAAAATAGATTACTTTAATCCTTGATAGCTCAACGGTAGAGTATTATGGCGAGTTCCCTGTTTTACTGTTGGCTTGATATTAATTTAATATTCCTCGATAGCTCAATGGTAGAGCACTGCGGCGAGTTCCCTGTTTTACTGTTGGCTTGATATTAGTTTAATAATCCTCGATAGCTCAATGGTAGAGCACTCGGCTGTTAACCGAGTTGTTGTAGGTTCGAGCCCTACTCGGGGAGCTCCGAGATAGCTCATATCTCATATTTTTTCCAGGGCCCCGTGGTCAAGAGGTTAAGACATCGCCCTTTCACGGCGGTAACACGGGTTCAATTCCCGTCGGGGTCACTGACAGCCCTGTGATCTGTCGCAGGTATGTCTGCAAACGGTGCTGTAGCCAAGTGGTAAGGCGTGGGACTGCAACTCCCTGATCATCGGTTCAAATCCGTTCAGCACCTTAGCCCTCTCAGATATATGTCTGGGAGGGTTTCTATTTTATGATATCCTGATATTCTATGAGTCTTATGATTCTTATGAATCTTGCGCGCGGATACGGACGAAATAGAAAAAATGTGAAATAGTCTGTATGGCGTGAGATGGGTGTACGGACGAAATGTAAAAAACATGAAATAGTCTGTATGGTATGTGATGGGTGTACGGACGAAATGTAAAAAACATGAAATAGTCTGTATGGATGCTACGATATGATACGGACGAAATGAGGAAAATGGTGAAATAGTCTGTATGGCGTGAGATGAGTGTACGGACAAAATCAAGAAAACCGGAAATCGTCTGTATGTATTTCACGGTGGAGAGATAAAGCGGCGGATAATAGCGTTCATGAGTATATGGCGAATGACGAAGGGGGAAATGATATGGAGATACTGGCTTTGATACCGGCCCGGAGCGGGTCAAAAAGTGTGATCGATAAGAATATCCGTCCCATAGCGGGAAAGCCCATGCTGGCGTATTCCATAGAACATGCAAAGGCTTCAAAATACATCACCCGTACCATAGTCAGTACGGATTCCGAAAAATATGCCCGGATCGCGCGCGACTACGGGGCTGAAGTGCCTTTTATCAGGCCGGCGGAACTGGCCACGGATACGGCTTTGGATGTGGATGTGTTCTATCATGCCCTTACATATTTAAAAAAAAAGGAAGGATATATGCCCCGCCTGGTGGTCCAGCTTCGACCTACATATCCCATACGCAGGATCTCGGATATAGATACCATGATCGAGCGGATGCTGGCGGACGAGACCATTGATTCCATGAGATGTATCGCTCCTGCCAAGGAGATCCCGCATAAAATGTGGTATCTGTCTGAGGACGGTATCACCATTACCCCTGTGATAAACGACCCGCCGGAGTGTTATAACATGCCCAGACAGCAGCTGAAAAAAGCCTATTATCAGAATGCGTGCATCGATGTGATAAGGCCCAGCGTGATCCTGGATCAGCATTCCATGTCGGGGATCAAGGTGACAGGCTACATCATGGATGAGAATTATGACATAGATACACCTGAGGAGTTTGAGCGGGCCCAGGCAGCGCTCATGAAGGAAAAGCCGGAGTGATCCGGCTTTACTTTTTTATATACAGGTATTATAATGTACCCGGTTCTATGTTATTTAATTAACATTCACAAAGGAGGTTATTATGAAGAAACGGTTGAGCAGTCGTCTGGCACTTGTATCGGCGCTGACCATGCTGGCTGTAGAGGCTTTGTCCCCCGCTGCGGTTATCGCTGCTGAGGATGAGGCAGTACAGACTGAGTATGCAGAGACGGCTATACAGGAGGCAGAGGTTGAGGAGGCTCAGTCGGAGGATTCCGAAAGCGAAGCGGTGAGCGGCGTGGAGGAAGAGACTGAGGATCTTGAAAATGCAGAGGTGAACAGCACAAAGGATGAAGCAGAGGATTCTCCCGAGGAAGATGTGCTGGGTAAAATGTATAAATGTGAGATTAATCTTAGCGAGCCCCACGAAGTGAAAGTGGACGATGAGCTAGGACCGGTAGATAACGTGCTGACTGTCCGTTCGGATATTGTGGAAAAAGATGGCCAGCGTGAGATGTACTATGAGTATAATATCCTGGCGGACGGAGAATACTATATTTATGCGATGGCGAACTGGAGCTGCATATCCACATATGTAAATGTAGCGGAAAATGTAAAGGCCACACTGACATTTGGCAGGGTGGAGGCAAATAATGAGGGCCTGAATTATCTTCTGGGAGAAGGCAACGAAAAGGCGCTGATCAATGCGGCACCGGGCAGTGTGATCACGCTGAATTATAAAGAGCCTATTCCCGGATCTTACTCTAACACCGTTGTGATGACGGGTGGAGGTTTCATCGATCAGAAGGGAAGCAAATCTGTTATCAATGTAAATTTGAAGAATGGCGATGAGGACGGTGACTTTTCCGTATTAAACGCGGATAATGCTAACAATCTGTTTGATCTTATCACCACAGAGGGAACCATGAACATGAATTCCGGAAACCTGGGGCTTATGCATTGCCCTTCTGCCATCAGTTTAAAGGGCGGCACTCTCAATGTGATAAACGGTATTCTGGGGATTTCGGATTGCTGCAGGAATAAGCCTGCTATAATGGCAAAGGGTGGTACCGTCAATGTCAAGGGTGGTAAGCTGGAAATAGAAGCTCCTGAAACCGAGGGAAGCGGTGATGACTGTATCAGAGTGGAAAAGGACGGGGATAAGACCGGCCTGGTAAAGATCGCCGGCGGTGAGGTTCTCCTTGAGAGTCAGGCGAACGGTATCAATGCCGAAAAGGTGGAGATCACCGGAGGTAAGACCGTGATATACACAAATGTAGAGGGCTTGAATGAATCTGAACCCACATACACCGAAGGCAGTGAGGATCAGGTTTATAACACCATCAATAAAAAGGACAAGGTGACGACGGAGCGTGTAAACCTGGCCCTTGGTTCTCATAAGGGTATCAAAGTGGGAGAGATGGCAAGGACCATCAAGTTTGAAGACGGCAGTGCCGATAAAACTGTGCCCGCCAGCGGATCCCTTACGATCAAGGGTGGAACCGTCTTTATAAATACATTAAATAACGGACTCAAGTTTGATAAAGCAGGAGATAAAGTAACAGCAAAAGCTACGGATTCGGGCGTGTATATCTACGGCGCACCGGATGACGCCATCAGCTGTGGTAAGGATGTTCAGATCGAGGGTGGCAGACTGGAGCTCTTCTCTTCGAATACAGGTATAGCCGCAGGAGGGAATGTGACCATCAAAGGAACAGCGGATGTACAGATCCCCAACTGTTATGAGGGTATCGAAGGCAAGCAGATCGTGATCGGTGAAGAAAAGTCTACTCTGAGCACAAATGTGGTAATAGGTAAGCTTGAGGGCAAGATCCTGGGCGAGCTTTTCAGAGAGCAGAAGTCTTACTGCCTGGACGAAGGCATATGCGCATCCTCAAAGACCGTGGTATATAATTATAAAAATGCGGATGCTTTAGCCAGGAGTCCTCTTACCGGGTACACGAAGGTTAGCACGAGTACCGGCGGAAATACTCTCAGGGTGAATTCAGGTAATGTAAGTATCTATGTGGACAGTGAGAATGCTCATAGTTACGTTCCGTTTGACCCGACCTTCTATTCGACAGGCGATGGTATCCACTGTGACGGAGCTTATGAGCATGTCGGTGGTCTGGTGAAGGTTTACGGAGAGTCGGATAACGATGATACCGTTCCTTTCAGCACCGATAAGAGCTTCCTTTTCGAAGACGGATCCACCATGCTGGGTACCGGACGTGATTATAACGGCGTTTCGGAGCCTACAGACGGTACCGGCGTGTATATTATCTGGGGTGGAAAGGGCGCTGCCCATCTTCCCACCGCCTTGAAAACCAAATCCATGAAGAACTTTGAAGAGCCCGCCCTTGGAGCAGATGACTTTTCCTTTAAGGCAGGGGATGAATTCAAGGTTAAGGATGCCGAGGGAACTCTTATTTATAATGAAAAACTTCCCTTCAGCGGAACCTTTATAATCTTTGGCTCACCTAAGCTTAAGGCGGATGAGGATTATACCGTTACCGTAGGCGACAGCAAGCCTCAGGTGCTCAAAGGAAAAAGACAGCGTGAGCCTGAGCCTGAGGAAGAAGAGCCCGAAGATCCTGAGAAGAAGGATGATCCCGCTCCCGTGCCTTCAGATATGGAGACAGCAAATGTCCTTGGCTACACGGTGAGCTGGAATAAGACTGTATCCTTCAACGGCGCAAAGATCGAGACTACAAACTCCAGCCTCAAGGTAGTCTTTGCAGGAGCAGAGGTAGGACAGAGCATCAGCAACAATACCATCCTCTTCTCAAAGATCAAGTATAAGAACAACAAGAACGCAGCAGGCGTCAGCGCCAACAAGGCACCTCAGATGATGCTTCAGTTCAAGCTCAACAAGCTCAATCCTCAGGATAAGGAATATGCAAAGATGTCCAAGCAGGAATTCAAGGCCTTCAAGAAGGCAAAGAAGGAAGAGGTAAAGGCACTTAACAAGTACTTTAAGAGCAATCCCATAAAGTTTACGATCGTGCC
>JAEEZH010000185.1 GCA_016288495.1 Lachnospiraceae bacterium
GGCCCGAAGAGCCGCACTCACCCCCGCATTATCGGAATCATAGATCAAAAGCACTTTTTTTACCATACGCGCCACTATACGCACATGGTCCATGGTAAGCGCCGTGCCCAGAGAGGCAACCGCCTGGTCGAAACCGGCCTGGTGCATGGCGATCACATCCATATATCCCTCGCACAGGATCAGATGATCCTTGTGTGAATTTCTGGCGATATTCAGTCCGTAAAGATTTTTTCTCTTCTCAAAAATAACAGTTTCGGGAGAATTCAGATATTTGGGCTTGCCTTCGCCCATCACCCTGCCGCCGAAGCCCAGCACCCTTCCCCTTACATCCATAATGGGAAATATCACACGGTTCCAGAACTTCTCGCTCAGCCCGTATTTTTCATTGTGGACCGCCACACCGGCGGCAAGCATTTCCTCGTCGGTATAGCCCTTCTTTTTAAGTTCGGCGATAAGTCCGCTTTTGACCGGTGCAAATCCCAGGCCAAACTTACTCATGGTCTCCTCGGACAGCCCCCGGTTTATAAAATATCTGAGGCCCGCATTATCCGGCTTATCCCGCAGTCGAAAATAATAATATGTGGCGGCTTCCTTATTCAGGGATATGAGCCTGGCCCGGAGGGACTTTTCACGCTTTTCCCGCTCATCGGGTTCCCTTTGGGTAATGGTCACACCCACCCTTTCACCGAGCTGCTTTACCGCCTCGGGGAAAGTGATATTCTCATATTCACTGACAAAAGAAAAAACATTTCCTCCCTTGTCACACCCGAAGCATTTAAACATCTGCTTACTTTGAGATACGCAGAAGGAGGCAGATTTTTCTGTATGAAACGGACAGATCCCGAAATAATTCGATCCCTGCTTTTTCAGCTTGACATATCCGGATATCACATCTACGATGTCATTTTTTTCCCGGATCTCATTTATGGTCTCTTCACTGATATACATCCTGCCGCCCCCGCCGATCCCCGGACGGTCACAGCCGCCAGGAATCAGGAATAAACAATTCCCTGTACTTATTTACCGCATATCTGTCAGACATGGAGGAAACATAATCGCAAACCACCCTGTGGGGCATATCCCCTCTTTGTTCCATCAGCCTGCAATACTCCACAGGCAGCCTGTCAGGGTGATAAAGGTAATATTCATACAAAGTGGCCACTAGGTCATGGGCCTTCTTTTCCTGGGCCTTGGCCTGACTGTTTGTATACACGTTTTCAAACATGAACTGCCGCAGGTTCTTCATCGCCTCCTCCACATCCGGAGACATGCAGATATCATCCTTATCCAGGGAGTTCGTGATTATATTGTGTATGAAACAATCCAGTCTGGCGTTTGTGGTATAGCCGGTCACCTTGCAGATGCTCTCCGGGATATCCTCGTTTTTCAGTATCCCGGCACGGATGGCGTCGTCACAGTCATGATAGATATAAGCTATCTTGTCCGAATAGCGCACCACCTTACCTTCCAGGGTACACGGCTCGCAATCCGTTTTATGATTCAATATCCCGTCCCTGACTTCCTTTGTCAGATTCAGGCCCTTGCCGTCCTTTTCCAGGACTTCCACCACCCTGATGCTCTGTTCGTTATGTCTGAAACCGTATGGACATACCGAATCCAGTGCCCTCTCTCCGGCATGTCCGAAGGGAGTATGTCCCAGATCATGTCCAAGGGCGATAGCTTCCACCAGATCCTCGTTCAGGCGCAGGGCCTTGGCTATGGTCCTGGCATTCTGTGATACCTCCAGGGTATGGGTAAGTCTGGTCCTGTAATGATCCCCCTCGGGGCTTAAGAAAACCTGGGTCTTGTCCTTCAGACGCCTGAAGGCTTTTGAGTGGAGTATCCTGTCCCTGTCCCTCTGGTATACAGGCCTTATATCACACTGTGCCTCCATCCTGTCCCTTCCGGCGGAATCCGCCGAACATGAAGCATGGGGACTCAGATATTCCCTTTCCTCTTTTTCTATCCGTTCCCTGATCGTCATTCTTCCTCACCCATGCCGTAACGGTCTATGGATACCGCCATACCCATGATGATAAAGATGATGGGTGTACATATGATCTGCTGATAGCAGAAGAAATTGTGCAGTATGTATGCCAGGGTGGAAATGGCCATACCATAGATCATGGGATTCTTTGCGGCATTCTTCATGGAAGTGAATATGGATGTGACAAAGATCCCCAGATAAGTGATGAAACCGAAGATCCCGCCGTTCACCAGAATATTCAGCCACTCGTTATGGGCACAGGTCAGGGTGGTGTTTTCACCCCACCTTGCATTAAGAGGCTCCGCATAGTACTGATATACGGATTCGGCGAAACTGTCGGGACCGGCTCCGAAAAGCTTGAGCCAGAAGTTTTCCTGCTTAAAGGTACCCACTGCCGCCTTCCAGGAAAGACCTCTTGAATTACCCCAGTCATTATCAAATTTCAGATAATTGTTATCCGAAGCATATTTTTCGCTCAGCAGGCCGTTGGTATTCCTGTAGATGTAGACCACTCCGCCTACGATCCCCACCACCACAAGCGCAAGGAGCACATATCTTACCGGCTTTAAGACCGCAATATTGAACTCAGTCTTTTTGACCAGGATACGCATCAGAATATAAAGGATCAGGAATACAAAGAACAGGACGGTGGTGACCTTGCTCTGGCTCATGAAAATGGACAGCTTATCCAAAGGCACCATCACGTCCGCATACTTAACCTGAAGCATACCTATGACCTTGAACGAACCGGTAGCCAGGAGCATCACCTCAAGGAAGCGGATAAAATGCTTGTTTGAATCAAGGGATATCCATAAGAGCATGAAGAACACTCCCACGATGGCCATATAAGCACTGTCGGAATTCTGGGTGACTACCGTCATAAAACAGATCACCGTAAAGATACCCAGGACTATCCTCTGCCACAGCTTGTCAAAATACCAGAAGGCAACCACTCCGATGGGATAGATCAGACAGAGAAAGCTGGAATACCAGGTAGCCTGTCCCAGAGTGGAAAGAAAATCCCTGATATACATCTCATCCAGATCCACATACATTTCCATGGGATCGATACGGAATTTCATGATGATACCGAAGAAAAACACCAGGGCGGAAGAACACATATAAACGAACATGTTCAGATCATCCCAGCGCCAGAATCTGGACACAAAGAAATAGATCAGACAAAAACCGATCTGGGCCACCAGTCCCATATACCAGCCGTCATATCCCCAGATCACGTTTTCCTTATAAGGTGTAAAGATGACGGATATCACGGTCACTATCGAATAAGCGAGCACAAACCAGTCCGTTATGATCATCTTCGACCGGGTCGTCGCCATCAGTTTCCCGAATTCTTTTTTACTGATAAAGCAGGAAAGATACCAGATGAACGCGGCACCTACGATCACCACGAAAACACAGGATACGACCTTGAAATAGATCCACTTGGCCTCACCCATGTTGTAATACTTATCCTGATAATACAGCGGATAGATCGCAAGCATCATGAATACATATGCACCCATGATCCAGTTCAGCGCCTTCTGGGCAGTATCGCCTGTCTGCGGCTTAACATATTTCTTTTTTGCTTTTTTTACAGTTGCTGCACTCATACCTTATCGCTCCATCATTCTCAGATCGATCATCATTTCTGTATCAGAATAAAGCCCATGATCTTTACCCTGCTCTGTTCTGCAAGTTCTATTTCCTTTGAAATCTCTTCATAACGGGAGTCTCCCGCTGTTTCCACAAATACCACAGCCTGTTTTTTGGACATCTCCTCAAGAGAACCGGGGGAATAAACGATGCACTCGCCGGAGGATACCTTTACCTCCTTTGAAAGCCGTTTCACCAGATCCTTTATCACCTTGTTGCCCTTACCGCAGGCGCCTGTAACATACAGGGTCTCAAACCCTTCCTTTGACATGGCGATGGCTATACCTGCACTGAGCATATCCAGTCTCTTGTCATACTCAAACCTGCATTCCCTTCCGTAAAACAGGGAAGTGAGCCACTTGTCCACTGCGCCGATGGCCTTCTCATCCTTAGACACCTCCCATACGCTGCCGAGCACCGGTTTCTGGAAGACATCGCTGATATTCTCCCTGACCCTGACCACAGGAATGAGTATATAGAATGCGCAGACAATACCGCACACCAGCATGATCCCGAAAAGGAAACCGATGAGGATATATTTTTTCTGTACGTAAGAGATCTTTGCCGCCGGAGCGGTTCCCTGTTCATCCGCAGCTGCAGCCTCACCCGCCTCGGATAGTTTTATGGAAGCCTCATAATAACTTTTCTGAGCCGCACTTAAATTGTTGGGAACAGTCATCATATTCGTGCGGTAATAATTCATATCGTTTATATATGCTGCCTGGGTAGTCCTGACGCCCATATTGGACGCAGTCTTGAATCTTGACGAAACCCTGGTCACATCATGAGGCACCAGATCCGCGGATACGGCCGGGGTGAGTTCGTTGACCTTGGCGTCCACGGCAGCGGCGATATCCTCACACATCTGTCTGTCCTGTCCCACTATGTTCACCACAAAAAGACCCGTATCAAGCGGATGCTCAAAGGAGATCAGCTCTTCTATGAATCCTGTCTCCCTGCCATACTTCGAGGCCACATCCTCATACCCGCTGCGCAGAGTCTCTATATAGATCTCCGCCAGATCATAATCATAATTTTTGCTGCTGATCACAGGATATTCCGCCAAATAGTGGGAATCCACCTCATAATACACCCTGAGGGTGGGAACCGCCTTATGATCAAGGGAGGCATATACGGATTTATCAAAATATTCAGTGAGGGAGTCAAACTTGTCTTTGTAGCTGAGATACATCTCCACGGCGGCGTCAGCCTCCGCAGCTTCCTTTTGGCTCAGCTCAGCCTTTAAGGATCCCACCTGGTCAGTCAGGACGTTGGGATCCGTGGTGGCATCAGCCGCAGCCTTCTGGGCCTTATAGATGCCGAATAAATCAGCCAAAATGGCAAAAATAACGGCAAATATTATCATTAGCCGCCATTTCAACAAAATCCTGTAAAATAAATCTTTAAGATCAATGGTTATATCATCCTTCATAATCCCTCCAAGAGCAAAAAATCATCTGATAGCGGCATAAACCACATAGGACGCATAAACTATGAGCATAATAACTCCCTCAAACCGTACAAGCACCTTTCTCGTAGCCGAGAAGATGAATACCAGAAGCGTGGCAAGCACAAGAATGACCAGGTCGTACAAAGAAGCCACATTTACGGTGATGGGATCTATGACCGACGAGATGCCCAGGACCATCAAAAAGTTAAATATATCCGAACCCAGGACGTTACCCACCGCCAGGTCGACTTCACCTTTTCTCGCGGCCACAACGGATGTGACCAGCTCAGGCAGCGACGTGCCCAGAGCCACAACGGTAAGACCGATGAGAGTCTCCGTCATGCCTGCAGCCGCTGCGATCCATTTCGCGGAATGGACCACCGCCTGGCCTCCCGCGATGATCAGGACAGCGCCGCCCACTATAAAGACGATGCAGCGGATATTCGGCATGGTAGCCGTCTCCGAAGGGGCATTTTCCGGATGCTTCTTGGCATCAAAAATCAGGGCAAGGATATAGAGGACAAAACCCACCACAAGAAATGCGGCCGTAGCGCCTCCCACAGCCCCTACCTCCTGGGATGAATCCATATCAAAGATCCTGCCTGAACGTATCAGTCCTCCGCCCACCATAAGGGCGATGATCATGGGAACTCCCGCAACCACGGGAAAATCCCTCACAAGAGATATCTTTTTAACGGGAATGGCACAGAAAAGGGCGCAGAAACCCAAAATAGCCAGTACATTAAATATATTCGAACCCAGTACATTACTCAGCGCGATCTCATTCGAGCCGGTTCTTGCCGCAGTGATACTTACCGCCAGCTCCGGAAGGGACGTTCCCATGGACACTACCGTAAGCCCGATGACCATAGGGGGGACCCTGAGCTTTTTGGCCGCTGCCGAACTGCCGTCAACAAAAATGTCGGCCCCTTTGACCAATCCGAAAAAACCGGCAACCAGGAGCAAAAAATATAATAATATCATCACAATGCCTCTGAAAAATCTAACCAAACGTGCACATAAACAAACGCAAAAAGACTGCTTTGCAGTCAGATCACGCACACACGTTTTAATATTATACATCATTTGACTATATATAACAAGTTTTTTTATTCATCATCCTCATAGTCTTTTTTTGCTTCCTTAACAGCCTTCGCCAGCCGGTCGGGATCGATGACGCCGAGGCGTATCAGGATCCTGATCAGAAGAGCCGCCAGTATCAGTACGATAACGATCCCCACCGCGATCACCTTTTGTGAAGCCACCCCCTTTTCTTCCTTTTCCGGCATGATATCCTGGGATGATACGGTCTCATTCACAGCCAGATTTACGGGATATTCTCCTTCTATCCTTTCCACCTGAGGTAACGTCAGATCTGCGGACGTGGTATTAAGGCTCACCGTATACGGATGAAGCTTTAGATCCTGTTCGGGCACATCGTCCACATCCTCCTCATATTCCGAACGTATCATAACCGTCTTTTCAACGGGATCCTTTTCCCCGCCGCCTGTAAAAAACGAGGATGAGGCCGTTTTTTTCAGCACCAGCTCCTTTCTCGTGACCTCCTCGCTGTCACTTTTACCCGATTCCATACCGATCATCAGCGTACTCATGGAAGAGGATACCGGCTTTCTCACAGACGAGGAGGAAGAACCGGTCTTCACGGAAGATGAGGATGTCTTTTTATCCGTATCATCGGCAATGCTTTTATCTATGGCATCCACATTTACAGTCTGACACACCATGTTTCCCAGCAGATCGGCGGCATATACGGTATAGGAATCGTTTTTATCCACCCTTAACAATGCCAGAGCCGACTTATCTCCTTCGTACCGGCCCAGATATTTTTTCTTCTGTTCATCATCCCTGTCACCGTACCAGATGGATGCTATCCCGGATTTTTCGTCAGTGCACTCTATCCTGAGTATCACTTCCTTTGCACTCTTTGTTTCCCGATTTCCGGTGATGGTCATAAGAGGGGCTTCGTCATCTATATCCCTGACCTCAAAGCTCTGCCGGCTCACATTACCGAGGCCGTCCCTGACCCTGATATTATATACTCCGTTCCTGTCCGTCACTGCGCTGTATGCATCGGTATAGCTCTCCCCGTCATCGTATGAGAAGGCCTCCCTGTGAAGCCCGCTGCCCATATCATAAGCATACACGGTAATGACGGATCTGTATCCGTAGCCGTTTTTATCCTCCAGGGCCTCACTTCTGACCGACGCTATCACCGGGGCGCTCCGGTCTATGATGTCCACCCGGGTTTTTGCAAAAGCACGCCTGTCGCTACTGTCTCTGACGCTGAAATAGTATTCACCGTTCCCCGTCACCTCAAAACTGTTCTCCTCTCCAAAATCCCCGGTTTCAAACTCCGGCGCCTCTTCCCATTTTTCAAAGGGGCCCTTCATGGCATAACCCGCAATATCTCCCCGGGCACTGCAAGCCGAGACACTTATGTATAATGATAAAACATGATCGTTCACCATCTCATCCGCCTCAGCCTCAAGAACATCTATGTACAGATCTTCCTCCCTGTCATCCGGCCCCTCCCTGTCAAAGCTGATACCGACATCCACTCCCTCTCCCGCAATATCCTCCTCACAGACTCCGTTATCTTCGGCACAAACCTCTTCACAAGGTTCCTCCGAAAAGACCGGTTCCTCCCACAGTTCTTCACCACTGCATTCATCAATGCATTCGACACTGCACGTTTCACTGCTGACCGTCTTTTCTTCGCTCTGACATGCCACCGCCACGCGTCCCCCTGAACAAAAGGTCAGCATCAGGCCTGCCGTGGCAACAATGAGCAGCTCATTTATCATTATCAGTCTTTTCTTCATATTCTCCTCTATCCTTTCCTGTAAATTCCACTTCCGTTTCGTTTCCGTCGCTGTGAACGGCTATGGCGCCCTGTGAAGCCGTCACAAATATAAGGCTTTCAGTCTCTCTTATGCGTTGAAGCGCCTCCCTGTGAGGATGTCCGTAGCGGTTATTCTCACCGCAGGAGATAAGGGTCAGCGCCGGATGTATCTGCCTAAGGAGCTCTGAGCTGTTGCTGTTTTTCGATCCGTGATGTGCGGCTTTATACAGAAGAAAATGCTTTCCCTTCAAAGCCTCGGTGATATGCTTTTCTCCTTCACCCTCCACATCCCCTGTGAGCAGCACCGACATATTGTTGCAATACAGGGCGCATACCATGGACATTTCATTGGGTTCGCCCTTCATTCCCTTTTGGGGCCAGAGCACCGAGAGCCTCATATCCCCGGTCCTTATCTCATCGCCGGCTCCGGCCCTGTATACCTTTACCCCTTTCTCTTCGGCCAGATCATACAGTTTTTTCCCGGGGTCTTGTGATAACGAGTTATCCGTCATCACAAGAGCCTCTATCTTTATTCCCTCATCCTTTGCCCCTTCCAGCAGCTCCGATACGCCGCTTATATGATCTGAGTCCGTATGGGATACAAGCAGCGCATCCACCTTTTTTATCCCAAGGGCTTTGAGCGCCGGGATCCCTATGTACGTTCCCACCTTATCCTTATCCGAACTTCCCATGTCAGAGATCAGGCAGGCATTTTTCGTATAGGCCAGCAGTCCGTCCCCCTGTCCCACGTCCAGCATCACAAAATTAAAGCCGTCCCTCTGCCTGGGCCACAGGATAAAAACAGCCATTAAAACCGGGATGACCGTCAGCTTTAGCAGGGCTGCCTTCCTGCTCTTCATTTTCCCAAGCCGCTCCGTGCCTCCGGCAAAGACAATGCAGCCCAGGATCAGATAATAGATCAGCATCCCCGTGCACTGCGGTTTCCCCGTCACGAAAACGCTGCCCGGAGCAGACACGAACAGCCTGCATAAAGCCACATATGTCCCGGTAAGCCCTCTGCACACAATACCGGCTATGGGACAGATCATCCGGGCTAAGGGAGTCATTCCGAAAAAAGCCAGAGCCGCGCCCGAAAAGATCAGCACTCCCGAGAACGGAATGAGTATCAGGTTAAGGATGAGGGAATACACCGGATATTTATTAAAGAAATACAAGGTCGGGGGCAGTGTGAACGCCGATACAAAACAGGACGTTCTGACGGTCCTTACCGTTTTTCCCCCGGGAGTGCCGTCATCCCTTCCTCCTCCCGATACACCTATCCCAAGGACTGCCGTAAAAGACAGCAGGAATGCCGGGTCAAAGATCAGAAACGGGTTAGTGCAAAGACATATCATCGCCGAGAGAGCAAGAGCCGTGATGATATCATAGGTACGGCCTATGCCTTCCCCCAGCACACAGATCGTGAACATGATCAGGGCTCTTAGTGCCGATACCCCCTGACCTGTCATCCGGCAATAAAGACAGGTGAGTATGCTCCCGATAACGGCGCCTATGACAGGGGATCCGGACAGACGGCGCAGCATGCGGTAGATCCCCAGGCCCAATATTCCGATATGGGTCCCGGAGATGACCAGCAGATGTGCACAGCCCGCATTTTCGAACAAGGTCTTTATCTCATCATCGAGATAATCCTTATCCCCGAGTATCATAGCCCTCAATATGCCGGCGGTCTGTGTATCAAGATACTTGTCATATACCCCGGCCAGGGAAAGCCGCAGTTCAAAAAGGGCCTGTGACAGTTCATCGCAGTCCCCGGATTCCTCCAGGACCCGGGCTTTTGCCAGGGACGCCTGTATACCCCTTGACCTGTAATAACGGGCCTGGTCAAACTGTCCCGGATTCGTGGCCCGGGTCAGATTATAGAACACACCCTCCACCGAAACCCGGCTGCCAAGCTTCGGCATTACATCGCCGCTGCAGTAACAGATAACCTTTTTCGGTATCTCCTCATCTATATTCAGTTTTTTATCATTGGGATCGATGCTCCCGGAAATGAGGGCATCGACTAAGAATAGTTGCAGTTTTTCGTTTTTGATCCTTATACCGGAAAGACGTCCTGACAAAACAACGTTCTTTCCTTCAAGGGTAGGGTTATTATATAGCGGCGGCGGCTGAAAAGTCAACAGCAAAAACAATATCAGCACGAACGATCCGCAGCATAGGGCAAGTTTTCTTCCTCTTATATGGCAGACCTCCTCTCTATTCTCTTATGATCTCCTGATTCCTTTCAAACGGCTGCATTAATGAAATAGTACTCTTAAAATTCCTGTTGGTCTCTCCGTCGATGGAGATCTGAACCTTGTTGATATAGGAAAGCTCAGTCAGGGAATTGACTATGGAATACAGTGACAGCTCTTCAGTCACCGGACTCTTGATCTCAAGCACCGGATCGGTGATATCCACATAGCAGATACCATCCTTGACCGTGACGGAGTTTATAAGCCGGTCCGAGGACAGCACGGGGTTGTGGTCCTCAGTCTTCGGCCCTGCAAGCAAGGCCTCCAGAATGATCTTCTCCACGGGAACATTTGAAGAGAATGCTATATCCTGCTGTTCCTGAACCAGATAAGTACCGGTCACGTCGGCAAAATAAAGGGTTATCGTAGTCTTTTCATAGCTGTTGGTATCGCTCCGGCTGCCGTCCACGAAGCTCTCCTCATTCATGCCGGGATAAGGGATCCCCTTCGAATCCGTAAGGGGCTTGGAATTGACACTTATGAGCACGCTGTCCACATCGATAAGCTGGCAGAGGGTCCTGACCAGGGAAGCCCTGAACAAAACCTCTGTATTTTTTGAAAGGGACAGATACTCTGAATCAAAGTCCAAAAGAAGGCTTTTATCCTTTTTTTCCACACTCTTCAGGGTCACCTCATGACCCAGCACGGCCTTAAGGGACGCATCCGAAGGTTCATCCGACATGGCGTCGAGAAGAAGCTGTTCCGTCATGACCCCGTCATAACGTACACCCTCGATCCTGTCATCGTTTCTTGTAAGGTAATATATCAGGATCTGTTCTTCACTGTCAGTTATTTCATCATCCTGCACTTCACCCCTGATCCTGTTCTTATCCTGGGAACAGCCACAGAGCACGGTCATTGCCATGACCATGATCAGAATATACGTTATGCAATTTTTTATAAATCCGTACTTTTTCATATCTTATCACTCACCTGCCGCTACCTGGAAGAAGGAGCGATATAAGTCAGGGGTATCCTGATGGCAAATTCCGTCCCCTGTCCTTCAAGGGACGATACCTTTATGGCACCCCTGTGCATGATCACAGCACTTCTGGCTATGGCCAGTCCGAGACCCGTGCCGCCTATTTCCCTGGAGTGGGATTTATCCACTCTGTAAAATCTCTCAAACACGTGGTCCTGGGCTTCCGCCGGGATACCTATACCCGAATCGGTAACGGTAATGAGGAAAAACTGGTGATCCGCATCCAGCATGACCCTCACCCAGCCGTTGGGATTATTGTATTTGATGGCATTTTCGATCAGGTTTGACACAGCCAGGGTGAGCTTTACCTCATCCACCTCCGCCCTGACCTGTCTGATGGATTCAAAGATCAGGTCTATGGAATTGAGGTCGGCAAGAGGCTTGAGGCGCTTAAGTATGGCTTCCGTCATCTCATTTATATCCACTTCTTTAATATTCAGCGTACCGGCGGTCTTATCCATTTTTACCAGCGAAAGCAGGTCGGTGATAATGGAATTTTCCCTGTCTATCTCATGGGTTATATCCTCCATGAACTCCCTGTACATTTCATATGTAGCATCCTCCCCCATGTTTATAAGGGAATCTGCAAGGACCTTCATGGACGCCAGCGGGGTTTTCAGCTCATGGGACACATTTGACACAAACTCCTGCCTGGAATCATCCAGCTTTTTCATCCTGGATAAAAGCTGATTTAACGCACCGACGATGGATTCCATCTCGGTATAGCCCTTCACATCTATGACCTCCTGCTCATAACCTGCCTCTATCTTGTTAATGGCCTGGGTCACCCTGTTAAAGGGACGCATCAGAAGTCTGGAGAACATGATGGAAATGGCTATTATGATTATGGTCATTATGACTTCCAGGATAAAAGCCTGACGCCTCAGCACATCAATGGTCGCCATGAGGGAATCGGTGGATGCACAGGCTATGATCACGCCGTTCACCTCCTGGGAAAAGGCATCCACCACCGGCATGACCACCTCCACATAATGATTGGAAGAATCATAACCGTTTGAAGGCTCACCGGAAAAAGCGCGAAGCACATCTTCTGAAATTATGGTCTTGGATTCATAGATACCATAGGTATCCTTGACGGCACGGAAATCCCTGTCAATGATGATGACTCTGCCATCATACAGATTCGCCATCTGCTCTATCTCGGAATTGACAGAGTCCTGCATGTTCCCGTCGAGATATCCCGATGAAAGCAGATAATTAGATAAAATATTACATTGGATGGAAAGATCCGAATTACGGGAAGACACGGCATTCTTCTCGTAATTTCTCAGGATGACGCCCCTGGTGATGATGACCGGTATGATACCCGTCAGCAGGAGCAAAAGAATTATCCGAAGTTTTAAACTCTTGGCGATAAAAGATTCGCGGACAAGGTCCCTAATTTTGGAAATAATAGCCCACACCCCATCTCGTCTGAACATACTTCGGCTCGCTGGGAGAATCCTCCACCTTTTCACGGAGCCTCCTGATATGTACATCAACAGTCCTCACATCTCCGGGGTAATCCTTCCCCCAGACAGTGTCCAAAAGATCCTCTCTGGTATAAACCTTCAGGGGATTCAACGCCAAAAGCTCCAGAAGATCATACTCCTTTGCCGTAAGATTGATCTCCTTATCGCCCACATGGACTCTCCTGCTCTCGCAGTCAATATGCATACCTCTGCTGTCGATCACCCTGCTTTTCTTGTCCTGCCCCTCGGTACGTCTGAATATGGCCTTGATCCTGGCCTTCACCTCCAGCACGTTAAAGGGCTTTGACATGTAATCGTCAGCGCCGTAATCCAGACCCAGGATCTTGTCCATGACATCACCCTTTGCGGTGAGCATGATAATGGGCACATCGGAAAATTCCCTGATGCTCTGGCACACCTCATATCCCGAAAGCTTGGGCAGCATGATATCGAGAAGTATAAGATCGTAGCTGCCCTTTCTGACCATCTCGAGAGCTTCCTCTCCGTCATAAGCGGCATCCACCATCATACCGTCCTGCTCCAGGGAAAACTTGAGTCCCTTCACTATCAGTTTTTCATCATCAACCACTAAAATCTTTTTCGGCATCTTAAATCCTGATCTGATCCTTTATCTTTGAATACAGCCCTTCCTTTATCCCGGATACCTTCATGATATCCTCCGTGGAACGGAAGGGGCCGTTTGCCTCTCTGTAAGCCACTATGTCCGCAGCCCTGCTCTCTCCTATACCCTTGATGGTCTGTAAGGCAGACACATCCGCGGTATTAATGTTTATACGGTCATCATCTGCCTGTCCGGGTATGCCGGCCTGCCCTGTTGCAACGGCCGGATCATAGACATCCGATCTGACCTCATCTTCGGACGGCACATAAATCTTTTCACCATCCGAAAGAGAAGCTGCCGGATTGAGTACGTTTCCCGCAGCATCCCCGCTGCAGCCTCCGCAGCGGTCCAGCAGTTCAAACAGCCTGCTGCCCGACGGCAGCTCATAGACCCCGGGGGCATTGACACAGCCGCATATGTATACGAAAATGGTATCGCATACCGCCTCATCATCGCTGCCTGCCGTACCGTCAAAGGTCCCGTCTGTATCCCCGGCCTCTGTCCCGTCAGCTACGGCCAGCGTAAGCCGGGTCCCATCGCTTCTGCCGGATCCGGAACAGCCGGATACAAACAGCATCACAAAAAGCAAAAACAGACAAATCAGCTTCTTCATAAAATCAGCCCTCCTTTTTTTACAGGAGGTTCCCTTCGCTGATCCTAAAATCAATTCTACTTATATTTCGGAATTTTTTCAAGTTAAAATTTTATCAAGAATATCCTTCATCTCATCGATATGTTCCCTTTCGATGACAAGAGGAGGAAGAAGTCTCAAAACATTTCCCTCGGCGGATATGGTCAGAAGTCCTGCCTTCTGGGCCTTTGCTATGACCTCGCCCACCGGGATCTTAAGCTCCATTCCCTGAAGGAAACCGCGCCCTCTTCTCTCCTTTACAGCCTGAGGATGTTTTTCCTTAAGTTCATCCACAGCCGCCTCAAGATACGGCGTCAGTTCCCTGACATGCTCAACTATCCCGTCCTTTTCAAATATTTCAAGCACGCTGCAGATGGCAGCGGCGGCAAAAGGATTGCCTCCGTAGGTGGTCCCGTGATCGCCGGGTTTCAATGAAGCACGTGCCACACTCTCGGTCATCAGGAAAGCTCCCACGGGCACGCCGTTTCCGATAGCCTTTGCCACGGCCATACAGTCAGGCTTCACCCCATAACCCTGCCATGCAAAATAATCTCCGCATCTGCCCATTCCGCACTGTATCTCATCAAACATAAGAAGTATGCCCTTCTCATCACAGAGCTCACGCAGCTGCTTGAGGAAATCCTCATCAGCAGGAAAGATCCCGCCCTCCGCCTGAACGGTTTCGGTAAGAATGGCGCAGGTTTTTTCGTTTACCAGTTCCTTTACGCTTTCTATATCATTAAATCTTGCAAAACGGATATTGCCGATAAGGGGCTCAAAAGCCTCACGGTAATGTGGATTGGCAGTGACCGAAAGCGCACCCATGGATCTGCCGTGGAAGGAATGCTCCATAGCTATGATCTCATGGTCCGTTTTCTTATCCTTTTCCCAGGCATATTTTCTGGCCGTCTTTATAAGACCCTCTATGGCCTCCGTCCCCGAGTTGGTAAGAAAGACCCGGTCCATGCCGCTGACCTTTGACAGGGCATCCGCGGCCTTAGCGCTGACCTCGCTGTAATAGAGGTTTGAAGTATGCATAAGTTTATCGATCTGGGCTTTCAGATCGGACTTGTATTTTTCGTTGGAATATCCCAGGCCGCATACCGCGATCCCGGCCTGAAAATCAAGATATCTCTTCCCGTCGACATCGTAGAGATATACGCC
>JAEEZH010000186.1 GCA_016288495.1 Lachnospiraceae bacterium
GATCACTGTTCCTTCATACCTTTGCGAGCCTGTATTCGCAGACGCAAACAACTACAAGGAGCTGCTTATCGATTCAGGTTACTACACCGAGGATCAGCTTAAGTAAATTAAAATAGTATCTACTATAAGAGACAGGCGGGTATATACACCCGCCTGTCTTGGGAGTAGGGGGTTAATCAGGAAAAAAAGAAAAGAAGGAGGGAACTATTTTGGCTAAGATATTACTTGAAATGAAGAATATCACCAAAACCTTCCCGGGTGTAAAGGCTCTGGATAATGTTAATCTCCAGGTGGAGGAGGGTCAGATACACGCCTTGGTTGGTGAAAACGGCGCAGGAAAAAGTACATTGATGAACGTACTTTCCGGTATTTATCCGTATGGCAGCTACGAAGGCGATATTATTTACAACGGAGAGGTTTGTCAGTTTCAGACTATTAAAGATTCCGAGGGAAAAGGAATCGTAATCATACATCAGGAGTTGGCTCTGGTTCCGCAGATGTCCATAGGCGAGAATATGTTCCTGGGAAATGAGCGCGGAAAAAAGAACGCCATCAACTGGAATGAGACTTATGGCGAGGCGGATAAGTATTTGAAGATGGTGGGACTCTCTGAGTCCTCACGTGTATTGGTAAAGGATATAGGAACAGGCAAGCAGCAGCTTGTGGAAATTGCGAAGGCTCTTGCAAAGAATGCCAAGCTTCTGATCCTTGACGAGCCTACATCATCTCTTAACGAGACTGATTCAAAAGCGCTTCTGGATCTCATGCTTGAGTTCAAAAAGCAGGGCATGACCATGATCATTATCACGCATAAGCTCAACGAGGTAGTTTATGTGGCTGATAAGATCACGGTAGTCCGTGACGGTTCCACTGTGGAGACTATGGACTGTCATGAAATGAAGATAGATGAAGACAGGATAATAAAGGGAATGGTTGGCCGTGAGATCACGGACCGTTTCCCTAAGAGAACCGATGTGACTGTCGGTGATATAAATATGGAGGTTATCGAGTGGTCGGTATTCCATCCGCTTTATACGGACCGAAAGGTTGTGGACAACGTAAGCTTCAATGTAAGAAAGGGCGAAGTGGTTGGTATTTACGGACTTATGGGAGCCGGCAGAACTGAGCTTGCCATGAGTATCTTCGGCAAATCCTACGGCTCATATGTAATGGGTATATTGAAGCTGAACGGCAGACAGATCTTGTTAAAGAGCCCTCGTGAAGCGATCAATGCAAAGCTTGCATACGTGACCGAGGACAGAAAGGGTAACGGACTGGTACTTTCGAACCCTATCCGTGTGAATACCTCTCTGGCGAACATGAAGGCCGTCAGCAATGCGGGTATAATCGATACGGATAAGGAATATGCCGTTGCGGTAGAATACAAGGAAAAACTCAGGACGAAGACTCCTTCTGTAGAGCAGAACGTGGGAAATCTTTCCGGTGGTAACCAGCAGAAGGTGCTTCTTTCCAAGTGGATGTATACGGATCCCGATATTCTGATCCTCGATGAGCCTACAAGAGGTATCGACGTCGGAGCTAAGTACGAGATCTATTGTATAATCAATGACCTGGTCAAGGCCGGAAAATCCGTGGTGATGATATCTTCCGAGCTTCCCGAGGTCATCGGTATGAGCGACAGGATCTATGTAATGAATGAGGGTAAGTTCGTCGGAGAGATGAAGGCGTCCGAGGCTACCCAGGAAAATATCATGGCATGCATCCTGCAGTCCATGGGAGGAGGTGAGCAGAAATGAGTATAAAATTCGGAGATGTGCTTAAAAGATATACTATGGTCATCGCTCTCGTGGTTGTGGTACTGTTCTTCCAGGCAAGGACCGGAGGCAGCATTCTGCTTCCCCAGAACATCAACAACCTGATCAGCCAGAATGCTTACGTGTTCGTGCTGGCAGCCGGTATGCTTCTGTGTATCCTGACCGGTGGTAACATCGATCTGGCCTGCGGTTCCGTCATCTGTTTTGTGGGCGGTATCGGTGCAGTCATGATGGACAAGGACATCAATGTCTGGGTGGCTGTTGCAGTGATGCTCATAGGCGGACTTCTGGTAGGAGCATGGCAGGGTTTCTGGATAGCCTATGTAAAGGTTCCTCCCTTTATCGCCACACTGGCCGGTATGTACGCCTTCAGAGGTCTTTCCAACGTAGTTCTTCAGGGATTTGCGGTAGGTGTCAGAAATGAGACATTCCTCAATGTTTTCGGTGGTGGTGCAGACTGCTATGTTCCTGATTTCTTCCATGGCGAAAATATGAACCTGACCTGCTTTTTTGCAGGAATCCTGATCTGTGTGATCTATGTGATAATTCTCATCAAGGGAAGGATAGACGCCAGCAAAAAGGGCATTGAACAGCCCGCAGCAGTTGTTGCCTTTTTAAAGGCGGCAGTGATCTGCGCAGCAGTGATCTGGTTCTTCTATAAGCTGGCTAATTACAAGGGAATACCTGCAGCCCTCATATGGATACTGCTTGTCCTTCTGATCTACGGTTATATCACCAGCAATACCAGGATGGGCCGTTATCTTTATGCAGTGGGCGGTAACGAAAAGGCGACAAAGCTTTCCGGTATAGATCCCAGAAAAGTATACCTTTTTGCATATATCAACATGGGTCTTATGTCAGGTCTGGGCGGTATACTTACCATCGCCAGAGCTACTCAGGCTCAGCCTACCTTCGGTCAGGGCTATGAGATGGACGCCATCGCAGCCTGCTTCATCGGCGGCGCCAGCGCATACGGCGGTGAAGGTAATATCTTCGGTATCGTTATAGGAGCTCTCCTCATGGGCGTTATCAACATGGGTATGAGTATCATGGGTATCGAGGCCAATTACCAGAAGGTTGTAAAGGGTATCGTTGTGCTCGTGGCCATCATCTTTGACGTGCTGTCAAATAAGAAGAAAAAGTAAAGGAGGAGGATGAATCATGGATGTAAAATTGATAGATGTACTCAAGAAAAATGCTATGCTCATAGTCCTTGTCCTGGTATATATCTTTTTCACCGTAATGACTAAAGGCGGGATGTTTGAGCCCCTTAATTTTAACGCTTTGATCACACAGAATGCTTACGTGTTCGTGCTTGCGGCAGGTATGCTGATGTGTATGCTGACCGGTGGTAATATCGACCTTTCATGCGGTTCCTTTGTATGTTTCCTCGGAGCCATAGGCGGTATCCTCATGACCGTTAAGCAGGTCAATCCCGGAGTATCCATTTTCCTGATGCTTCTGGTGGGCGTGGTATACGGATGTGTTCTCGGTTATCTCATCGCTTATGTAAATATTCCCCCGTGGATCGCTACTCTGGCAGGTTATCTTGCCTTCAGAGGCTGGGGAACAGCGCTTTTGTCAGCAAACAGTACGACAGGATCCCTGTCCTTTGCGGCACAGAAGACTTTCCTGAACATCTTCTCAGGTAAGCTCTTCTCAACTCCGGTAGGCGAGCTCAATCTGGTCTGCCTGATAGCCGGCGTGGTCTGCAGTGTGATAGTTGTCCTGACAAATATCCTGGTAAGGGCCAACAAGGTTAAGAAGGGTTATGAGGCTGAGTCTGTTGTTTCACTTATCATCAAGAGTGTTCTCTCAGTGCTTGCCATCATGCTTTTCGCTTACAAGCTGGCGCTTGCAGGCGGTATCCCTACTGTTCTGGTATGGGTGGTAGTGATCGTGCTGATATACAGCTTCATCACTTCAAAGACTACCGTAGGCCGTTATTTCTACACCATCGGCGGTAATGCCGAGGCTACCAGGCTTTCAGGTGTGGACACAAAGCTGATCATGTTCTTTGCATACTTGAATATGGCAGTTCTGACAGCGATCACCACCTGTATGGTAACGGCCAGATTCCAGGCCGCAAACTCAACCGCAGGAACCAACTACGAGATGGATGCCATCGCAGCCTGCGTAGTGGGCGGTGTATCCGCATACGGCGGTTCAGGAAAGATCTTCGGAATGGTTATCGGTGCTACCCTGATCGGTGTTATCAACCTGGGTATGTCCCTTACCGGTGTGGATGCAAACTGGCAGAAGATAGTAAAGGGTATCGTGCTTCTTGCAGCGGTTGTCTTTGATATTCTCGCAGCAAAGAAGAATTCAGCACAGTGATCATTATAATTGGAGGGTATAAATGCTGTATATAGGAGTAGATCTCGGAACCTCCGCAGTTAAGCTTTTGCTTATGGAGGCTTCCGGGGAGATCAAAAACATAGTATCAAAGGAATACCCCCTTTCATTCCCCAAGCCCGGCTGGAGCGAGCAGAATCCCGAGGACTGGTGGGAGCAGACGAAGGCGGGGATAAAGGAACTCATCAGTGGCTTTGATGCATCACAGGTGGCCGGCATCAGTTTCGGCGGCCAGATGCACGGTCTGGTGATCCTGGATGAAAATGATAAGGTGATACGTCCCGCCATTCTCTGGAATGACGGGCGTACCGTGAAGGAATGCGATTATCTCAACAATGAGATCGGAAAGGATAAGCTGTCCGAATATACGGCCAATATTTCCTTCACCGGTTTCACGGCTCCCAAGATCCTTTGGGTGAAAGAAAATGAGCCGGACAATTTTGCCCGGATAAAGAAGATAATGCTTCCCAAGGATTATATCGCCTATAAGCTTTCCGGCGTTCATTGTACGGATGTTTCCGATGCATCGGGTATGCTGCTCTTTGATGTAAAGAACAGAACCTGGTCGGAAGAAATGTGCCGGATCTGTGATGTTAAGAGTGAACAGCTTCCCCGTATTTTCGAATCCTACGAAAAAGTCGGGAATGTTCTGCCTGATGTTGCGTCCGAGCTGGGAATTTCGGCGGACTGCCTGGTGGCTGCCGGAGCAGGAGACAATGCGGCGGCGGCAGTGGGAACGGGAACCGTAGGAAACGGGGCCTGCAATATTTCCCTGGGTACCAGCGGCACCATCTTCATCTCTTCCGACAAATTCGGCGTGGATGAGAATAATGCACTTCACTCCTTTGATCATGCCGACGGAAGCTTCCATCTTATGGGCTGTATGCTTTCCGCGGCCAGCTGCAATAAATGGTGGATGGAGGAGATCCTTAAAACAGAGGATTTTGCGGGAGAGCAAAAGGGTATCGATGATCTCGGTAAAAACCATGTATTCTTCCTGCCCTATCTCATGGGTGAGCGTTCTCCTAACAATGATCCGAATGCCCGGGGTACCTTTATAGGCATGACCATGGATACGAGCCGTCAGGATATGACCCAGGCCGTATTGGAAGGCGTTGCTTTTGCTCTGAGGGATTCGCTGGAGGTTGCAAGGAGCCTTGGTATAGACATTAAGAAGACCAGGATCTGCGGCGGCGGTGCAAAGAGCCCCCTGTGGAAAAAGATGATCGCCAACATCATGAATCTTGATGTGGAAGTGATAAAGTCCGAGGAGGGTCCCGCTTTGGGAGGCGCCATGCTGGCTGCTGTGGCAAAGGGTGAATATGACAGCGTAAAGGCTGCCGCCGATGCCATAGTAGAGGTGGTGGATACCGTTCATCCCGAGGCAGAGCTGGTGGCACGGTATGAGGAGAGGTATCAGAAGTTTAAGACGATCTATCCTGCGCTTAAGAGTGTTTATGCACAGATAGTATAAGATAGGAGGTATGGAATGGAGCTGTTAAGTATCCGGGATGAAAGATTCAGGAAATACGGACGTGTGGTTCAGAATATAGATTTCGGACCCCTTGTGGAGGCCATGAAGTCTACCCCTGTTCCCGACGGAGTGGTATATGAACCTTCCATTCCCGAGCTGGAGGCATTGCCGGTCAAGGACGAGATCCAGAACAAAACCTACGGCGAACTGCCCATTCAGATCGGTTATTGCAACGGTCACAATGTGCTTCTCAATGCAGTGGAGTATCACAGGAGCAGTGAGATCAACGTGGCTGCCACCGATGCGGTACTGATAGTCGGTATGCAGCAGGATATCACGGATGATTTCATGTATGAGACCTCAAAGATGGAGGCCTTCTTCGTACCCGCGGGTACAGCCGTTGAGATCTATGCCACTACCCTTCATTATGCACCCTGCGGTCCTGACAATAAGGGATTCCAGGTTGCCATAGTCCTGCCCAAGGGAACGAATTATCCCCTGACAGTGACTCATGAAGGATGGGAGGACAGGCTGATCGCTGCCACAAATAAGTGGCTCATCACTCAACCTGAAGGCGGACAGGATCCCAAGGCTCATGAGGGACTCATAGGAAAGAATCTCAATATTCTGGAGTGATCTCATTTTTGTTAAAATTTTGATAAAATAATACTATACTGTTTAAACAGTGTGTGATACAATCAATACGTACGCGTCAATCAGTTTTGATGCGTACGTGTTGTTTTTGTTATTCTTAGCCGAACAAAAGAATTGCAATGTTGTCATTCCGTGCACCAGAAGGAATTGCCCTGTTGTCATTCTGAGCGGAGCGAAGAATCTTTATAACTATGGAAAAGGATAAGGAGGGTATTGACAATGAAAAATGTTCCACAGATCAAGATCGGCCTGGTTGCGGTTTCACGTGACTGCTTTCCCGAGTCTCTTTCGGTTAACCGCCGTAAGGCTCTGGTAGACGCCTACACCAAGAAGTACGGTGCAGATACACTTTATGAGTGTCCCATCTGTATCGTTGAGAGTGAGATACATATGGTGCAGGCTCTTGAGGACATCAAAAAGGCAGGATGCAATGCGCTTTGCGTATACCTTGGCAACTTTGGTCCCGAGATATCCGAGACCCTGCTTGCAAAGCATTTTGAAGGACCCAAGATGTTCTGTGCGGCAGCTGAGGAGACCCAGGACAATCTGATCCAGGGCAGAGGCGATGCTTATTGCGGTATGCTTAATGCCAGCTATAACCTGGCTCTTCGCAATATCAAGGCATGGATCCCCGAGTATCCCGTAGGTGATGCCGAGGATTGTGCTGATATGATCCATCAGTTTGTTCCCATTGCAAAGGCAGCTGTGGCACTGGCAGATCTTAAGATCATTTCTTTCGGTCCCAGACCCATGAATTTCCTTGCCTGCAATGCACCTATCAAGCAGCTTTACAACCTGGGCGTTGAGATCGAGGAGAATTCTGAGCTGGATCTTTTTGAGGCATTTAACAAGCATGCTGATGATCCCCGTATACCTGACAAGGTAAAGGAGATGGAGGCAGAGCTGGGTGCCGGTAATAAGAAACCCGGAATACTTCCCAAGCTTGCACAGTATGAGCTGACCCTTCTCGACTGGGTTGAGGAGCATAAGGGATATCGCAAGTATGTAACACTTACAGGAAAGTGCTGGCCTGCATTCCAGACCCAGTTTGGCTTTGTTCCCTGCTATGTGAACAGCCGTCTGACCGGTATGGGCATTCCCGTATCCTGCGAGGTGGATATTTACGGTACTCTTTCCGAGTTTATCGGAACCGTAGTCAGCGACGATGCGGTTACACTCCTTGATATCAACAATTCCGTACCCAAGGATATGTACAAAGAGTCTATCGAGGGCAAGTTCCCTTATGCCTTTACAGACACATTCATGGGCTTCCACTGCGGCAATACCTGCTCCAGCAAGCTTTCTTCCTGCAGCATGGAGTATCAGCTCATCATGGCCAGGGCGCTTCCCGAGGAGGTTACCCAGGGTACTCTGGAGGGAGATATAGCTCCCGGCAAGATCACCTTCTATCGTCTGCAGTCCACAGCCGACAATATTCTCAGGGCATATGTGGCAGAGGGTGAGGTCCTTCCCGTGGCTACCAAGTCCTTCGGCGGCATCGGCGTATTTGCCATTCCCGAGATGGGACGTTTCTATCGTCACTGGCTGATCGAGAAGAACTTCCCTCATCACGGAGCGGTTGCTTTTGGTCATTTCGGAAAGGAATTGTTCGAGGTATTTAAGTATATCGGCGTTCAGATCGATGAGATCGGCTTTAACAGGGCTAAGACAGACAGATATCCCGGAGAGAATCCTTTCAACTAAATTCTTGATAGGACCCGGTTAAAATGGTATAATTGCCCGTGAGGGTGCGGATGTAAAGGCGTCCGCACCCTTGTTTTTTGTGTTTTATTTATCCCTGAACCGATGAAAAAAGGACGTTATAAAAATCTCTTCGGAAACATGGCGATCTTTACCATAGGTAACTTCGTCTCAAAGATCCTGGTGATGCTGCTGGTACCCTTGTATACCAGTGTGCTTTCCACAGGGGAATACGGCGTGGCGGATGGTCTTCAGACCACCCTTTTGCTGCTGGTCCCCCTTCTTACCCTGAATGCAGGTGAAGCTGCGCTTAGGTTTGCCATAGAGCACAGGGCCAGAAGAGGCAGTATTTTACGGGTCATGCTCAAGTATGTTTTCGTTGCATCCTTTATCGTTTTTTTGCTCTGTACCTTTGCCTGCCTCCTGATCAGAGCGGTAAATATAGTGTTTGTATCAACCGAGCTTTACGGCATCAGTGTATACCTTTATTTTGTTCTCTTCTTTTTCATGTTCCTGACCAATTCTTTTTTTGAATCCATGATCCTGTTCTGCCAGGGATGTGAAAAGGTAAAGACCATGATCAGCGGTTCGGTGATCAGCACGGCAGTTATCATTGCATCCAACATCATCTTCCTGCTGGTTATAAAGACCGGACTGTGGGGCTATCTTATGTCCCAGATACTTGCCTTTTTTACCGCAGGGCTTTTTATGCTGGTCATGTGCCTTAAGGACGGGATCGTCACTGATCTTTCCCGCGCCGCGGATCTTTGTCCCGCAGATCCTGACATGGAAAGGCAGATGGTGGATTACGGCAGTTCCATGCTGCTTTATTCCACTTCCAGCTGGGTCAACAACGCCATAGACAGATATTTTGTGCTGGCCATGTGCGGAGCGGCGGTAAACGGACTGTACGCCGTGGCATATAAGATACCTGCCATGCTCACGGTATTTCAGAGGATCTTTGCCCAGGCCTGGCAGATCAGCGCGAACAAAACCTATGGTGACGAAGACAGTGCGGAATTCTTTTCATCGATCTACAAGGGGTATCAGTGCGTGATGTGTGTGGGCTGCGCCTTTCTGATCATGTTTGTAAAACCCATTGCCCGTCTTTTGTTCGCAAAGGACTTCTATCAGGCCTGGCCCCTGGTAATGCCGCTTCTGATCTCGGTCATCTTCGGAGCTCTTACCGGTTTTCTGGGGTCTATCTGTCTGGCATTCAAGGATGGAAAGAGCATGGGGAAGGCTACCGGGATCGGAGCACTGGTTAACATAATGTTGAACACGTTGCTCATAGCAAGATGGGAAGCCATGGGTGCGGCCATTGCCACGGCGGTCAGCTATTTTACCATGTATATGTTTGCTTACAGTGCCGTTATGGGGCATGTGAAGCTTAAGGTGAACAGGGCCAGGGATTTCATAGCGGTGGAGTTTCTGGTGCTTCAGTCCATAGTCATGATGTATGAAGCCCCTCATTGTTATATTATGGGTTCGCTGTGTCTGTTGGCGGTCCTTGCCATATACGCCGGTGAGTTTACAGGCATCATCAGAAAAAGGTTTCAAAAGGATAGATCGGAAATTCAGGAATAAGTCGGGCATGTTGTCAAAAAACGGAAAACTTAGAAATATAATAAACTGGATCGCTGTTGCGGGTCTTATGATCTTTTATGCGGGTACCTGGCTGTCTCCGCATTTTTATCATATCACGGAAATTTATGCCACCCTGATAGTATTTGTCTGTCTGGCTCTTCTGTTTTTTGCCAATGTGGACTGGATCGCCGCCCTTAAAAAACGCGATCTGTCCCTGTATGCCCTGCTGGCCGCCTGTCCGCTGGCCCTTTTAAATCTGTTCATTATCGGATCTAACAAGGGTTGTATCCTGATAATCACCAATTTTCTGCTTCTGTGGTATCTGGCGGATAAGATAAGCCTGAGCAGGCTGCAGCTGCGATTCATGTATGCTGTTTTCACGCTGGTATTTCTGGTCTGGATCATAATAGATCTGGCCTTTTCGTATAATTCCAATACAGGTGCTTCCGTTACGGTATTCACCTTCATGTGTGTGATGACTTATCTGGTGTGTTTTACCCGGAAAAGAGAGATCAGCGGTCTTCTGACCGTCATGGTGATCATAAGACTTATCACCCTTATTCTCTGGCATTTGGCCAGGGGCGCATTTATCGCTCTGTTTCTGTTTTTGTTTTTCTATTATGTGGTGCCGGGTAAATGGTGGAGCGATACAAAGAAGATCAAGGGGTTGTCCCTGTTTGCCACCTTGGGTTCCATCGCTTTCGTATTTGTTTATGTGGCCGCCGCGGCCACCGGTTTCAATTTTAAAATGCCGTTTTTTTACAAGAATCTTTTTTCGGGCAGGGAGCAGATCTGGATGGAGATCTTTGACAAACTGAAGGATCATCTGCTCACCGGTATAGGTTCGGGATATAAGCTGGAGTCTTTCTTTGAATATAACATTCATAATGTGATGTATGATATCCTGGCGGTACACGGCATCATAGTCTTTATCCTGGCCATGTATATCCTTCTGAACAAAATGTTCATGATGCCTTTGCATCTGAAGGGTATGAAACCTGAAAAGACAGCAGCCGTATCGGGAATATATGCTATGGCGATTGAGTCGTTTATTGATATGGATTTCATGTGGGCGCCGTATGTACCTGTGGTGCTGTTCCTGCTTTTGGTGATATTCCGGGGAGATGATGATGGGAGAGCGTGAGGGAAACAAAACCGGTCTCATATTTGCAGCGATCCTGACGGTCCAGACTCTGGGAATGTTTCTGACTGACGGGATCCATTCGGTCATTGCTCCCCTGACATCCCTCATGACCTTTGTCTGCTTTGGCATTATGCTGGCGGAAAAGGTGTTTGGTAATTTCAGGGGATCTGAAAGCCCGGGCACCGCTCTTGCCGAATTTGGGAAGGATCATGAGTTTTGGATCGTCGCCGGCGGCAGTATCGTTGCCTTACTCAATCTGTTTCTGATCGGTTCAAATAAGGGCGCCTTTCTCACAGCGGCCGATGTATTGCTGATGACATATCTGGTGAAGGATTTTTTCCCTGATGAAAAGATCCGGTTTTATGTCTGTGCTCTTTATTCGGCTTTGCTGATCTGGTGGTATTGCACTGTCCGCTGGTATTTCAATTTCAATATGACGGGCTTTGTTTTTATGCTGACTGCCGTTTTTTCCATTCTTCTCATGGAAGTCGTAAAAAAGACCCATGAGGGCTTTGAATGGCTGTCATTTGTCCAGCTCATACAGTTTGTTGTAGCCTTCCTGCTCTGTCTTTTGTACCATTCCAGGTGTGTCATGGCCGGGGTGCTCATCCTTGGGCTTTTGTATCTTATGATGCCTCTGATCGCATCGAAAAAGGCGCTGCGCATCCTTCTGGTCTTTTTTGCCACCGTGGGAAGTCTGCTGTTTACACTTATGTATATGCTGATGGACAGGCTGGACATCAACATCACTTTTCTGTATAAGGATATTCTGTCCGGCAGGCAGGATATATGGAAAGAATTGTGGGAGGCTTTTCTTCAAATGCCGCTGACGGGCATCGGTTCATCCTATCAGATGAAGAGTTTTTTCATGTTTGAAGTGCACAACGGTCTTTTTGATATCCTGGCTGTCCACGGTATCATTGTCTTTTGCTGTGTCATTTATCTTTTGATAAAAAGATTGTATGAGGTTCTGACTGCATTTTCCGTATGCAGCGGGGATGATATGTGGTATAATTACAGACGCATTTGTGCATCAGCCGTATTTGCGATACTGTTTACATCGTTTTTTGAGAACTTTTTTATAAATTCCCCTTATCTGCTTTTGCTGATGGTGCTGATGAGCGGGATGAAGATGAAGGAGAAATAATATGGGAATCCTTATAAGAGACGCTAATGTGGTCGTTCCTGTTTATAAGGCAGGCGTGTATGAAAAGAGCGAGGTGGTAAACACCTCCGTCGGGATACTGGGTAAGAACATATATTTTATAGGCAGGGATGTGCCTGTGGATTTTACCGTGGATGAGGAGATAAACGGCAAGGGAAAGCTGGTGATCCCCGGTTTGATAAATGCCCATACCCATTCATATATGAGTCTTTTCAGAAACAGCGCGGATGATCTGACTTTTATGGACTGGCTCTTCAAAAGGATAGATCCCCTGGAGGGGAAGCTTGTGCCGGAGGATGCCTACTGGGGCGCAAAGCTTGCCATAATAGAAATGATGAAAAGCGGGACTACCTGTTTTTGCGATATGCAGATGCATATACACCAGACTACAAAGGCAGTGGCCGAGACAGGAATGAGAGCCGTGGTGGGACGCGGCCTGGTGGGAGCCATGGAGGACGGCGGGGTAAATGAGGCCGGCCGGGTCCGGATGGCGGAGGCCTTTGAGGAAATGAATGACAGGGCGCTTACGGACAGGCTTGGTTTCTTTCTGGCGCCCCATGCTCCCTATACCTGCGATCCGGGCTTTCTTAAATATGTGGCGGATCAGGCAAAGGAAAAGGAACTGGGTATCACCATTCACCTGTCCGAATCTGTTTCGGAGTGCGAGAACATGGCAAAGGATCAGGGCATGACACCCATCGAATATGCCGACAGGGCAGGCTGCTTTGATGTCCATACCCTGGCTGCCCACTGTGTTCAGGTGACAGATTCCGACATAGAGCTTCTGGCAAAAAAAGGAGTGAACGTTGTGAGCAATCCCGCCTCTAACATGAAGCTGGGTAACGGCTTTGCTCCCGTTAAGAAGATGATGGATGCCGGAATAAACATAGCTCTCGGAACCGATGGCGCTGCCAGCAACAATTCGCTTAATCTTTTCCATGAGCTGAGTCTCATGACTTTGATACACAAGGGCGTGCATAAGACTCCCCAGTGCGTATCGGCCCAGGAGGGCTTCGCCATGGCTACCGTCAACGGTGCAAAGGCTCTGGGACTTAAGGGGATCACAGGTACCATCGAGGTGGGCAGGAGAGCGGATCTGGCGATACTTGATATGCGTACCCCTTCCCTCACCCCCGCAAACGATCTGATAGCGGCTCTTAGTTATTCCGTGAACGGTTCTGAGGTTGAGTCACTGATCATAGACGGCATTATCACTATGAAGGACAGAAAGATCCTCACTTTCGATGAAAATGAGGTTTATGATAAGGTATCACAGATCGTGGACAGGATAGGTGTGATGGAGTGATGAATCTTAAGGATATGACTGACCTGATCAGGATATATGATGCGTATGCAGAGCTGGCAAAAAGGAGCGATGATCCGGAAATGGATGAGATCCGTCTCGTTGAAGAAGTGATCATGCGTAATTCGGTTTTGTATCAAAGGGATTGTAATGATGTTTCCTTTGACCTGTCACAGTCGGAGCATATGGACGTTTTGTGTGACAGAAGGCTGACTGCCACGCAGAGGGCCTTTCGTATACTTGGGATCTGTAATGAGGCGTAAAAATGATGTGAGGAGACTTGTGTTATGAAGGGGATGTTGAAGAAGAAATTACCGGTGTTCACAGCCTTGGTGTTGCTGACGGTGGCTCTTGCTTCGTCAATGGTAAGCGCGGCGGAGAATCCGGCGGTGGATCCGGCTCTGTTACAGGCTCTGGCAGCGCAGCAGGCTCAACAGGCAGCTAATGAAGAAGCGGCCCGTCAGACGCTTTTGGCTCAGCTGGCAGCCCAGCAGGCGGCAGCAGCCCAGCAGGCAGCCAACGAAGAGGCGGCCCGCCAGGCTCTTCTGGCCCAGGCGGCAGCCGCAAAAAAGGCGGCTGAGGAGGCAGCGGCGCAGCAACAGCAGACAGCGGCCATATCCAACGGTACTTATGTGGATGTGAGCATAGATACCCAGACCTTGACATATTTTGTAAACGGAGCCCCCGTACTGGTGGCGCCTACTGTTACCGGCAGCCCCGGAAGAAGTACCCCCAGAGGCGTCTTTGCCATTAATTCCATGATCCCGGGGAAATATCTGACCGGACCTACCTGGCATGTGTATGTGAACCGTTGGATGCGTTTTTCCGGGAACTGCGGCATACATGACGCCAATTGGAGAAAGAGCTTTGGCGGTGAGATATATAAGCATAACGGTTCTCACGGCTGTGTGAATATTCCTTATGACCAGGCTGTTGCCCTGTACAATATGGTGGGTATCGGCACGCCGGTCATAGTACATTAAATGCATATGGATCTGTCTTTTTTGGAAAGTTCGAGTGATATAGCGGTGGCGTTGCGGCTTGTGATCGCGACGCTGTTTGGCTGCCTGGTGGGCTGGGAGCGTGAGGCAAAAAGACACAGCGCCGGGATCAAGACCTTTGCGCTGGTGAGTCTGGGAAGCGCGGTGGCTACAGCACTGAATCTCTATCTGGCAGCGCTTCCGGGGATGGATGCCGATACCAGCCGTATCCCTGCGGGCGTGGTGAGCGGTATCGGTTTTCTGGGTGCGGGCACTATACTGGTCACCTTCAGACAACAGATCAAGGGCCTTACCACGGCTGCTTCACTTTGGGTGACCGCATGTATGGGTATGGCTATAGGAGGCGGCTATCTGATCGTGGGACTGACCTGTTTCATACTGATCATGATCGCCAACGTGATCCTGATGCATTTCAGTCAGGCGGTGGATGAGAACAGCAGATATCTGTCCATATATATCGAGGTAAATAAAAGCGGCGGGGTCAAGCAGCTTTCGAAATGGATAACAGAGCAGGGTTACAGGGTATACAGCATTACAAAGAGCAAGGAGAAGACCCTCAGGTCTTCGGATGTGGGTCTTCTGGTCTCGGTGGATTTTAAGGAACCTGTATCCCATGGGGATTTTATCAATACCATCAATGAGCTGGAGTATGTGAATTACGTTGAGGAAACATGAGAGACGCAATATAGAGGGCGAAAGTTGTAAAGAAGATGGCAAAATGATATAATGATCGTGTATGTGTTTTTTTACATAGGATTGAACTTACTGAAGCAAAGATTTTTAGAGGAGATACTTAAATGAGAACTTATCTGGTGACAGGCGGAGCCGGTTTCATCGGTTCCAATTATATTCATTACATGTTCAAAAAATACGGAGATGAGATCCGCATCATAAATGTGGACGCCCTGACCTATGCGGGCAATCCGGCCAATCTCAGTGATATTGAGAACCGGGAGAACTATACTTTCATCAAGGCCGATATCACCGACAGGGCGGCCATTGAGAAGATATTTGCGGAAAACGATATAGACAGGGTAGTCCATTTTGCGGCTGAGAGCCATGTGGACAGGTCCATTGAGGATCCGGAGATCTTTGTCAGGACCAACGTACTGGGAACACAGATCATGCTCAACTGTGCCAAAAAGGCCTGGGAGAATGAGGACGGCAGCTTTAAGGAGGGCAAGAAATTCCTCCATGTGTCTACGGATGAGGTGTATGGCTCCCTTTCCGAGCCCGAGGATTATTTTTATGAGACCACGCCCTATGATCCCCACAGCCCTTATTCCGCCAGCAAGGCCTCTTCCGATTTTATCGTGAAGGCTTATATGGATACCTACAAATTCCCTGCAAATATTACCAACTGCTCCAACAATTACGGACCTTATCAGTTTCCTGAGAAGCTGATACCCCTTATGATCAACAATGCTCTTAACGGCCGTAACCTTCCTGTGTACGGTGACGGTAAAAATGTCCGTGACTGGCTGTATGTGGAGGATCATGCCAAGGGTATAGATCTTGTGCAGGAAAAGGGTAAGCTCTTTGAGACCTATAATATAGGCGGACATAACGAAAAACAGAATATCGAGATAGTAAATCTTGTGATCGAGACTCTTCTGGAGCTTCTTCCCGAGGACGATGAGAGAAGGAAAAACGTGGGCAAGCATCTGATCACATATGTGACCGACCGTAAAGGCCATGACCGCAGATATGCCATAGCCCCCGACAAGATCAGGGCCGAGATCGGCTGGGAGCCCGAGACCATGTTCGCCGAGGGTATCAAAAAGACCATTAAGTGGTATCTGGAGAATGAAGACTGGATGAAGAATGTCACCAGCGGCGATTATATGAAGTACTACGAAGAAATGTACAAGGACAGATAGAGGAAAGGTAAAGGACGATTATAAATGAAAGGAATAATTCTTGCAGGAGGATCCGGCACACGCCTTTATCCCCTCACGAAAGCAGTCAGTAAACAGATGATGCCGGTTTATGATAAGCCCATGATCTACTATCCCCTCTCCACTTTGATGCTGGCGGGGATCAGGGAGATCCTTATCATATCCACTCCCCGGGATCTTCCGGCTTTCCGGGAATTGTTGGGCACCGGTGAACAGCTGGGCATGAGTTTTTCCTATGCCGAGCAGCCCCAGCCCAACGGACTGGCGGAGGCCTTTATCATAGGAGCCGATTTTATCGGAAAGGACCGTGTAGCCATGGTGCTCGGAGACAATATCTTTTACGGTCACAGTTTTTCAAAGGTTTTGAAAAATGCAGCCGACAGGGAAGAGGGCGCCACTATCTTCGGGTATTACGTAAAGGATCCCACGGAATACGGCGTGGTTGAATTTGATGAAAACAATAAGGCCGTTTCCATTGAAGAAAAACCTGCGAATCCCAAGTCAAATTATGCGGTACCCGGTCTGTATTTCTATGACAACGACGTGGTGGAGATAGCAAGGAACGTAAAACCCTCCGCCAGAGGAGAGATTGAGATCACCAGCGTTAACAATGAATATCTGAACCGGGGGAAGCTTCATGTGGAGACCCTGGGCCGTGGTTTCGCCTGGCTGGATACGGGAAATCATGATGCGCTTCTTGATGCAGCCGATTTTGTCAGCGCCTTTCAGAAAAGGCAGGGGCTGTATATTTCCTGCATTGAGGAGATCGCTTACAAGCGTGGCTTTATAGATAAAGAGCAGCTGCTCAGGCTTGCCGAGCCGCTGATGAAGACAGCCTACGGACGCTATCTTGCGGATGTGGCAGCAGGATTGTGAGCCGGTGTAGATAGTTTAGTTTAATCTATGAAAAGATCCTTCGGCTAAAGCCTCAGGATGACCTTCGTTTTTGTCATTCTGATACATCAGGTTGTCATTCTGATACATCAGGTTGTCATTCTGAGCGAAGCGAAGAATCTTAAAAAACGGAGAGATAAGATGGGAAAGATAACAGTAGAAACATGTCATATCGAAGGTCTTAAGATAATAACCCCCACCGTTTTCGGTGATGCCCGGGGTTATTTTATGGAGACCTATAATTACAATGATTTTAAGGAAGCAGGCATAGATCAGACCTTTGTACAGGATAATCAGTCAGCCTCCAAAAAGGGCGTGCTCAGGGGAATGCACTTTCAGAAACAGTTTCCCCAGGATAAGCTGGTCCGCGTCATAAAGGGCGAGGTTTTTGACTGTGTCATCGACATGAGAAAGGATTCTCCCACCCGGGGACAGTGGTTCGGAGTTGTCCTGTCAGAAGAGAATAAAAAGCAGTTCTTCATTCCCAAGAATTTTGCACACGGATTTCTGGTATTATCGGATTATGCGGAATTCTGTTATAAATGCACGGATTTTTATCATCCGGATGATGAAGGCGGTATCGCCTGGAATGATCCCGAAGTGGGGATAAAGTGGCCTGTTGCGGAAGGCATGGAGCTGACGCTTTCGGATAAGGACAAGTGCTGGCCCTCCTTTTCATCGGTGGCGGGAAGCTAATGACGTTGAAATAAATAAGATTTATTAGCATGATTAATAAAAAGAAGGTCATACTGGCGGTTCTTGTTCTCATAATCGCATGGAATGCTTATATCATCCTCCATCGCAATGTGTTGGCTGATCCGTCACAGGAAATAATCAAAAAGATCATATCCTGCTTCATTATTGACGCAGCTTTTTTATGTTTTACCTTTTTATATGACAGGATAGTGATCCTGCCGGTGGAGCTGTGGCAGAACAGGGAACTTATATGGAAGCTTTCCATAAATGATTTCAAGTCCAAGTATTCCGGTAATTATCTCGGGATATTCTGGGCTTTTGTGCAGCCTGTGGTCACGGTGCTGGTGTACTGGTTTGTCTTTGCGGTGATGAGGGGTGACTGGGGACTGGACGGTAACGGTTATCCCTTTGTTCTGTGGCTCATAGCCGGGATAGTTCCCTGGTTCTTTTTTTCGGATGCCATAAGCCAGGGGACCAGTGCTCTTTTATCCTATGAATATCTGGTAAAAAAAGTAGTATTTAAGATCAGTATCTTGCCTATAATAAAGATAATATCGGTTCTTTTTATCCATCTGTTTTTTATCTGTTTTACCCTGATACTTCTGGCATGTTACGGTTATTATCCGGACCTGTATTCTCTGCAGGTGCTGTATTTCAGCTTCTGTGTATTTATACTGACGCTGGCGATGTCTTATGTGACCTGTTCCGTTGTCGTCTTCTTCAGGGATCTGGGGCAGGTGATCTCCATAGCTCTTCAGGTCGGTATCTGGATCACTCCCATCATGTGGAATATAGAGGTCCTTCCCAGGCCTTTGCAGATACTGTTCAAATTAAACCCTGTTTTTTATACAGTGGATGGTTATCGCATGTCGTTACTCGACAAAATGTGGTTTTGGGAGCATTTTTATTCCACTGCGTATTTCTGGATATTTACGGTGGTCTGCTTCCTTGTGGGTGCGCTGATCTTTAAAAAACTGAAGGTTCACTTTGCGGATGTGCTTTAAGGATAAAAAATGACTGAGAATAACACGGCTATCAGGGTTACCAATCTTGATAAGATATATAAATTGTATAATAAGCCTATGGACCGCCTGAAAGAATCCCTGGGACTTACCCGGGGCAGGAGGATATCCAAGGATCATTACGCCTTGAGAGATGTGAGTTTTGAGGTGCAGAAAGGTCAGACCGTAGGTATCATAGGAACCAACGGTTCCGGCAAATCCACTATTCTTAAGATAATCACCGGGGTGCTTTCCCCCACCGCAGGCCAGGTGGAGATAGACGGCCGGATCTCGGCTCTTCTGGAACTGGGAGCCGGCTTTAACCAGGAATTTACGGGTATAGAGAATATATATCTCAATGGTACCATGATCGGCTTTTCCAAGGCTGAGATAGACGCAAAGCTGCAGGATATCCTGGACTTTGCCGATATAGGTGATTTTGTATATCAAAAGACCAAGACCTATTCCAGCGGTATGTTTGTGCGGCTGGCATTTGCAGTGGCCATAAATATCGATCCCGAGATCCTTATCGTAGATGAGGCTCTGTCTGTGGGAGATGTCTTCTTTCAGAATAAATGCTATCACAAATTCGAAGAATTCAAGGCAGCGGGCAAGACGATCCTTTTCGTTTCACATGATCTTTCTTCCATAGCAAAATACTGCGACCGGGTGATCCTTCTGGAAAAGGGGAAAAAGCTGGGAGAGGGCGGCACCAAGGAAATGATCGATATGTATAAAAAGGTGCTGGTCAACCAGCTGGATAATTCCCGGATGGAGGTCAGCCATAAACAGGATGAAGGCCCGGATAAGGCATCGTCGGATGACGCTGAAAAGTCCCTCTGGAAGAACCGGATGAATCTCAATCCCAATGCTGATGTGTACGGCAGCGGACTTGCGGAAATGACGGATTTTTGTGTCATAGACAACAGCGGTAAGATAACCAATACCCTTATAAAAGGGGATTCCTTTACCGTCAAGATAAAGGTGGTTTTCTATGAACACATATCAGAGCCGATCATAGCGGTTTCATTCAAGAACCGTATGGGTGTGGAGATCACCGGTACCAA